>CAZNHF010000086.1:0-11309 GCA_964572375.1 uncultured bacterium | reverse complement strand
CTGACTCGTATGTCCTGTCCGGCCCACGCAGACAAGCTCAGGCTCCGGTGGCCCATGTCAGAGTCCCAGTCCTTCGGGATCCCGGGCTTCCCTGCGAAGCCCGGGTTGCTCGCTACGAAGAGCGTCGTCCAGGTGTCTCCACCGTCATCCGAGATCTCGACATATCCGTAGTCGTAATCATGCTCCATCGCGTAGCGCTGGTCGAACTCCAGAAGAACGTCGTCGCTCGCGATGCTCCAATCCGACAGGGCGAAGTCGCGATGCATCAGCTGGTGCCAGTCGTTTCCATACCCTCGCGGCTGGAGCCAGCATTCGTTGTAGGTGCCGCACCACCACGTGCTGTCACCCAGGTACGACTCTGTCAACCGGATGGTATCCTTGTGCCAGTAGTTCTCGATGAGCAGCGTTCCCGAGAGGTCGAGCGACGTCCAGCCTGCGTTGTCGCCGGTCAGATCCTCGAAGTCGGCGTCGAAGATCCACAGCGTCTCCAGACGAGCCGGGCGGAGTTCACCTTCGGCCGCGCGCATCTGCGGCAGCGGAACGTGCGTCGCCTGCTCTGCAGCACCGAGGTCTCTCGCACCCACCGGCGGAGCGAGCAGAGCGGCGCCCAGCTCGATCCCGACCACCAGCAGTATCAGCCATCTCCTGTTCATGAACGCGCCCTTCTCCCGACGACGTGGGCTCCCCCGAATGTGTACCCCCGAAGCCCGGCGAGCGCGCACACACATAACCCGGCTCGCGACGGGCGAACCGGAGACGCACTCCAAGGTCTTGCACGGAGGACTCGGCACGGACCGCGACCGAGATCAGCACAACAGGCAGGCTTCAGGTTCATTCCAGACTTACGCATAGCTTACCATACCGCGTCTGCAACGGCAAGCCGTTTCTATGGACCCTCGATCCCTGCCCCGGTGGCATCACACGAGAAACGGGGGCCGGTCTCCCGGTCCCCGTTCTCAGACTATCCGTGGCATCGAGGCTGCGGTTGCGTAGCAGCCGCCAAGCCGCCGCTAGCGGCGGCCGGCTACTTCAGCAGGACCATTTTCCCGTCCCGCACTTCACCCGCAGCCTCCATCCGATAGAGGTAGACGCCTGTTGCGACAGGCTCGCCGAGACCGTCGGTGCCGTCCCAGACGATCTCACCGCGTCCGGCGTCGAACTCTGCGTCGCTGAGCACACTGACCAGACGACCCGCGACATCAAACACGCTGACCTTCACGATGCCCGGCTGCGGCAGCGAGAAGGCGATGCGCGTCATCGGGTTGAACGGGTTCGGGTGGTTACCGAAGAGCGTCAGTGCGACAGGCAGCTCCTCGACACCGGTGCCCTCGACGTGCAGTGTCACGGAGACCGTCACACGCGCGCCGCCGTTCGAATCGATCAGCAGATCGGCGTAGTAATCACCGTCGGAGAGACCGGTCGCGTCGAACTGGAGCTCAATGTTCTCGGTGCTGCCGGCGCCCACGGACCCGCTTGCGGGAACCGCTACAAGCCAGTTGACCGGACGGTAGATCGAGAAGATGTCGTCGCTCTCGTCCTGGATCACCGGATCAGTGTCGCCAACGATCCTGACGATGCAGTCCGCGGAGACAGGCCCGGGCACGTTCCATGCGTGGGCGCCGTCGTTCGCGGTATCCATCGCGATGTCGTACCAGGTCGAGCCGCCATCCGGCGAGTAGCTCAGAGACGCGAAGAAGAACTCGCCCGTCCACGTCCACGTGATGTTGTTCGAGTTGCCGATGCCCCATTCCTCGCCGCCGTTCGGGGCGGTGAGCGTCACCGTCGGACCAGGAGGCGGACTGATTATGACGGTGCCGGAGACGACATGCGGCGCGCCGCCGTAGTCGTCACCGGTGAGTGTGTACGCCACCTCGAGATTACCCACGAAGCCGGGACCGACCGTCACGTTGATGGTCGCGGTCGCCGTCTCAGCAGGATAGATGGTATTTGAATAGTCACCGGTCCAGGTGATGGCAGCACCCATGCCCGTCGCGCCGTTCCAGGTCAGCGTACGGCTCGAGACGACGAAGTCCGTGCAGCCGTTAACCGTCACACCGAATGGGAAGTCGAGGTCAACAGCTTCGACCCACTCGTTGTCACCGCTGCCGTTGTACGCGGAGAACACGATGTCCATCGTCGTGCCGGCCGCGTACTCGTTGGGGTTCGACGTCACCGTCGAGCCCGTGAGATTGCGCGCCATGCCGGCGTCGACGATGTCGATCTGGTAGTCAAGCATGCTCAGGGCTTCGCCGTTGTTGCTGACGTAGAGCGTCCGGGTCGTCGACTCGTCGGACTCCAGCGTGACCTCGAAGAAAGCAGGCGTAACATCAATGGAAGGCGTGTAGGTCGGACCGACCGTTACGGCCCCGAAGTACGGCATCGTGTTGAACGAGGTCGCGGTGACGACCACGTCGTCGCCTTCCGTGAGCGCCGTGCCGACCGGGATCGTCGCGTCGCCGGAGGCGTTCGTGAACGCGGAACCGTAGAGCACGCCGTCGTAGTAGAGCGCACAGAGCGCACCCTCGACGCCGGCCACGGTCACGTCGTAGCTCGTCGCCGCCGAGTCGATCGAACCGTCGTGTGAGACGCTCATCGAGGACGGCGTGTCGGTGCGGACGCGAAGCGACGGGTCTCCAAAGATGTGCCACGTCAGGAACATATCCGCGCCATCGCTCCCCGACTCATCCATCATCTGACAGCTGCCGTTGTAGCAGAGCCCCCCGAAGGTGAGCTTGTCCTCAACGATGAGGAGGTCGGTCACCTCGTCCTCCGCCTGCATCGGCGGATTCCAGGACTGGTTGATCGACGACATGTATGTACCGATCGCGCCGGTCGGTTCGCTGCCGTTCGTCGCGCGGAGCCACGCCTCGGCGAAGCACGTGTAGCCGTCGAACTGCCCGTTAACGCATGCAACACTGATGATGAACGGAAGCATGTTGTCGTTCGTCAGCGCATTGACATGCGTGTTCGAGAACCCGGTCGAACCCCAACTCGTCGTCGAGCCATGGCCACAGTAATTGATGATGCTTCGCCCGTCATTGAGGGCGCTCGTCACCATCGCCGCGGTTCCGCTCGGGTCATAGACCTGGCCGACCTCGGTGTACGTGAAGCCGAGCAGGTCAGTGCGAATGTTGTCCATGTGAACGTTGTCGTACTCGCCGTCGTCGCCGGGGCCCTGGTTCGAAGCGACACCCAGACCCTTGTGGTACCAGGCAGCACCCGACTGCGGCTGCTTCTCGTACTCGACGCTGCGCGTCACCTGGGTCTCGACCTGTGCGGCGCTCTCCGCAGAGAAGCGGCCGACGAAGACGTCGGGGTAGTTGTCAGAGCCCGCCAGGAGCGAGTAGCTCGGGTCGGACGAACCGCCGCCGCCCGACAGCGTCGGGAGCTGCGCCGAGTCGCCGACGAGCAGGACGTACGCGAGGTCGTGCGAGTCGTAGTAGGACTGGATGTAGCTCTTGATCGCGCTGGCCGAACCGCCGGCGGTCGCAACACTGACCATCTCGCACGGGACGCCCATCTGCAGCTTCCAGTCGACGAACGGCTGCATGGCGGTCATGTAGCTGCCGTACGCGATGACGAGCATGCCGCCGGTCTCACCGACCGGCGTGTAGCGGTCCATTCGCGCCTCATCGTAGTTGATGAAATGGCGCGAGTAGAGGCGCTCGAACTCGGCGACGCGCGCGTGCGAACCACTCGACAGCAGAATGTTCGTGCGGCCGACTCCGACGTTGCGTGCCTCGACGATCACACTCGTGTGAACGCGGAGCGTCTGCGTCGCAGGGTTGTACTGGAACGGATTGACGACGACCGTCATACCACGCACGTCTCGCATGATGTACGGGTCGCGCGCGAACGCGACGTCGGACGGATACCACGCATCGTCAGCGTAGAACGAGTCGAAGGTGTGCGCGACCGTCGCCGGGTCGATCGTACGAAGGATGGTGCCCTTCGAAGGAGCGACCGGCACGTTCTCGAAATCAATATACGTCGTACCGAGTACGCGGACGTCCATCGCGGCGGCATCAGGAATGATGATACTGCGCGCGATGAGCGGGAGCTCCGGCAGACCGCGCTCCGAGGAGTGCGGCTCACCATCGAGCGAGACCGAGTAGTACGTCTCTCCCCCGATGATAATCGGGCTCTTCGTGAAACTGCCCAGTTCGTACTCGATTACGGTTCTGGAGTCGCTCGACTCCACTACCGTGGCCATGACGGCCTCGGCGCCACTCAGCGTCACGACCTCGGCCGCAGACACGGACAGCGTCAGCAGCAGGATCGCGACAAGCGCCAGGGTCGCTCTTCTCACAACACACCTCCCAGCTCGAGGTGAAGCGTCGTTCCCCGGAATGGCGGACCCGGAGCATACGAGTCCGTCGCGGGGGCTCTGTTTTCCCGATTCAGGTAAATATACGCCAGTCCACCGTAACCTTCAACGGGCCACGGGGCTGACACATGGAATCGATGCATATATTATACCACACTTTCTGAGTTTGTCATTGATGTTCCGGCCGAATCCGTACCTCCACCGTCGTCTTCCCGTATCTCTTCAGATGCGACCGGAGCGCGAAGGGAGCATCGGCGCGCCGAGAAACGCCAAGGGGGCGTCCGCCTGCAGCGCACACCCCCTCGTTTCCCTGCTTATTGCTGCCGGTCAGCGACCGGGCGTCCGCGGGCGCGTCGTTCAGACAGCCCGCCGCCAACCACCAATCACTTGCAGCAGCATGTTACGTACGCACGTTACGTACGATTGCGCGCTCCTGGGGACCCGTCAATGGTCACACAGATTACTGCCACCCTTGAGCTCTCCCTTGAGGTACGCACTGACGATCGACTCCGCCGATGCGGTTTCGACCCCAACGAGCACCTCTATCCCACCCTTCCGGAAGAGCTGCTGCGCCTGCTGCCCCATGCCGCCGGCTATGATGACGCGCGCTCCACGCGACGACAGCCACGACGGCAAGACGCCTGGCTCATGCGGCGGCGGAACCTCGCATGTCGAACCCTCGATGGTGCACGCCTCCGGATCCACGTCGAACAGCGTGAACTCACGACAATGGCCGAAGTGCGCCACCAGCTCGCCGTTCGCGGTCGGAACCGCGATGCGAAGTCGGCTCCCGCCGGTCTCCTTACTTTCTGTCATCTGACCTCCTAATGTCTTCCATCCAGAACACCCACCGATTCCTCTTCATCCAGCTCCGCCGCGGCAACTCGTCCATCACGCGCTGCCTACGGCCGCAAGCAACTTCAAAACCGATTCAGATGCGGCCCTGATGGCCCTGGCTCCGTCGCTGTCTGCAAACTCGACAACCGGTACTCCGGCAACCTGCGCCTTCGTCACGGTCGGGTCGTACGGGATCCGCGCTGCCACTCGAACATCGTGCTGCTCGCAGATGCTCTCGATCTCCCGGGCTCCTTCAGGATAGACGTCCCAGCGATTCACGATGACAGTTGTTGGAACAGCCAGCCTCGCGGTGAGAGCCAGAATGCGCTCAAGGTCGTGCGCGCCGCTCGCAGTTGGCTCGGTCACGACAACCGCCATGGCGGCTCCAGTGATCGAAGCGATCACAGGGCATCCGATGCCCGGCGACCCGTCAATGAGAATGGTCTGCGCGCCCTGTTCCTTAGCTACGCGACGCGCCTCTGCCCGGACGAGCGATACAAGTCTGCCGGAGTTCTCCTCCGCCGCGCCGAGGTGCGCGTGGACGAGCGTTCCGTACGGTGTCTCCGAGACGTACCACCGTCCGTTATGGGTCGGCATGAGCTCAATGGCCGCTGACGGACACAACTCAAAGCAGAGGCCGCATCCTTCGCACGCGAGTTCATCAATGGCGCTGGGAATCCCGGTATCGGCGTCCACTCTGATGGCGTCGAAGCGACAGGACTCCACGCACCGTCGACAGTCGGTGCAGGCGCCGGGATCAAGCCGTGCCTTGACTCCACCGGAAAACTCATGCTCCTCTTTGTGTTCCGGAGAGAGGACCAGATGCAGGTCGGCGGCATCCACGTCACAGTCGCAGACCACGGTCGAAGGCCAGAGCACGGCTAGTGATGCGACCAGACTCGTTTTGCCCGTTCCGCCCTTCCCGCTGACGACCACGACTTCCTTGATCCTCCCGTGCCTCGCGGTCACTGTCCCTCCCTCGCGCCGTGTGTCGTCTTGCCGTCGTCCGGCCGTGTCTGGCTCATCCGGTCCACGATCATCTCCAGAACCGGAGCCAGGCTCTCTGCATACCCCACGACCGAGCCGACAGGTGAATCACCACGTGCCAGACACTCGGCCACCCGCCGGTCCTCCGGAAGTCTTGCCACAATATCGAGCCCGGCCTCGGCACAAACGCGCTCCGCGGCCTCGTCTCCTTCCGTGGTCATGCCGGTCTTGTTGATGACGACCACGGCCTCACCGGCCACGGCGTGCACGACCCCCAACGCTTGCTTGAAATCGCTCAATCCGAAGGGCGTCGGTTCCACGACGAGTACGACGAGGTCGGCGTCCCGCACCGACTCAACGACAGGACACGAAGCTCCAGGCGGAGCATCCAGCACTGCAACTCCGCTCTTCGGCAGCTCCTTCTTGAGCGCCCTGATGATCGGCGTTGAACGGGCCTCCCCGATCGCGAGCCGACCCTCGACGAACCCCAGACCTCTGCTCGCCTCCGACGCCTCATCCTCGTCACCACCCCGCCGGAGCGCGGCCAGTCCCGCGCGACCCGTCTCGATGACACCGATCGTCCGCGGCTCTTCGTGAATCGCGCCCTGCGGACAGAGGAGCATGCATGCGCCGCACGCGTGACACAGCTCCGGGAACACGAGCACGCGATCCGGCAGCTGAGCAAGCGCGTTGAAGCGACACACTTCGCTGCACCTTCCGCAGTTCGTGCATACTGACGTGTCAACGACAGGGTTCGCCTCATGCACGTCGACCTGCCGCTCCATCGTCGGGCCGAGGAAGATCCGCCCGTTCGGCTCCTCGACGTCACAGTCGATGTAGCTCGTTTCGGTGCCGCGGGCGGCAAGGAGGAGAGCAAGACTCGTCGCGATGGTCGTCTTGCCCGTTCCCCCCTTCCCGCTCGCAACAGCTATCCGCAATGCCGGCATGCGCACCTACTCCTTGTCTTCGAGCGCGCTGAGCCGGTCTCTGACATCCTTGAGTGCTTGCGCGAGGTAGTCCGCCTGGGTCTTCAGCAGCGATGCCTCGTCCACTGGCGGCACATCATACCCGGCGTTCGGGTACGGACCCCAACCCGGAGCCTGCGGCCCAACACCCGCGCCGTATCCCCCGCCATATCCGATACCGGATCCGCCACCGTACCGGCGCCCGCGCTGCCCGCCACCCCGACCACGACCACCACCGCCACCCATACCGAAAGGTCTGGTGAAACCCGGTGAATCGAAACCGGCGCAGTACCCCATTCCTCTTCCTGTCATCGGACCCATTCCATCCGGGCCTCTTCTGTCTCCTCTTGGCATTTCTATTTTCTCCTGGATTGACTGCCTACTTGTTTGCTTCGAGCGCATCTCGAGCCGTGCCACTCGCGCCCGTGATAACCTCAACTCCGGCCACTTCAAGACCTCCGGCCGACTTCGGTCCGCACTGCCCTGTGACAACGCGTGTCACGCCCGCCTTCGTCACGCGCGATACCGCCTGTACGCCAGCACCTGACGCCGCCTAGACGCTCGCCGAATTGTCGATGTTCGTATACTCCCCGGTCTCCGTGTCCAGGACAACGAACCACGGAGCCCTGCCGAATCTGGGATCCACCGCGCTGTCGGGTGTCGGTCCCTGCGCGGAAACAGCTATCTTCATCTTCCACCTCCTCTGCGACGTCCACGACCTCTTCCTGCCCCTCGCCCGTCATGTCTGCATCCGGGCATCCTGTAGCGGTCCTCCCCAAGCGTCCCCTCTGTGAGTGCCGCGAGCACGGATTCCAAATCTCCGGTCACCCACGGCATCACCGTCATATCCAGATCTGCGAGCATCGCGGCGAACCGCCGCGAGACGGCCCCGCACACGAGTACATCCAGCCCGAGAGTCCCCAGCAGCCGCACCACGCGCATGTGACCGGCCTCCCCGAGCGGCACTCGGCGCACCGTTGCCCACGCGTCCTCCCTGCGATCGACCACGAGAAGCTCTCCGGCCGTGTCCATGACCGGTGAGATCCTTCCGTCCCATACTGTTACGCCTACTCGCACTCTGCTCGTCTCCATGCTTCGGGCTGCCTCACCCCCGCTCTCAGCCACACATCCACCCGGACAGAGCGACCGTCCGCTCTCCCCATCACACCGCGGAATCAACAGCCGTAAACAGCACAGAACGTGCCGCTTTCCCGACCGACTGCTCGGGAAATACTAACCTGTTACACGCTGGGATGTTATGAGGTCTTCTGGCAGGTGGCGGGCCTTGTCGAACGACCCGACATGTTGCAATTCCGCAACCCTAAGGAACGGGCATGTTGCGTACTCACTACATCCACGCACGTCACCACATCTCGTCTCAGTTCCGTGCCGTCCGTTTCGCGCGGGTGTCCGACTCGGCACGCCTCTCCGCTATTCCCAAACGGCGCATCATGCGCCAGAGCGTCGTTCTGTGGACGCCCAGGTCCGCCGCCGTAGACTGCCGGTCCCAATCGTGGCGTTCGAGAGCCGTCAGGACGAAATTTCGTTCGACCTCCCTGAGTGACGGAAGACCCGCAGACCGGTCTGTCCCATCGCTCCGAAGGCGCGCCGGAAGGTGACGCATCCTGATCGTCCCCCTTCGGCATGTCACGAACGCGTGCTCGATGATGTTCTCGAGCTCACGGATATTCCCGGGGTAGTCGTGGCACATCAGCGCATCAAGAACCCTCGGTTCAACTCCGACCAGCTCCCTGTCGCGCAGCCGGTTGAACTTCGCGATGAAGTGGTCCACGAGAAGCGGGATGTCTTCTCGCCGCTCACGCAGGGGCGGCAGCTCGAGCACGATCACGTTGATGCGGTAATAGAGGTCCTGTCTGAAGTCGCCCGAGTCCACGAGTTCGCCGATGTTCCGGTTCGTCGCCGCGATCACGCGCGCGTCGCTCGTTCGAGTCTCGACCGACCCGAGAGGCTCGTAGCTTCCGTCCTGAAGCACGCGCAGGAGTCGGGATTGGAGGGCAGGTGACACGTCGCCGATCTCGTCCAGGAATATTGTCCCGCCGCGCGCCAGTTCAAAGCGACCCGGCTTGTCACGCTTCGCATCCGTGAAGGCACCCGCCACGTGCCCGAAGAGTTCAGACTCGAGCAGCGTGTCCGGAATGGCCGCACAATTCACGACGACGAGCGGCCCGTCGCTCCGCAGACTGTTATCGTGGATCGCGCGCGCCAGCAGCTCCTTGCCTGTTCCGCTCTCCCCCTGGATTAGGACGGTACTCCCGCTCTCAGCTATGTCCGGCACGAGGTTGAAGATATCCTGCACGACGTGGTTCTTGCTCAGCATGTCGCTGAACACGCTCCGACCATTGAGTTCGCGCCTGAGCTCTTCCTCCACGCTCAAGTCGCGGAAAGTCTCCACTCCGCCGATGACGGCTCCACTCGCGTCGCGCAGAAGCGCCGTTGAGATGCTGATAGGGATCTCTTCGCCGGTCACATCGACTATGAACGCATGGCGGTCGACAATCGGTTCGCCGGAGGCCATCGTCTGCCTGAGCGCGCAGGCAGACTCGCAGATACTCGCGCGGAAGACCTCCCAGCACGGACGTCCGACAGCCTCGTCCCGAGGCGTGCCCGTGATCCGCTCCGCGGCGCGGTTGAAGCTCTGAATGCGCCACTCCGCGTCCACTGTGAATACACCGTCGGCGATGCTGTCGAGGATAGGATCGTAACGGTCTGGGAGCCGGTCTGCTGGTGCCCTGCTGTCATCCTGCGCTGACATGTCTGGCGTGTCCTTCGGCTGATGTTGCAGAAGTGCAACTACTATCAGCATAGTCCCTGGTGGACCTCGTGGCAAGTCGTGAGGAGCGCCACACATAGTCATGGGGGGCGGGCGCCTGAGCGCCCGCCCCCTTGTCGTACACCACCGGCGGCACCGGGAATGCTACCCGGCCCGCCCGTGTCGAGAAATCCTACTTCAGCAACACCATCTTCGTGCTGCCGGTGAAGCTCTCAGCCTGCATCCGCGCGAAGTAGACACCCGAAGCAACCGAACGACCGGAGTCGTCGCGACCGTTCCACGTCACCGTGTGCCAGCCCGGACCCTCGTCGTTGTTCACGAGCGTCTTCACCAGCTGACCCGCGATGTTGTAGATTGCCAGATCCACGTGACCCTCGTGCGGAGCCGCGTACGTCACGACCGTCACAGGGTTGAACGGATTCGGACTCACGCCAGCCAGCTCATAGCGGACCGGTGTCTCGAACTCGTCGACACCCGTGCCGCCGGAACCGATGACGCGCACGCACCAGGTGTTGACGGTACCAAGGTCGGAGCCCGCGTTGTCGCTCACCCAGAGCTCCCACTCACCCTGCGCGTTCTCACCGATGAAGTCATCGAGGCTCCCGGGACCGCCGACCGCAAGCTCGGTCGGATACCACCCGACGATATTGTCTGCGCCGCCGCCGAAGCGGTTGCTCAGCGTCACACTCGTGCCCTCTGGCGAGATCACGTTCACGATCAGGTCGCCGGTGTACGTGTGCGTGATGTCCACGTAGATCTCGACCGCGCTGATCTCGGCATCGTCCGGGAACGTCAGGTAGTCGGACACACCCGCCGGAGTCGAATCCGGGATCGGAAGAGCCGGGCTGTCGCAGTACTCGTACATCGTAGTCGGAGTCAGCGTGAAGTCGATGCGCGACGTGATCGCGCCCTCGTTCACAACGACACCAGTCTCGACGCCCGTCGACCAATCGACCTTCGAGGCAGTCACGGTGTAGCTGCCGGCGTACATCTCATCGATGAGGTAGTAGCCGGACGCGCTCGTTGTGACAGTCGCGCCACCCGGGCTCGCCGTCACCAGAACGCCGGAGTTGTCCATCCCGCCGTCGAGCGTGACCATGCCGCTGATCCCACCGGTCGGCGCGCTCTCGAGCGCGATCAGATAGACCACGGTGTTCTCGAGAAGGTCCTTCCGACCCGCGGCCTCGGCAATCGCGTAGTTGAACGAGTAGAACACGATCTGACCGCTCGACGGGTCCGGCGTGTCGTCGTAGACGAGCACGCTCGGAAGCGTCCCGTACGTCACCCAGCTCATCACGATGTCGGCGTCGGCCGTCGGGATGTAGCTGTCCGCATCCCCGTAGCCGTTGTAGCCGATCGTGATGCTGCCGAGCGCGTTCGGGAAGGTCGTGATCGGGTGAGC
>CAZNHF010000085.1:7108-11463 GCA_964572375.1 uncultured bacterium | reverse complement strand
TTCGGGACGCGTCGAGTGAAGGTCGAGGACGCGAAGACCGTCGGCAACGGTCACCTGCGGATGCGCGTGTCGCAGGAGGGCCGCGTCATGGATGTGATCGGCTTCGGGATGTCCGAAGCCTACAGAGAACTCAGGAACGAGCTGAGCGACAGTTCGTTCATGGTGTCGCTTGCCTACGTGCTCGAGGAAAACACATGGAGGGGGGAGACGAATCTGCAGCTTCGCCTCAAGGACGTGCAGCCGGAGGAGTACTGAGCCCCGGCTTGCCGTACCGCCCCTCGTTCCCACCTACCAGCGCGTGATCCTATGACGCAGAACGAATTCGCGAGAGGCCTGGTCGAACTTGACCCGAGACTGGACGGCGACCTCATCGAGAGGGCGCACGCCTTCGCCGTCCTGGTCCATGAAGGGCAGATTCGGAAGTCCCGCGCCCCGTATGTCGAGCATGCTGAGGAGGCGGCCGCGATACTGGCTGAACTCCGGCTCGACACCGCGACCGTCGCCGCGGCCCTCCTGCACGACGTTCTCGAAGAGACCGACACGACGATCGACGAACTGAGCGAGGAGTTCGGTGAGGAGATCGCGGGTCTCGTTGACGGCGTCACAAAGATCACCGGGCTGAGATTTGAGAGCCGCGAGAGCGAACAGGCTGAGAACTTCCGCAAGATGCTTCTCTCCGTCGTCCGTGACGTACGCGTACTCCTCATCAAACTCGCCGACCGCCTCCACAACATGCGTACGATCGAGTACCTGATGCCCGCGCAGATCGAACGCATCTCCCGCGAGACCCGTGACATCTATGCTCCGCTCGCCGGACGGTTCGGCATGGCGCGCATCCAGCGCGAACTCGAGGATCTCACTTTCAAGTGGCTGGAGCCCGACGAATACCGTGAACTCGTCCAGCTCGTGCGCGAGACACGGGACGAGAGAGCGGCGTCGATCGACGAACTTGTCGAACCGCTCCGGGAACGGCTCGAGGCCGAGGGTGTCCATGCCCCGATCGCCGGACGCATCAAGCACCTGATGAGCATCCACAGGAAGATGCATGTCCGGAAGAAGCGGTTCGACGAGATCTACGATCTCGTCGCCGTCCGGATCATCACGGAGACCGTCGAGGAGTGCTACCGCGTCTTTGGTGTCGTCCACACGATGTTCAAGCCCGTTCACGATCGCATCAAGGACTACATCGCGACGCCGAAGCTCAACGGCTACCGGGCTCTCCATACGACTGTCGTCGGTCCGCATGGAAGACTCTTCGAGATCCAGATCAGGACGCGCGAGATGCACGAACAGGCGGAGTTCGGCATCGCCGCGCACTGGCAGTACAAGGAAGGCAAACCCGGGACCGAGGACCTCAAACGGAGCCTCTCGTGGGTCCGTCAGCTTCTCGAGGGGAGCATCGATCTGACGGAAGCGCACGAATTCCTCGAGGCTCTGAAGATCCACCTCTACCAGGACGAGATCTTCGTCTTCACACCGAACGGCGACCTCAAGCAGCTTCCGCGTGGCTCCACGCCAATCGACTTCGCCTACTCTATCCACACCGCCGTCGGCGACAGCTGCGCGGGCGCTCGCGTGAATGGACGGCTTGTGTCGCTCAAGTACGAGCTCGCCAGCGGAGACCGCGTCGAGATCATCACCTCCGACTCGGCGAGGCCCAGCCGGGACTGGCTCGCCGTCGTGGCGACCTCACGCGCCCGCAGCAAGATTCGCCACTATCTCAGGGAACAGGTCGATACCGAGAGTCTCGTGCTCGGCCGGAGGATCATCGACCGCGAGATCAAGAAGCTCGGTACGAAGGGGCAGGCACTCTCGCTTGACGACATTGCTCAGAGCTTCGGGTTTGACGGCGCGCATGAGCTGGCTGCGGCGGTCGGTCGAGGTGATGTCGGCGTCCGAGAACTCGTGCGGAAGCTCCGTCCGGACTCGGGCAAGGCTCGTGAACTCGTCGAGCGGTTCACTCGGCGAGTTCGTCGCGTTGACACAGGCATCAAAATCGACGGCGTCGGCGATGTGATGACGCATTTCGCGAAGTGCTGCCAGCCTGTTCCGGGCGACCGGATCGTCGGCATCATCACGCGAGGTCGTGGTGTCTCGATTCATCGCGTCGATTGTCCGAACACGTTCGGTCCCTCCATAGATGAGCAGCATAGGGTGACCATCGCGTGGGATGTGGGAGAGGGTCAGACGTTCCGAGCGGGGTTCATCGTCAAGGGCGACATGTCGCCTGGATTCCTCGCGGACGTCTCACGCGCGATCGCCGACCAGGGCGTCGAGATATCAGCCGCGAGCATGACCTCGGAGGATGGACAGGCGGTCGCCAGGTTCCGCGTGCATGTCGGGAACCTGCGTCGGCTCAACAAACTCATGAAGACCGTTTCATCGCTCAAGGGCGTCAAGTGCGTCGAGCGGAGGCGGTCGGTTCGCGAACGCTGAAAGCGCGAACGCTGAAAGCGCGAATGCTGAAAGCGCGAATGCTGAGGAGTGCGACGTGAGGGCTGTCATCCAGAGGGTTATCGGGGCCGGGGTCGTTGTCGACGGGACCACCGTTGGCGAGATCGGACTGGGGCTTCTCGTGTTGCTCGGCATAGCGCGGGGCGACACCGAGGAGGATGCTCGGTGGCTCGCGGCGAAGTGTGCCGGGCTCAGAATCCTCGAGGATGCCGACGGGCATATGAACGATTCCGTGCTCGATGCCGGCGGTTCGGTCCTGCTCGTGTCCCAGTTCACGCTTCTTGCCGACTGCCGCAAGGGACGGCGCCCGAGTTTCACCGGCGCCGAGGACCCGGCTGCGGCGGAGGCCATGTGCGCCCGCTTCGCGGAGCTTCTCCGCGGCGAGGGGTTGGTGGTCGAGACGGGGCGGTTCGGTGCGAAGATGGCCGTGAGCCTGGTCAATGACGGCCCCGTCACCATTGTCCTCGACAGCGCGGACCGATTGACGCCGCGACGCGGAGGATGCGGAGAATGAAGTGCCCGCTGATGGACGGGCTCGTGAGCGAGAGTCCGCTGATCCTCGGTTCCGCGTCTCCGCGCCGCAAGCGCATTCTCGAGGGGCTCGGGCTCGAATTCGCTGTCGACGTCCCCGATGTCGACGAGTCGGCCTCAGACGGCGAGACGTCCGCCGAACATGTGCGGCGACTGTCGTGGCTCAAGGCCGCGACGGTCGCCGGGAGATACCAGGAGGGAACGGTCGTCGCGGCGGATACGGTCGTCGTGCTCGACGGGGAGCTTCTGGGCAAGCCCGCCGACCCGGCGGAGGCCGTCGGGATGCTTCTGATGCTGCGAGGCCGATGGCACGACGTGTACACCGGTGTTACGGCATTCCGGTGCTCAGACGGGGCGAGTGCGGGTGGTGTCGAGCGCACCGAGGTGCTCGTGCGGTTCCTCAGCGAAGACGATATCGCCGCCTATGTGGGCGCCGGTGAGCCGCTGGACAAGGCGGGCTCGTACGCGATCCAGGAGTGTGGCGCCGCTCTCGTCGAACAGGTCCGCGGCTGCTTCTACAACGTGGTCGGTCTGCCGGTCGTCAGACTCTGCGACATCCTCAGACAGCTCGACTGCCTCAACAGAATCGATTAGGCATCCGGAGGAACGATGGAGCACATAAGGACGATCGAGTGGTGCGACGGACGGGTCAGGCTCGTCGACCAGACGAAACTGCCGGGAGAACTCGTGCACGTCGAGACCGACGACTACAGACGTCTCGGCGAGAGCATCAGACGGCTCGAGGTACGGGGCGCTCCGGCCATCGGCATCGCTGGCGCGATGGGTGTCGCCCTTGCCGCGCTCGAATGCGGCGCCTCGTCGCTCGACGAACTCCGAACGTACGTGCGCGCGGCGGCCGACCACCTCGCGGCGACGCGTCCGACAGCCGTCAACCTCATGTGGGCCATCGGCCGTTCGCTCCGCGCCCTCGCCGACCCGGCGCATGTCACGATCGACGCGATCCGTGACGCACTGGTCGCGGAGGCAATCGTGATTCTCGAAGAGGACCGGCTTCTTTGTCGTGCGATCGGGAGGAACGGTGCGGCTCTCCTCAGCGACGGCGACGGCGTGCTGACGCACTGCAATGCCGGAGGGCTCGCGACCGCGGAGTACGGGACGGCGCTGGCCGTCATCTATACGGCGGTGGAGGAGGGGAAGCAGATCCGTGTCTTCGCCGACGAGACCCGCCCGCTTCTGCAGGGCGCACGGCTGACGGCGTGGGAACTCATGCGGCACGGTATCGATGTGACGCTTCTCTGTGACAGCGCGGCGGCGTCGGCCATGGCCCGCGGCTGGGTCGACAAGGTCATCGTCGGAGCGGACCGGATCGCCGGAAACGGCGACGTCGCCAACAAGATTGGGACCTACCC
>CAZNHF010000085.1:0-7008 GCA_964572375.1 uncultured bacterium | reverse complement strand
CCGACGCGCACCCGACAACGCGAAGGTGGCCGGAACACACATTCCGCCGGTCGAAGAGGCCGTCGGACAGACGGGGCGGTGTGCCTCTATCCTGCATGTACGTGCGGCTCGAGCACACCGGTTGCGGAGGAACACTGGATGTCTACACACATCACAAAGGCCTCGGAGATCGAACGGCGTCACTACGTCGTGGATGCCGAGGGCGTCGTTCTCGGCAGACTCGCGACCAGGGTCGCGTCTTTGCTCCGCGGCAAGGGGAAGGTGAACTACTCACCGCACCTCGACACGGGTGACCACGTCATCATCGTGAATGCCGCGAAGATCGAGGTGACCGGTCACAAACTCGATCAGAAGACATACTTCAGGCACAGCGGTCACCCGGGGGGCGCGAAGTTCAGGACACTGCGCACCATGATGGAGGACCGGCCCGACGAGGTCATCCGTCGCGCGGTGCGAGGGATGCTTCCGAAGAACAAGCTGGGAAGGAAGATGCTCAAGAAGCTGCGCGTCTACGCGGGGCCCGATCATCCGCACTCGGCGCAGCAGCCGGAGACGCTCGAGTTCTAGAGTTGATGCCGGCACCCGCCGGCGATGGGTGTTGCCGGTGGGCGGCAGAAGTCGCCTGAAGGCGATGATAGCCGCCTCAAGGCGGCAGAATGTTCGAAAGGAGTCGATCGATGGCCAATACCTTCCAGGCAGTTGGCAGACGGAAGGAGGCGATCGCGCGCGTCCGTCTCGTCCCGGGAACGGGTCAGAAGACCATCAACGGGAAGCCGATCGATCAGTTCTTCCCCCGGAAGACGCTGATTATCGATATCAATCGGCCTCTCGAGGTGACCTCGACCGGAGACCGGTACGACATCGCCGCGAATGTGAACGGTGGCGGGGTGACGGGCCAGGCTGGCGCCGTCAGGCTGGGAATCGCGCGTGCGCTCGTCAAGGTGGATGAGAGCTACCGCAAGGCTCTGAAGCAGGATGGACTGCTGACGAGAGACTCGCGGATGAAGGAACGGAAGAAGCCCGGACAGCCCGGTGCTCGCAAGAAGTTCCAGTTCTCAAAGAGGTAGCAGCAGGCTCGCCTCGGTCCGCCCCGGCGTCCTCGCGGATGCCGGTCGGAGCAGGCGGGACCATCACACACGCGGTCGGACCGGCGCGGGAGTCCGCAGGGGCATTGGCTCCGCGGCTCGCGGTGGGATGATGGCCGCGGAGGCAGAACTGATTTAGAGGAGAAGTGCATCATGGCAGTTCCCAAGATGACCGATCTCCTGGAGTCCGGAGCCCACTTCGGTCACCAGACCCACCGCTGGAACCCCAAGATGCGTCCCTACATCTTCATGCGACGCAATGGGATCCACATCGTCGACCTCGCGAAGACCGTCGACTGCATGCACAGGGCCAAGAAGACCATCCAGGAGTGCGTCCGCAAGGGTGAGAAGGTCCTGTTCGTCTGCACGAAGAAGCAGGGGAAGAACATCGTCCGTGAGGAGGCCCTCCGCTGCGGCCAGCTCTATATGACGGAGCGGTGGCTGGGCGGCACGCTGACGAACCTCGCGACAGTGAGGAAGAGCGTCGGTCGTCTCCTCGACATCGAGCGTATGGCTCAGGACGGTACGTTCGAGCTGCTCAACAAGCGCGAGGTGCTCACGCACGAGAAGCACCGACAGAAGCTCGCGAACGTGCTCGACGGCATCCGCGACATGACCAAGATGCCGGGCCTGCTCTTCATCGTCGACTCGCACCGTGAGAAGATCGCCGTGAGTGAAGCCGGCAAGCTCGGTATCCCGATCGTGGGAGTGCTTGACACGAACGCCGACCCGGACCCGATCGACTTCCCGATCCCGGGGAACGACGACGCGATCCGGTCGATCCGGCTGTTCTCCGCTTTTGTCGCTGACTGCGTGCTCGAGGCAAGCGCTGCGCGGCTCGAGGGCAGTGACGCCGTGGTCCCCGAGGTCGCAGCAGCAGGGGAACCCGTGGCCGTCGCGCCCGCGAAGGTGGCATCCACTGAGGCCGCGTCACCCGCTACTGCAGTGGTCGTTGCCGAGCCCGCACCTGTTGCCGAGCCCGCACCTGTTGCCGAGCCCGCACCTGTTGCTGAGCCCGCATCCGGAGAGACCCCGACGGAGTAGATGACACGACGATGGGCGTGCTGAGTGGACGACGCACGGTCCGATCCGTACGCGGTATCACGTCTCATGCACGAATCACCCGGAGAAACGAGATGGAGATCAGCGCTGTTCTGGTGAAGGAACTGAGAACAAAGACGGGCGCCGGCATCATGGACTGCAAGGAGGCACTCGCGGCCTCGGACGGAAACCTCGATGAGGCCGGCGACTACCTCCGCAAGAAGGGTATGCTCAAGGCGGCGAAGAAGGCCGAGCGGAAGACGGGCGAGGGCCTGATCACCTCGTACGTGCACGCCGGCTCGAAGCTCGCCGTGCTCGTCGAGGTCCTGTGCGAGACGGACTTCGTTGCTCGCACCGACGAGTTCCAGGCGTTCACAAGGGACGTCGCCATGCACATCGCCGCGCTGAATCCGCGCGTCGTGTCGCGTGAGGAGCTGCCCGCAGACATCCTCGACAAGGAGCGGGAGATCTTTCGCGCTCAGGCGCTCGAGGCTGGAAAGCCCGAGAGCATCGTCGACAAGATCGTGGACGGACGCATTGAGAAGTTCTACTCTGAGGCTTGCCTTCTCGAGCAGCCGTTCGTGAAGGACGCGGACATCACCATCGAGGAACTCGTCAAGCAGATGATCGCGAAGCTCGGCGAGAACATGCGTATCAGCCGGTTCGTCAGACTGAAGCTCGGCGAGGAGTCCTCCTAGGGACTCCCGCGCAAAGTCGTACACGAACAAGGAGCTTGATAACCTCCCGATGGCGGCGTACGAGCGTGTCATTCTCAAGGTGAGCGGTGAGTCTCTCCGCGGCGCGGACGGGGCTCCAGTCTCGGCGGACTCGGCGGCGTGGCTTGCCGGCGAGATTCGCGGAGCGACCGCGGCGGGTGCGGAGGTCGGCGTCGTGATCGGCGGCGGCAACATCATCCGTGGTGCCGTCGCGGCGGGCGACGGAAGTGATCGCGTGACGACCGACAGCATGGGCATGCTGGCGACGGTCATCAACGCGCTCGCTCTTAGACTCGCTCTCGAGAATCAAGGGCAGTCGGCGGTCGTGATGAGCGCCGTGCCCTCAGGTTCCGTTACTGAGCCGTTCAGTGCGCGCCGTGCGCGTGCCCTTCTCAAGAACGGCACAGTCGTGATGTTCGCGGGCGGCACCGGCAACCCGTTCTTCAGCACCGACACTGCGGCGGCCCTCAGGGCGGCCGAGGTCGGGGCCCACGCGCTTCTCAAGGGCACGAAGGCTGACGGCGTCTACGACGCCGATCCGGCCATCCATCCCGACGCAAAGAGATTCGAAGAAATTGCCTATCTCGAGGTCATCGAGCGGCGTCTTGGCGTCATGGACATGACGGCCTTCTCGCTCTGTCGCGACCTCGGGCTGCCGATTGTGGTCTTCGACCTGTTCCGCGACGGCAACATCCGCCGCGTGGTTGAGGGGGAGACCATCGGGACCCTGGTCAAGGAGGTATAGCCGATGGATGCGCTGTTCGCTGAGACCAGTGAGAGAATGAACAAGGCCGTCGACTCGGTCAGGCACGAACTCGCCAGGATTCGCACCGGGAAGGCGACCGTCTCACTGCTGGACGGTGTGAGGCTCGAGGCGTACGGAAGCTCCGTTCCGCTCCGACAGGTTGCGAACATCAGTGTCCCCGAGGCGAGGCTTCTGGTCGTACAGCCGTGGGACCGGAGCATCCTGGGTGCCGTGGAGAAGGCGATCATGAAGGCCGATCTCGGACTCAACCCGTCGAATGACGGCAACCTCATACGCGTGCCGATTCCCGTGCTCACTGAGGAACGCCGCAAGGAGATGGTGCGGTTCGTGCACAAGCTGGCCGAGGAAGGACGCATTGCCGTGCGGAATATCCGGCGTGACGCGAATGAGTCGCTCAAGAAGATGAAGACCGCCGGCGACATCTCGGAGGACGATTTCCATCGTGCGCACGATACGACAGTGCAGGACATGACCAACGAACACATCGGCGAGATCGACAAATCTCTCGCCGCGAAGGAGAAGGAGTTGATGGAGGTCTAATCGGACGCGTCATGGACCATGGCAATGGCTCGAGAGAGCTGATCGAGGAGGAACCAAGTGGCTTACTTCATCACCGATGAGTGCACTGCCTGCGGCGCTTGCGCGTCCGTCTGCCCTGTCGAAGCTATCTCGGAAGGTCCGGACAAGTACAAGATCGACGCGGACGCGTGCACGGACTGCGGTCTGTGCGCCGACGAGTGCCCGTTCGACGCGATCACGGAGGGCTAGCGCGCGTTGCGGGGACAGCTCAATCTGATGGCCCGGGCGGACGGCTATGGCCGGCCGCCCGGGCCATAGTCGGGGTGGGAGAACGGAAGCAGTGGCATGCGGCTTCGGCCGCCTGGCCATAGTCTGGGCAGGAGACGATGGCTCGAAGGACGAAGAGCGACACGACCGAAACGTTCCGCGTCGACATGACGAGACTACCCGGCCACGTGGCCATCATCATGGACGGCAACGGCCGCTGGGCGCGGAAGCGCCACCTTCCGCGTGTCGCGGGGCATGCGGCGGCACGGGAGTCCGTGCGGGACGTCGTGACCGCGAGCGCGGAACTGGGGTTGTCCGACCTCACGCTCTACACTTTCTCGATGGAGAATTGGTCGAGACCGAGGGCCGAGGTCTCCGCCCTCATGCATCTTCTCGACCAGACGCTTCAGGAACAGGTCGCCGTGATGGCTGAGAACAACATCTCGCTCAATGCCATAGGGCGAATCGACCTCCTTCCCAAGTACGCGCGCTCGCGCCTCGATCGCTCGATCCGGCAGCTCGAGGGCAACGACGGGCTCCGGCTGACGCTGGCGCTGAGCTACGGTGGCAGAGCCGAACTCCTGGATGCTGTTCGGACCATCGCCGGAGATGTGGCGAAGGGCGCGCTGCGCCCGGAGGACATCGACGAAGTCTCCATCCGGGAGCGTCTCTACTGTCCGGGTCTGCCAGATCCCGACCTGCTCATCCGCACGAGCGGCGAACTGAGGATCTCCAACTTCCTCCTCTGGCAGATCGCATACACTGAGATCTACGTCACGGACGTTCTCTGGCCGGACTTCCGGCGGCGACACCTGTACGATGCGATTGCCGACTACCAGGGGCGCGACCGCAGGTTCGGCGGGATCAAACCGAACGCCTCGCGTTCGTAGCCGGGCGTCTGCCGAGGAACGAGAAACGGAATGGCGGTTATCAACCGACAGCAGCTCGGGAAACGACTCATGACGGCGGCGGTGGGGGTGCCTGCGGCCATCGTGTTTTCGCTGGTCGGCGGTCGCGGTTTCCTCATCGTTGTGAACTTCATCCTGGGAGTGGGACTCTTCGAGTTCTACCGCATGATGGAGCACAAGGGCATCAGGCCCTACAAGACCGTCGGCATTCTCGCGGGACTCGGCGTGTCCTGGTACGTCTATTTCCAGGAAGGCGTCTTCTCGAGCCTCTTCGTGACGGTCATTCTCGCGCTCGTGATGGTCATGGAGCTGTTTCGTCGCGACGCGGAGCGTGCGGTCTTTCACATCTCGACGACGATTCTCGGAGTCTTCTACGTGGCGTGGTTTGGAAGCCACATTATCCTCCTCAGGCAGCTCGGCGAACGTTCTCCTTGGGGTGACCGCGGCGGCTGGTTCGTCATCCTCGCGCTCGCGCTTGCGTGGATGTGCGATACCGGTGCGTACTTCTTTGGAAGCGCCTTCGGGAAGACCAAACTGCTGCCTCGCGTGAGTCCGAATAAGTCCATCGAGGGCGCGTTCGGCGGGCTCGCTCTCGCACTCGCGACGGCATTCATTGCGCGTCACACATTTGCGTCATTCCTCTCGTTCTGGGACGCGCTCGCACTGGGAGTGATCTCCGCCATCGCCGCGACGCTTGGCGACCTCGTCGAGTCGCTTATGAAGCGCGACGTTCAGGTCAAGGACACTTCGCGCGCGCTTCCGGGACACGGCGGTATGCTCGATCGTTTCGACAGCGTGCTGTTTGTGGCCCCCTTCGTCTATTACTACCTGCGATTCATCGTACCGCGCTAGTGACGGGGAGAGAGCAGTGTCTGTTGCCAGACGGATCGTGATTCTCGGCTCCACCGGTTCCATCGGAACCGGCGCGCTCTCTATCGTAGAGAGGGCGCCGGACGATTTCGATGTCGTCGGGCTTTCGGCGTATCGGAACACAACACTTCTGGTCGAGCAGGCGATCCGGTTCGGGGCGCGCACGATCGCCCTTGGCAGCGGCGAGGCCGGCGAGCCCGGTCGGATCGATGCGTCAACTCTGCCCGCCGGCGTCGAGTTATCCGAGGGCGCGGATGCGCTCATGGCGATGGCCTCGGACACGACCGTTGATGTTGTCGTCAATGCGCTCGTCGGCGCGTCGGGGCTGGGGCCTGCCATGGCCGCCGTGCGCGCGGGCCGACGGCTCGCGATCGCGAACAAGGAGTCGCTTGTCGCGGCCGGCGAACTGCTGACGGCGCTCGCGATGGTGACGGGCAGCAAGATCGTGCCGATCGACAGTGAGCACAGCGCGCTCTTCCGGTGTCTTCGCGGGGTCCGTCGTGAAGAGGTCGATGGGATCACGCTGACGGCGTCCGGAGGATCGCTCCGGGATGCAGACGTGACGGGCCTGGCGACGGCGACGATCGAGGACGTGCTCAGGCACCCGACATGGGAGATGGGAGCGAAGGTCACCGTCGACTCGGCGACCATGTTCAACAAGGGACTCGAGGTGCTCGAGGCGCGCTGGCTGTTCGGCTTCGAACTCGACACGATCGACGTCGTCGTGCATCGCGAGTCGATTGTTCACTCGCTGGTGAGGCTTCGCGATGGAAGCTTGCTCGCGCATCTCGGGGATCCCGACATGAGGATCCCCATCCAATACGCTATGTACTACC
>CAZNHF010000084.1:0-11474 GCA_964572375.1 uncultured bacterium | reverse complement strand
TGGCCATGACGACCGACATGTTGCTCTGGGAGACCGACGAGATCTCGTCAATACCGCTCACGGTCGCGACCGCGTCCTCGAGAAGTTTCGTCACGCCGTTCTCTACGTCCTCGGAACCCGCGCCCGGATACAGTGTGATGACCGCAACGGTCGGGAACTCCATGTCCGGATAGAGATCGATCGGCGTTCTGGTGATCGCGAGAATACCGAAGAGCGCGATCGCGAGATACACCATGAAAACCGTGACGGGTCGTCGTACTGCCAGCTGCGGAAGGTTCATCGGTCACCCTCCCCCTGCGGGACCGCGACCTTTGCCCCGTCCGCGAGTCGGTATCGACCGGTTGTGATGACGGTCTGCCCGGCCTCGAGCCCGGAGAGCACCTCATGGTACTCGCCGATGGCGTGTCCGAGGACAACGTCAACGCGCCTCGCGTGCCCGTCCTCGTAGAGCATCGAGAAGTATCGACCGGTCCCCTCCTGCTGGAGGACGCCGTCGTGCGTCACAAGGAGGACGTCGCGCGGAGCGAGCTCGAGCGTCAGGTGTGCGAACATGCCAGGACGGAGAAGCTCTCCGCTGTTCGGAATTGTGATTTCAGCCTTCGAGGTGCGCGTCATCGAGCTGACGACGGGCTCCACGAGGGTGACGATGCCTTCGAAAACGCGGTCGGGATAGGTGGCCACCTCGACCTTCGCCTTGAGACCCTTACGCACCTCGGACAGATCGCGCTCAGGAACCGAGATCTCCACCTTGACCTCGTCCATCTGAACGACCTCTATGATCGCCGGCGTCGACGCGCCGCCGCCCGGCATGAGAACGAAGACCTCGCCCTCCTCGAGATAGGTCGCGGCAACGACGCCGGAGAACGGCGCGCGGATCATCGTGCTCTCCCGTACGAGATCGTAGGAGGCCTTCGCTGCCAGGTACGCGGCGTCGGTCTGGTCGTATGCCTGTTGCGTCACGGCGCCCGTTTCAAGGAGCCGCGTCATCCGCTCCCAGTCCTTCTGCATTGCGATGAACTGCGCCTGCGCCTGCGTCAGTTGCTCGCCGGTCATCTCGACCATCAGGTCGCCTTCGTTCACTCTGTCACCCGGCTCCACGAGGATCTTGCTCACCCGGGCGCTCATCATCGCGCCGACGGAGGCCTCTCTCGCGGGCAGAATGCTCCCCGAGAAGTCGATCGAGGGAGCGACGCGGGACATCTCCACTATTGCGACGCTGACCGGTCGTACTCTCACTTCGGCCTGCTGCTCGTCGTCGTCGCCGCCACCGCCGCATCCACCGAGTGTGAGTGTTGCCATGGCCAGAACGAGAACGCCGGTGCGGATGGGTGCTATCGTACGGATCCTCATCGTGTCTCCTCTCGATCGCTGACGACGCCGGCTGCCAAATCGAGTCCGGCCTCCGCCAATCGCAGCCGCGCCAGCGCGGCGACCTTGCTCATCTCGGCAGTTCTCAGTGCGGTGCTCACGTCGAGAACATCGCTGTTCGATGCGACACCGCTTCTGAAGCTCTCCTCGGTCACGCGGTAGCTCTCGCGCGCCTGCTCGACACCGCGCGCGGCGATGCCAACGGCCTTCGACGCCGCATCATGCTCCTGCCAGCCCGCCTCGACCTCAAGGCGAACGGCGTCCTCCATCATACGGAGCCCGCGCTCGGCCTGAAGCCGCTGGGCCTTCGCCTCGCGGACCCTGTTCCAACGACCGCCCCAATCGAAGACGTTCATCTGGGCGGCAACTGTCACACTCCAGTGGTCATAGAACTCGGGTTCGTACTCGCGGTCGGGACGGTCCCAGTTGTAGCTGCCCATCGCGACCACCTGCGGGAAGAACTCTGAGCGCGCCATGCCGACGATGTTGTCGGCGGCGCCCACACTCTCCTGCATCGCCTTCAGGTCGGGACGCTCGCTCATGGCGACGCTCATCAGACCATCGAGTCCCACCGGACCTCGGAGCGGCCTGTCGAGAGCACCGACAGCCTCAACGCGAGTGCCCGGCTCAAGCCCCATATGGAAGGCGAGCGCTGCGCCGGCGAGGTTGACTGCATGACTCGCCGAGTTCCGGTCGAGCTCGATGGCGGACATCTGAACGCGCGCCTGCATGATGTCGCGCTCGAGGATCATCCCCTCTTCGTACATTGCCTCGAGGTTCTCGAGGTGGCCCTGCATCTGCGCCACAGTATGGTCCATCACGGAGAGCGCCGCGTTCGCCCGGACCAGCATCACGTACGCCTGCGTGACGTTGTAGCGCGTCTCGTGCCCGGTCCTGATGGTGTTGTATTCGGCGGCGCGGAGCCCGTGTCCAGCGGCTCCCTTCGCGCTCAGAAGCGCGCCTCCTGTAAATATCGGCTGCGTGACCGTGACGCCGACGGAGTAGATGTCGTCATCACCCATGTAGATCTTGCTCGAACCACCGTCCCCGGCCAGCCCCTCGAGCGTCGATGGATCAAGGTAGCCCTGGTCGACGAGATACTCGAACGGCACCATCATCGGCGCGAACATGTCCCCGAACCCGGACGCATCCATGTACGGGATCTCGTCGAGCCTCGTGTACGACGCGCTCGCGCTCACCGCCGGCAGGAACGCCGAACGCGCCTGCCAGAGGCGAGCCCTCGCGCCCTCCTCTGCCGCCTCCGCCATCCCCAGCTCGTGCCCGTGCTCGAGCGCAATGGCGATCGCCTCGTCGAGCGTCAGCTGAAGCGCGTCATCTCCGGCCATCGCCGGCACGGCCAGCGCTCCGAGCAGCAGCGCGAGCAGAACGATCACCGCGCACCGAGATGCCGTCGCTCGTACCCTGCTTGTGGTTGCGTATCCCATGCTGTCTCCAGATTGAGTGTCTGCTCTGTTGCTTGATCCCGTGGTCACGCGGCTGTCTCCCCACGCGGACGGAGCCCGTCCATGAGCATGTCGAGCATGCAGTCCACGACGATGTCAGGATCTTCGTCCCACGAGTCCATCACGGCACCCATGAAGATCCCCTTCACAGCGTAGAGTACCGTCAGCCCCGCAAGGTCCACGTCATCCACGGCGATCTCACCGTCGTCCACTCCCCGCTGGATGATGTCCGCGAAAAGCGCTGCTGCCTCCTGCGTGACCTTCCTCATCTGTTCCGCGCTGTGCGGGACGAACTCCGCGAACCGCTCCCTCGTTACACGGAGCAGGTTGACCTTCTTGCGGGTGAGCTCCGAGTGCGTTGTGATCGCCGCACGCAGCCGTGCCCGGGTCGTTGTCTCCCTCGCCACCGCCCGCCGGTCCTCGGCAAGCATCTCACCTATCTCGCGCGCCACCACGGCTTCGAAGATCTCTCCCTTGTCGGCGAAGTGCTTGTAGACCGTGGCTCGCGACACGCCCGCCGCCCGGATGATGTCCCCAACGGTGGTCTTCTTGAGTCCGTACCTCGCGAAAACCTCGATTGCGGCTGTGAGGATGTCATCTCGTTTCGCGTCGTCTCTTGACACGTGGTGCTCCTTGCTGCGTCCACTCCCGCGAACTGCCTCTCAGAACGTGCAGACACCGTGAACACTCTGAGTCTTTCATACATGCATCGTGTATATGTATATATTATTCGACTCGCCAGTCATTGTCAAGTCGATCTCTCGCTCCTCGCACGTCAGGAATGGCCGCCCGGATGCGGCATACCTGAGGGTCGTGAGCTCCTTGTCGAGCGCCGCCGCGTGCCGTACTCTTGCAGCAGGACGCTCGCTCCGCTCGCGCGGGACGCGCCGCGTCCACATACTATGCGCGCATCTCGCCCATGGAATGAGCACGGAGTCAGATGCAGGCACTGCTTGGAGCCATCGTCTTCACGCTGACGGTCGTCGTGTTCGTCGACCACCTTCCCGGCCGAAGCGGCCGGCCGCTACTTCGTCCTGTCCCGGTGTCGCCGCGGACCAGGGTCCTCGTGGCCACGGCGATCTTCGCCATGTCCGTGGTCATCTCAGTCCTCGGGATGGTCCCTCAGCTTCGCGCCGGGCTCTTCGCCTACTGCGCCGCCTGTCCTGTTGCCGGTTTCGATGGCGCAGCAATCAGCTCGGCAGCGGACTTCGCACGGGTCGTGCTCGAAGCGTGCTGGTACTACGCGGCAACTGTGATACCGGTGTTCCTCGCCGCGAGCCTGCTCTCCGGACTGCTCGCTACGCGCTGGAAGCGCCTCACGCCTCGGAACGCGCCGAGCGCGTTTCTGGTCGCCGCCGTCCTCCCTGTGTGCTCGTGTGGCGTCATCCCCGTGGCGAAGGGGATGCTGAGCTCACGCGGAGCCGGCGGAGTCCGAACCGCGCTCGTGTTCCTGGCGACCGCGCCGCTCTTGAGCCCGGTCATCATACTCATAGGACTGGATGTGCTCGGGCCGGTGTACGTCCTCGCGCGGATCGCCGGCGCCGCGATTGTCGCCGTTGCTGTGGCGCTGACGGTCAGCCCGCACGTCACGCTCCCGGTACCGGAGGGACGATCACACGACGGCGCCTGTGACCCAGCTGCCGACCCACGGCGCGTGGACTCCGCCGTTGCCGTCGCGACCGGGACTGTCAAACGCCTGTACCCGTACGTACTCTACGGGCTCTGCATCGGTTCCCTTGTTGCCGCCGCGGTCACGCCCGAATACATGCAGGCGATCACGCGTTCAGGCGTGCTTTCCCTTGCTGCAACGACGCTCGTTGGCATTCCTATCAACATGTGCGCAGGCGAGGAGGTCCTTCTCGTCGCCCCGCTCGTCGCGCGCGGTCTGCCGCTCGGGCACGCGCTCGCCTTCTCTCTGGCAAGCACGGGCATCTGCGCGAGTTCGATCCCGCTCCTCTTCTCCATTCTCGGTCGCCGGGGCACGGTGATCATGATTGCCACCTACCTCGTCGCGCCGTTCGTACTCGGCCTGCTGCTGAACCTCGTCCCTCTCTCCCAACTCGTAACGCCATAGGTCATTACGCCGAGCGCTGCTCCGCGCGGCCTCGCCGGAGGATGCGTTCCGGTGCCGGGACACACCGGAACGCATCATAGACAAACCACGATAAATGTGATAAGATGGCATCGATGTTGAAGATACGCTCGGGGCGCTCCACCGTGGGGTCTCCCGAGCGCCGGACAATCGTGACACAGTGATGATGACAAGAGTCGACACTCCGCACCAACACTCCGGGGAGGTAGTGATGCGCGGACAGTTTACGTACGCCCTGACGGCGACGCTGATGGCGGTGCTCCTTGGGCTGGTGGCCGGTCCTGCAGCGGCGGTGACATTCAACGTCCTCGAGTCCGACCAGGCTCACACGGTCGTTGAGATCGAGATCCCGCCAGCCGAGCTCTCGAGCGTCCAGATCGAGGGACTCACCTACGACCTCATTACGTTCGACGGCGCGAGTCGCTTCGGTGACGTCGGCGACCCGACGCTCGCGGTCGCGGCGACGCTCATCGCGGTACCACCGACATCCGGAGTGGAGCTCCGCATCCTGGATGCGCAGTACAAGACCATATCGTGCGGAGAGCTTCTGCCGGTTCAGGCCGAGGACCGTGAACCCGGGGCCGAACTCGCGCACAACGCTGCCGCCTACGCCAGGGGCGCGCTCTTTCCTGAGAGCGCCGTGAGTATTGGCGACCCCGCCATCATGCGTGACTACCGCGTCGTCCCGCTCCGGGTCTACCCGGCGTCGTACGATGCGAAGGCCGGCGAGCTCCGGGTCGCAACGCGGCTGACGGTCGAACTCGACTACTCCTCTCCCACGCGCACCAACATCAAGACGACCGATCGCGCCGAGTCGCCTGCGTTCCGGAATATCTACGAAAGCCAGATCGCGAACTACAGCTTCGTGCAGCCCCGCTACGAGAGCGACTCGCGAGGCAAGTATCTCATCATCACGGCCGACACCTACTACGACAACATCCTCCCGCTGGCCGGGTGGAAGCACAAGATGGGCTTCGAGGTCGAGATCGCAAAGCTCTCGGTCATCGGCTCGAGCTACACAGCGATCAAGACGTACATTCAGACGGCGTACGACACATGGACCGTGCCGCCCGAATACATATTGTTTGTCGGTGACACCGAGGTCCTGCCGACGCATGGCAGCTCGAGCGGCTCAGACGACGGCTACTGTCAGCTCGAGGGATCCGACGTCCTGATCGACGTCTTCTGGGGGCGCTTCTCAGGCGACAGCGATGCGGACATCGACCTCATCGTAGCCAAGACTCTCGGCTACGAGCGGACACCCTACATGGCCGACGTGTTCTGGTTCAGAAGCGCCTGCCTCATCGTGCGTGATGACTACGATACCTCCGACGCAACGTACTACGAGGATACGTGGCACGCGTACGACCTCATGGACAACGAGGGGTTCGCTGTCATCGACACGCTCTTCCGCAAGAACGGTGATGACTATAACGACGTCCACGCGGCCGTAGACGCGGGTCGTGTGTTCGTCAACTACCGCGGCCAGGGCGTCTCGAACTGGTGGTCGCCCTTCGATGTGAACCCGAACAGCACGAACCCCGGCTACAGGCTGCCGGTCGTGATGTCCGCCACGTGCGGAACCGGGAGCTACGGCTCCGACGGCTATCCGTGTGAGACGTGGATGCGCGCAGGCACCATCGGTGCCCCGCGCGGCGCCGTGGCATTTCTGGCGACGAGCCGTGTCGTGTCACATGGCGCTCACCTCAGAAGTGTCGTGAACCAGGACTTCTACTCGGGCATCTTCAATCTCAAGATGCACACGCTCGGCGAGGCTTTGGCGCACGGCAAGATGGCCGTGTACACGACGTACGGCGACGAGTACGAGTACGAGGGCTGGAGCGTGCAGGGCGACCCGGCGCTCGACGTCTGGACGGCATTCCCTGTGCAGCCTGACGTATCGCATGCACCGACGGTGCCCAGCGGGCCGAGCTCCTATCTCGTGACCATCACGGATGGCGGCAACCCCGTTCCGAGCGCCCTCGTTTGTGCCTACGCGCCCGGCGAGGTCTACGCAACCGGCACGACGGATGTGAACGGCAACGTCAGCCTGAGCGTGAACCCGGTGCTCGCGGATACCATGTGGATCACCGTGTCGGGACACAACATCCACCCGTACGAGAGCTACGCAATCGTGACCATCGACGGACCGTTCCTGCAGTACGACAGCGCATCCCCCGACGATTCCGGCGGAAACAATGACGGACTCGTCAGCCCCGGTGAGACGGTCGCGCTGACCGTTACGCTCAAGAACTCCGGCCCGGACGCCGCGACGAACGTCTACGGCATCCTCCGCTCGAATGACATGAATGTCACGCTGGTCGACACGACCTCGTCGTACGGCACGATCATCAGCGATGGCACGGGCGACAACATCACCGACTTCACGCTCGCCGTCGATGCGGCCTGCCCGAACGGCCACGAGCTCGCGCTGACGCTCTACGCCACGGCTGACGACGTGCGCGGCGCCTGGATGATCCTCGTTCCGGACGTGACCGTGTCTGCCGCCGATCTGAACATCGCCAGCGTGACGGTCGATGACGGCGGCGCCGGCGGCGACGGGGACGGCGTCCTCGAAGCCGGCGAGACGGCATGGCTCAACGTGACGTTTGACAACGATGGCGCCCTCGGCGTAACCGGGGTGACAGGCCAGCTCAGCACGAGCGACGCCTACCTCGTAGTCACCGACGACGACGGCACGTTCGGCGACATCGGCGCTGGCGGCAGCGGTACGAACGCCGCCAACTCGTACCGCGTGAGCGTGAGCCCGGCGGTTCCGCCGGCGCACGAGTTCGACCTCGTGATCGATGCCGTCGGCGAGGCCGCAACGTACACGCACGATGAGATGGTGAGCTTCTCGCTGACGGCGGGCGGCGCTGCGACGCAGGGCCCGACCGGTCCGGACTCGTATGGGTACTACGCGTACGATGACACGGACACATGGACGGGTCAGGCCCCTGTCTACAGCTGGATCGAGATCACAGCCGTCGGGTCGATCATCACCGACATCACGAACTCCGACGCTGCGACGGCAACCCTGGCACTGCCGTTCACGTTCAAGTACTACGGCACGAACTACACGCAGATCTCGGTCTGTTCGAACGGTTTCATCTCGCTCGGCGTCGAGGATTACCGCTTCGGCGACAACTCGGCAATCCCGAACACACACGGCCCCGACGCGATGCTCGCCCCGTTCTGGGATGACCTCGATCCGTCTGACGCCGGTGACATCTACGAGTACTACGACAGCGCCAACCACCGCTACATCGTGCAGTTCGACGCCAACGTTCATTACGGCGGCACGAACCCCGAGACGTTCGAGGTCATCCTCTACGATCCGGCCTACATGCCCACGGCGACGGGAGACGGTGTGATCGCCTTCCAGTACCAGACCGTCGGAACAGCCAGCAGCGCGACGATCGGCATCGAGAGCCCGGCGCAGAACGACGGCATCCAGTATGTCTACAACGGGAGCCATGACGCCAACGGCGCGACGATCAGCAACGGCCGGGCCGTGAAGTTCACGACCCAGGGTCCCGACCAGTCGGACGTCTGGCTCGCGGTCGACGGCCAGGTCATCGATGATGCGAGCGGTGGCAACGGCGACGGCCTCGCCCAGCCGAGCGAGGTCTTTGACCTGATCCTGACCATCGCCAACGGCGGCACGGGCAGCGCCTCGACCGTGACCGGAACGCTCACCACGAGCGACCCGGACGTGACGATCGAGGACGGAACGGCCAGCTTCGGTTCCATCCCGAGCAGCGGGACGGCCACGAACACGGCCTCGCCGTTCGTCGTCAGGGTGCGCCCTGCGCCGGCCGACGGAATCGTCGAGTTCGATCTCCACCTCTCGACGGGCAGCCGGTATGACACGTATGACGTCGTGACGATCACGCTCGACCTCACGGGCACCGGCGTTGACGAGCCGACGATCCCTGTCGCGTTCGCGCTCCGCCAGAACTATCCGAATCCGTTCAGAGGCGGAACAACACTGGCCTTCGACCTGCCGCACCCGTCGAAGACAACGCTTGAGGTCTACAACGTCGCGGGCCGCAGGGTCGCGACGCTGGTCGAGCGGGAGCTCCCCGCCGGCCGCCATGCGGTCGCCTGGGACGGCAAGGACGCCGACGGCCACGACGTCTCGGCAGGCATCTATTTCTACCGAGTCCAGAGCGGCGCCAACGAGGCGATGAAGAAGATGATCATCCTGAAGTAGAAGGAATGGACCGGGCGGGGCTTCTGCCCCGCCCGGCAAGGGAGTGCAAGGGGTCAGCCCGGGGGGGAGGACGCCTTGTGCAACAGGAGAGGCCGCCCGCGAACGCGGGCGGCCTCTTGCTTTGTCCGCGCCCGGCCCCTGCGAAAAGAGCAACACCCCGCGCGCGAGCACGGGGTGCGTGTTCGTTCTTGGACACCGACAGGGGGCGCTGCACGTTCGGGGCGTTACTTCAGCATCACCATCTTGCGGCTCTCGGTGAAGTCTGGCGCGTTCATGCGACAGAAGTAGACGCCGCTGGCGCACGACTCCCCCGCGTCGCCCCTGCCGTCCCACACCACGAAGCCCTGCGTCCCGGCGTTGAGTTCGCCCTCGAGGAGCGTCCGCACGACCCTGCCCGCGACATCGTAAACAGTGATCGTCACGGGACCCGTCTCACGGACGCTGTAGGCGATCTTCGTGACCGGGTTGAACGGGTTCGGAGACGCGTGCGCGAGCGTGTTCCTGAGTCCGTCGTTCACCGGCACGTCGGTCGGGTTCACGGTCGGGCTCTTCGCGAAGTACTCCATGATATTGCCCATCAGGTTGACCCGGTCGGCGACGCCCGTGTTGTAGTACCCGGTCGATGGGTCAAGGCTGTCCATCATGAACTCCATCCCGAACCCGAGCGCGACGGTCTGGTAGCCGAGGGTCGGGTCGGTGTGGGCAACTCCGGCGGGGAGCTCGCTCGCATCCAGCTTCATGTAGTCGGCCACGGTCTCGGCACTGCTCCCCGGATAGGGCTGGATGACGTCGAAGTACATGAGGGTCGGGCAGCCGCCGGCGAGCACGCAAGCACCGTCCCCGCTATCCATGAACGTGGTTCCACCGGCGTGCTCCCGCAGCATCGGCACGCTGTCAGTGAACACATCACCCACACCGTCCTGGATGTACTCGACGGCCAGCCACTGGGTCACGAAATCGAGCGTCTCACGCCCCACCTCCATCAGCTCGAACGCCCAGTCGTTCCCGGCAACGAGGAAGTTGCGCTCCTCTCCCGCGCCGGCTTCGGCCAGCCACTCGGTCACGTTGCGCTGGTCGATGGTCCAGAAAGTGAACGCATCGAACTCGGAGGTCGTCCAGATGACCGTCTCGTAGTAGTCGTAGGATTCGCGTGGGGGGCCCTCCGAATGAGCGGTGCCGGACGGCACCTCCACATCGTAGACGTCCCACTCATACCCGAGGATACCGAGAGCCTCACGGTAGTAGTACTCCGAGTCGTGGGCGTAGTCGCGGTACTCGCCCGGAGTCCCACGGCCGTGCTTGTCGACAAGCAGGATGCCGGGGTCGGTCACGGTCGCGGTTAGCGGCAGGATCGAGAACTCGATATACTCGTCCGGTGCGCCGGCTGGGTAGGTCGTGACGGTGCCCACGCCGTCGATGGCTTCGAAGTAGTAGTGGATCTCGCTGCCCTGGTTCATCTGACTCACCGGTGGCGGGCACACCCAGTCGTCGCCGAGCGGATCCATGAGCCTGCAGGAGTATGCGTCCCACGCGGCGCCGTCATCGGTCGCCATCACGGAGAGCGAGACGATGTCGTCATCATCGAAGACCGCGATCTCGGCGGAATCGACGAGCGCATCGAGGATCTGTTCCATGTACCAGTCATGGAACCGATCCCAGTTCCCATACACGAAGGAAGTCCCCGGGTCGCCTGAAGGAACGCCGACCCGCTGTCGATTCAGGAGGATCCCGGCGTGATGCGTCCCAGGTGCAGCAGGCTCATCGTTCTCCAGCATCCAGGTGATGAACAGCCAGTCTTCGCCTGTGAACCGAGTCCAATCATCGTCCCACACACCCCAGAACGGACCGCCATACCAACCACCGGGGTCCTCGATTCCCGACGGCGGCTCGATACATCCGCTCGAGTCGCCGCTCCGAATCCAGATGTCGAACCGGTCGTTCGACTCGTACGGGAGATCGACCCAGACGTCCCACTGACCGACGAGCTTCTCGGCCCCGCTGATGTCGATCGGCGGGGTCATCAGCCACGTGTACTCATTATCGGCCATCACACCGGTGAAGGGATCGACCGCACCCATCATCCAACCGGTGCGGTCGTCACACGTGCTCGGCCGCCCGGTGTCGAAGTCCGTGCCGAAAAGACCGCGGTAGAAGACGACGCCGGTCTGCCCTGCGGCCGGGATGTCGTCATGCACCCAACCGTTGTCGCCGGGCGACTCGCAGTCGTCGAGCCAGACATGGACGTCGTTGACGAGCACATTGAAGTTGTCGAGCTGCCATGCACCATCCACGACGGAGTTGAACGGAGGGTTGGCAAGCTCGTCCTGGCAGGAGT
>CAZNHF010000083.1:0-11529 GCA_964572375.1 uncultured bacterium | reverse complement strand
TCTGAGCGAGTTCACCGACATGACGAGACCGGTCGTCACGCCGGCAAGCACGAATACGAGGGCGAGTATGACGGTCCTCGACATTCTGGAGTCCAGTCCGTCCTCCTCACTTCATTGGTCGAGCCGCACCCGGGCGGCGGCACGCCACACCTCTTGAGCGACATACCGCCTCACCGCTACGGCGCTCACCAGGCTAGCGGGACTTCACCTTCTCCCAGTCGGCCAGGAACGAATCGATCCCCTTGTCCGTAAGCGGATGCTTGAACATCTTCTCGAACACGCTGGAAGGAATCGTCGCTATGTGCGCACCGGCAAGCAGCGACTCCACGACGTGCAGCGGATGCCGCACGCTGGCCACGATGACCTCGGTGTCGTAATCGTAGTTTTCATAGATCTGCATGATGTCGCGAATGAGTTCCATTCCCTCTGCTCCGGCGTCGTCGAGACGACCGATGAAAGGACTCACGAACGACGCCCCCGCCTTGGCGGCGATGTACGCCTGATTTGCGGAGAAGACCAGTGTGCAGTTCGTTCTGATCCCGAGTGTCTTGAGCTCACTGATGACCCGTGCCCCGTCTTTGGTCATCGGAATCTTGATGACAACGTTCTTGTGGATGGCGGCGAGCCTCTTCGCCTCCTCGAGCATACCGGCGGCATCGAGGCTGACGACCTCCGCGCTGACGGGACCGTCCACGACCTCGCAGATCTCACGGATGATGTCCTCGAACTTGCCTTCGACGCGCGACACGAGGGTTGGATTCGTCGTCACACCGTCGACCAGACCGATCGCAGCCGCCTCCCGGATCTCACTGATGTTCGCCGTGTCCAGAAATATCTTCATGTCATACCTCCCCGCTGTAGTCGACCTTCTCGAGGTAGAGGCCGCAGGCCGGCGCGGTGGCACCGGCTCTGCCCCGGTCACGCGCCTCAAGGATCTCGCGGAATTCCGTCGCCGACGTGTGTCCGCGACCGACCTCGGCGAGGGTCCCGACGATCGAGCGAACCATACCTCGCAGGAAGCGGTTGGCGCTCACTCTCAGGATCATCATCTCACCGAGTTCCGGGTGCCATTCTATCGAAATAGAGTTCAGACAGCAACGGTGATGGTTCGGTTCACTCCCTGTCAGGCAGAATGACGAGAAGTCGTGCTCTCCCAGCAGCGTCTCGGCGGCCTCCCGTATGGCCTCTATGTCGAGCCGCCGTCCGAGAACCCAGCGACGGTTGCGCCAGAGAGGGTCCTCCCCGGTCGCCATGAGATAGACGTACGAGCGCCGCACGGCCGAGAATCGGGCGTTGAAATCCGCCGGCGCCTCCTCGACACGGCTCACCCGCACGTCCACCGGAAGACGCGCGTTCACCGCGCCACGGATGCGTTCCACCGGAAGACCGAGCGCCGTCTCGACGTGCGCCACCTGGGCCATCGCATGCACGCCGGCGTCGGTTCGTCCCGACCCATGGACGCGCACGACCTCACCCGCGAGTTCGGAGAACGCGGACTCGAGCTCTCCCTGGACTGTTCGCATCCCCGGCTGCACCTGCCAACCGGAGAACGCGGTCCCGTCGTACGAGATCGTCAGTTTGAGGATTCGCCCGCTCATGCGCCCATCCAGCCGAGACCGAAGATCGCCCGCGATGCGACGATCACGACGGCAACGGCAACCGCGATGATCGCGAGCGCTGCGGCGTCCCGCCCGACGAGACGGAGTTCCACGTATTTCGTGCGTCCGACCGCCCCACGGTAGCATCGGGCGTCCATCGCGAGCGCGAGTTCGTCGGCGCGCCTGAATGCGCTCGCGAAAAGCGGAACCAGGATTGGGAGCGCACCACGCGCTTTCGCGACGAGACCTCCCTCAAAACTCGCGCCGCGGCCTTGCTGCGCCTTCATGATGCGCCTCGCCTCCTCGAGCAGCGTCGGGACGAAGCGGAGGGCGATAACAGAGATCATCGCGAGTTCGTGGACAGGGAATTTGAGCCAGGCGAGCGGTCGGAGCAGACGCTCGAGCGCGTCGCCAAGATCGACCGGCGAGGTCGTCGCCGTCAGAAGTCCCGCTCCGGTGACCATGAGCGCGACGCGCCACGCGAAGAAGCCGCCGGTGGCGATCCCCTGCCGCGTCACCCACGGAAGCCACGGCGCCACCGGCGTACCGGTGCCGAGCAGACCGTGCATCAGGAAGACGACCACCAGAAGCCATCTGAGCGAGAGGATGTTCCGGACGACGAAACCCGCGCCGAGGGCTGCAACGCCGGACGCGACGAGAAGCATGAGGCTCAGGAGCACATATGCGGGCCAGCTCTCGAGCCCGATGACGAGCGCGAGCACGACGACCGCCCCGGCCATCTTCACGCGCGGGTCCAGCCGGTGGATCGGCGAGTCGGCCACGATGTACCGGCCGAGCGTCAGGTCAGCGAGCATCCGCATCGATCAGTCGCTCCGCGATCTGGACGGCGTTCAGCGCCGCCCCCTTCCTGAGGTTGTCGGAAACTATCCAGAGCCAGAGCCCGTGGGGAACCGAGTCGTCGCGTCTGATGCGACCAACCCATGTCTCGTCCGTCCTCTCTGTCTCGGCCTGCGTCGGGTAGACGCCCTCAACAGGATCATCGAGTACGCGGACCCCCGGCTCCTCAGCGAGCAGCATGCGTACTTCGTCCGTCGTGAGCGACCGATCCGTCTCGACGTTCACGGCCATGGCGTGCGAGCGAAAGACCGGCACGCGCACGCAGGTCACCGCGATCGCGAGTCCGGGAAGTTCCATGATCTTCCTTGTCTCTCCGATCATCTTGAGTTCTTCGCGCGTATTCCCCAGCTCATCGAACACGTCGATGTGCGGCAGGCAGTTGAACGCGATCTGCTTCGGATAGATGCAGGGGGACGCTTCGCCCCCGGAGAGCACGGCGACCGACTGAGTCCTGAGCTCCTCGATCGCCCCGAGCCCCGTGCCGGAGACCGACTGATAGGTCGAGGCCACAACGCGCTTGAGACCGGCCCTCTCCTCTATCGGTCTCAGCGCCTGGACCAGCTGGATCGTCGAGCAGTTCGGGTTGGCGATGATGCCGCGGTGATGTTTCAGCGCATGCGCGTTGACCTCCGGCACGACGAGCGGAACATCGTCGTTCATGCGGAACTCCCGGCTGTTGTCGATCGCAACGGCTCCGCGCCGAACCGCCTCCGGCACGTACCGGCGGGAGACATCTGCGGAGGTCGCAAAAAGGACGATATCAAACCCGTCCATCGAGTCCGGTGTGAGCGGCTCCACGGCGAGGTCGTGCTGTCGGAACCTGAGCCTCCGCTCCTCGCCGCGGTCGGACGCGAGCACACGAACCGTGTCCGCCGGAAAACCGCGCCGCTCCAGCACGCGGAGCATCTCGAGCCCTACCGCTCCGGTCGCGCCGACGATGCCAACGCTGAGCTTCTCTCCCGCACCCATTCCGCCCTCCGATATCCTTCGACCGTCGAAGCGTCAGATAGCCTCGAGCCCTTCGTTCATCACCCACCCGACGAGGTCCGTTCCACCGACCCTCACGCGGGTCCACTCACCGCGGACCTCTTCCACAGCCACGGTCGTGCCCTCGTGGATCTTGAATTCGAGCACGAAGTCGCCGCCCGGCCCTGTTCTCGCCGCGAGTTCGCTCGCAAGCACGACGGCGTCGTCCACCGTATTCGCCGAATAAGTTCTCACGCCCGCGGCGGTCGCCACGACCACGAAGGCGGCGAGCAACGTGACAGCTGCCCTCAGGGACCAGCCCGACACGCCGCCTCGAAGAACCCCCACGATCAGGACGGCGAAGAGCCCGAAGAAGAGCAGGCTCGCAACGGCATCGAACGTCGAGACGTGCACCGCGGTGTAGAGACGCCGCAGAAAAGCTGTCACCGGCCCGTCGTCGAGCGGCGCCTGACGATCGGCCAGCTGCTCGCGCACGAAGGCCAGGTTAGCCCGCGCATCCGTGTGGCCGGGCTCGACCCGGAGCGCCCGCTCGTAGGCAAGCACCGCCCTACCCGGCTCGCCGAGCTTGAACCGGGCGTTTCCGAGGTTGTAGTGGACATCGGCAGTCCCGAAACCGCCGTCGATGATCGTCTCGTACACGCCGGCAGCCTCATCGTAGCGTTCCGCTGCGTAGAGCGCGTTCGCCTCGCGGAAGCGCGCGGTGATACCTCCGGCATCGTTTCCATCCGACGTCCGGGCGAGAGACGTCGAACCGGACAGAAGCGTGGCGGCAACCGCGATCGCCGCGATCATGGCGACGCCCGTGCCCGGACCCCCGCGACCACCCGCATGCAGACGTGCGTGCGCGAGCCACGGTCCCGTCCGCGTCAGCCGCTCCACCTCGCGGATGCACTCGCGTGCCTCATCAGGGAGACGCTCCATATCGACGCCGGCGTCCGCACCCGCGAACCGGGCGGCGTCGCACACGCCGAGAAGCGACCTCACTCTCGCCACGAGCTTCTCATCGGCTCCCGCTTTGCTGAGGGTCGACGCGAGTTCGTCGAGCTTCATCCCGCGAGCCGGCATGCCGGTCCTGTCGCCGATGAAGCCCGTGATCGCTCGCGCGACCGCCGAACATCCATCTTCGCGATTCCCGCCTGCGAAGGCCGCGGCCGCCACCTTCAGCGCATCGCGCGCCCTTGCGGAGGCCTCGCGGTGCCTGGCCAGCCTCTCGTCACTCCCGAGACGGTCGGACCGCCTGCGGTACGCCGTTACCAGCACCAGCGCCGCGACCGGCACCAGCTGCAGGGCCATGAACCACGGACGCGCGTGGAGCGGACGCTCGACCGGCGCCAGCGGGTCCGTCGACTCCCGGATATAGCGGATGTCACTTCCGACGCGTTCGATACCGGCGCGGGTGACCGGATCCGCCTCGCTGTCACCGCTGCCCGGCATCACCTCGATCGATCGCGCCGTCGAACCGGTCCGTTCGTATCGGCGCGTCGACGGATCGAAGTACTGAAGCTCAATGGCCGGTACGATCTTCTCCCCCTCGGTCTCCGGGATGAGGACGAACTCGTAGCGCTTGACGCCGCCAACGACACCGTTCTTCCGCGTCACCTCGGTCGAACTGCCCGACTCGTACACCCGAAAGTCCGTGAACGAGGCGAGGTCGGGAGCCGGAACGGTCCGGATGTTGCCCTCGCCGCGTACTGTCACGGTGAACGTCACCGGGTCCTGCGCGGCCACGGACGACACGTCGATCGACGAACTCAGCTGGAAGCGTCCTACAGCTCCCGTGAATCCCGCCGGCCTGCCCTCTGCCGGGAGCGGGCTGATCTCGATCTCGATGGGATCGGTGCGAAGCGTCTGACGCTCGCCGGGTCGTGAGAAGAACGTGAACGCCTGCCCCTCGCCGTAGTACAGGAGGGTCGCCGGGCTCACAGTTGCGGTCCCGGAGGAGGCTCCGAAGAGGGCCGTCTTCAGTTCGGTCACCCGATACCTCATGCCCTCAATGATCTCGATGTACTCCTCGCGCGCGTCGAGATCCTCGACCCAGAATCCGGTCAGGTCCGGCGGCTCGTACTGCGGTTGCCGCATCGGCTCCGAACGCCTGTAGTACTTGAACGAGAGCGTGATCTGCTCGTCGACATACGCGGAACGTTTGTCGACGCTCGTTGTCGCGAAGACCTCGCGTCCCGACGAGGTCTGCGAGGATTCGCGCACGTCCGGAGAAGCCTGCGCCGCCGGGGCGCCGCCCTCGACGACGGTGATCTCAAAGGTGTTGCTCAGATACTCGGTCCCGTCTACGTCGACGCGGGCGGGCCCGACCGTGAAGGCGCCGACGCCGCGCGGGAGCAGCATGTACGTGAAGCTCTTGGATTGCGTGATGCGACCGTTGACCATCGACATGTTCGTCGAGCTGCCGGCCGAGCGCACCGAGAAGTGCTCCTCGACCGCGTCGAGATCAGGCGCCGGAACGTTGAGAGCGCCCTCGACCGTGACGGTGAGTGCGAACGCATCGTTCACCGCAACAGTCGTCTGCCGGACCGAGATGGTCACACTCACGGCAGCCCGCGCCGCGACGGGGACGAGCGCCATGACGGCCGCGATCATGACAGCGACCGTGACTGCTGCTCCTCTACCAGTCCTTCTCAACCTTCTCCTTCTTTCTCGCCTGCGCGGCCCGAAGTTCCGCCTGGAGCTCGCGTTCACCCTCGGCGATCGCATCGAGCAGGCGTTCCGCTTCCTCGGGTGTCATGCCCGCCGCGTCGATCTCTCCGGTCTGCTCGCCCTGCTGGTCCTGCTGGTCCTGCTCGCCCTGGCCGCCCTGCTGGTCCTGCTCGCCCTGGCCGCCCTGCTGATCCTGCTGGTCCTGCTGATCCTGCTGGTCCTGCTCGCCCTGGTCACCCTGCTGGTCCTGCTCGCCCTGGCCGCCCTGCTGATCCTGCTGGTCCTGCTCGCCCTGGTCACCCTGCTGGTCCTGCTCGCCCTGGCCGCCCTGCTGATCCTGCTGGTCCTGCTCGCCCTGCTGGTCCTGCTCGCCGTCCCCGCTCTGCTGCTGAGACTGCTGCTGCTCGCGCGCGAGCTGTGAGAACTCGAGGTTGTACTTCGCGTCCAGGTCGTCCGGATTCCTCAAGAGGCTCTGACGGAAGGCCTGGATCGCACCATCGAGGTCTCCCGCCGCGAGAAGCGCGTCCCCGGCGTTGTACAGCGCCGCAGCAGCGAGTTCGGTGTTCCCGGCCGAAGCAGCCCGCTGGTACTCGCGAAGCGCCGCTTCGACATCGCCCGAACGGAAGAGCGCGTTGCCCGCGTTGAAACCGAGCTCCGCGATCTCGGGTGCAAGCACCTGCCCGCTCCGATACGCGGTAAGAGCCTCATCGTAGCGACCCTCCCCGTAGAGTCTGTTGCCCTCCCGGTTGTGGCCGCCCGGAGTCTCACCGAAGCCGGTCGCGAATGGGAACACAGCGAGGAGCATCAGCACGGTGAGTGCCCGACCCGCGCGCGGCGCCCGTGTCGGACGCCTCGCGGGAACGAACGTCGCGAGAAGCAGCATCACGAGCGCCACCAGCATGGGGATCTGGAACCGCTCCTCGTAGAATGCGAGCATCCGCGACTCGAGTTCCCCCTGCTCCATCCGCGCCAGCTCCTGTTCTATCGCTCTGAGCTCGCGCTCGCCGCTCGTCGCCCGGTAGTAGCCCCCACCGGTGACCGCCGCGATGTCCATGAGTACGCCCTCGTCGAGCCTCGACATGACGATGTTACCCGAGCGGTCACGCTTGTACCCTCCACCCTCAGATGCTGAGAGCGGGATCGGCTCACCTGCGGTGGAGCCGAGACCCACCGCATAGACTCTGACTCCCGCGTCGGCCGCCTCGCGAGCCGCATCCAGCGGGTCCTCCTCATGCCCCTCGCCGTCGGTGAATACCACGAGCGCCTTGGAGCGGTCGGGTCGCGTCGAAAGTGCGGCCGTCGCCTTCCGGATGGCGGCGGCGAGATCGGTTCCCGGACGCGAGATCGTGCCGGGTTCCACTGCCGAAAGTAGCATCGAGGCCGCGCCGTAGTCCAGCGTCAACGGGCACTGCACGAAGGCGGCTCCCGCGAACGTGATCACACCGACGCGGTCCCCGTCGAGAAGACCGATGAGGGTGAGCGCCTCACGTCTCGCCTTCTCCAGGCGATTCGGTCTGAGGTCTTCAGCCCGCATCGAGTCGGAGACGTCGAGCGCCAGCATGAGATCGATCCCATGGCGCGTCGCTACCCCCAGCCGGGTGCCCGTCTGGGGACGACCCGCGGCGAGACCGAGCGCGAGAACGATGAGCACCGCGAGCCAGACGCGCGCCCGGTGCACGCCCTCCGCCGTGTCGGGAGCGATCCGAAGATAGAGCGCGGGCTCCGCGAGCTCCCTGGCGGCGCTGCGGCGCCGCCGGAGAGCCAGCCACCCTAGCAGCACGGCGACCGCGGCCGGTGCGCAGATGTACCAGAGGAGCAGAAGTTCAGTGTCGATGGCGAATCTCACAGCTACGGGATCCTCCTGAGCACGGTCGCGACGAGCAAGAGCTCGATTATCACCGCGATGAGCGCCGCCAGCGCGAATCTCGGTCCGAGCTCCGTGTACGTCGTGAAGTGCTTGACCTCGATCTTCGTCCTTTCGAGTTCGTCGATGGTCGCGTAGACCTCCGCAAGCATCCCCTCGGTCTTCGCGCGGAAGTACTTTCCGCCGGTGACCCTGGCGATCTCCCGGAGGACATCCTCGTCGATGTCAGTCGGCACGTTCACGTAACGTCTGCCCCAGACGGGATCATCGACCGGGATCGGGCCTCCCTCGGGAGTGCCGGCAGCGACCGTGTAGATCCTGATGCCGAGCGCCGCGGCCGCCTGCGCCGCCGTGACCGGATCGATCTCGCCGGCGTTGTTGCGGCCGTCGGTGAGAAGGACCACTACCCTGCTCTCGGCCTCGCTTTCGCGGAGGCGGTTTGCCGCCGTCGCCACGGCAAGTCCGATGGCCGTGCTCTGTTCGTCGATCATCCCCAGCTCGACCGAATCGAGCAGCTCGAGCAGCACCGCGTAGTCGAGCGTGAGCGGGCACTGTGTGTAGGCTTCACTCGCAAAGACGACCATGCCGATGCGATCCGAGACGCGTCCCTCGATGAAATCAGCGACAACCGACTTCGCCACGGCGAGACGGTTCTGTGGCTTGAAATCCTCGGCACGCATGCTTCCCGAGACATCGAGCACCAGGAGGATGTCGATCCCCTCGGAGAGCACGCTCTCCGTGCCCCGACCCGCCTGCGGGCGAGCGAGACCGATGACCACAAGCGCAAGAACGACACAGTGCACCGCGAGCGCCGCGCCGCGCTTCCAGACCGCCGAGTGCCCGGCCTGCTCCCGAGCCATGCGCGTCAGCGGGAACGAGATCGCCGCCTCGAACCTGTGACCGAGCCTGAGCGAGACGAACAGGTAGACCGGAATGACCAGCAGGAACCACAGGAAGGCCGGATCAGCGAAGCGGAGCATCGTAACCTCCCTCTTCGCCATCCCTGAGTCGCGTCCTCTCCACGAAACCCTCGACGTCGTCGAGGTCGGATTCGCCCTGCGCCGGCGCCGGCGCGGTGCGCGCGAACTTCGAGAGATCCGCCCGCTCGAGCAGGCGCGTGAGCCACTCGATGTCGCCACTCCCGAGCGCAGCGCCATCGAGCTCAGGTCTGAGCTCGGCCGTCGTCCTGCCGATCGCCGGCACGCCAAAGCGTTCGCCGACGTATCGGCGAACGATATCGGTGAGTTCAACATAGAACGGCTCGACGTATCCGAGTGTCAGGTGGTCGCTCCCTCTCAGTGCACGGAGTCGTTCGAGCGCACCCAGATGAGCCGCCCTCCGTCGCTCGGCCGCCGTCGGCCCCTCGTCCTCGGGCCGCTCGGATCTCGATCCACGCCACCGTCTCCAGAGACGCCACCCGACGACGAGCGCGGCAGCGAGCATCGATCCCAGGCTCCACGGCCAGACGGCCCTCCGCAGATCGAGAGGCGGCTTGATGTCGCGCGGCTTGATGTCGCCCGTGAGTTCCTCCGGCGGGATGACGCTCCTGATCGTCACACTCAAGCTCTCGGAGTACACAACCGCCGTGTCGCCACCCGCGACCACCGCATAGAACGCGAGAGCCGGAATCGTATGCTCACCGGTCTCGAATACCGTGATGACGACGTCCCGACGCTCGACCACCCCACCGGGGCCCTCGTCGGAAGGATAGATGACGACGTCGATGACCTCGAACGGTACGATCTCACCCGCGACGCGCGGGAACGCGATGGCCGTCTCGAAGTCATGCACGACCGTCAGTGTGAGCACGAGCCGGTCGCCCACTGTCCCCGAGTCGGGAGTGACGCTCGCTCCGACCATCAGGAGGGAGTCCGTGGGGGCGCGCGGCGCATCACGAAGCCCTCCGGTCCGCGCCGCATCCACGCCGCCCGTCCCCATCGACCCTGCGTCGTCGTCCGCCCACGCCGCGTCAACGTTCACGCCGGCGCAGAGCGCGACCAGCGCCCAAACGAGCACGGCGCAGACACGTCCTGAGAGCGTCGACGGCCTCATGAATCAGCCCTCCCCATCCGGGTCGTGACGGCGCGGCCCGCACGACGGGCGCGAAGCCTGAAGAACCGCTCGAGCGGCTCGATGTACGGCTCCCCGACGCATACGGCGATCGAGTCCATCCCGAGCCGCCCGAAGAGCCGTTTCCGCTCGGCGACGACGCGTGAAGCCTCCGCCGCAAATCGTTCCCGGAACCGGCGGTCGCTCGTGTCGATGAGCAGCCGCTCCCCGGTCTCCGAATCGGAAAGCCCGACGAGCCCGGCGTCGGGAAGCGACCGCTCGCTCGAGTCGCTCACTTCGACCGCAATGAGATCAAACCGTCGCGCCGCCGTCGCCAGCGCGCGCTCGTATCCCTCAGCAAGAAAATCGCTCACGAGGAATACGACCGCATGCCGACGCACGACCTTCGAGAGGTAGTCGATGGCAGATGGGATATCGGTCCCGATCCCCTCGGGCTCCGAGTAGAGTATCTCCCGGATGACGCGGAGCACGTGCCGCCGTCCCTTCTGGGGGGGCACGACCTTCTCTATCCGATCCGTGAAGATAACGAGGCCGACACGGTCGTTGTTCCGCGTCGCCGAGAACGCCAGGATCGCGCAGAGCTCCGCGGCGAGCTCCGACTTGAATCGTTCGGTCGTGCCGAACCGCCCGGACCCGCTCGCATCCACCACGAACATCACGGTGAGTTCGCGTTCCTCTTCGAACTTCTTGATGTACGGGTGACCCATGCGGGCCGTGACGTTCCAATCGATCGAGCGGACGTCATCACCGGGCAGGTACTCGCGCACCTCCGCGAACTCCATACCCCGCCCCTTGAAGACACTATGGTACTCCCCCGAGAACATGTCATCCACGAGCCGCTTCGTGCGGATCTCGATGCGCCGGATCTTCTTGAGTATCTCTTTCGGAAGCATGGCGTTCTACACGTCCTCCGCGCGACTCCGGATCTCCGGATCGCGTGGATGGTCAGGGCGAAGACTCGGTGCTAGGGGACTTCGATGTTGTCGAGGATCCGCTGGACGACGTCCTCCGACGTCAGTTCCTCGGCCTCGGCCTCGTACGTGATGATGACCCTGTGGCGGAGCACGTCCATCGCGATCGCCTTCACGTCCTCCGGCGTCACGTACGCCCGCCCCTGGAGGAACGCGTGCGCGCGCGCCGCGACACTCAGGAAGATCGAGGCCCGCGGTGAAGCGCCGTACGCGATAAGGTCACCGAGATCGAGACCCGCGCCTGTCGGCTCGCGCGTCGCGAAGACGATATCGAGGATGTACTGCTTGATCTTCTCGTCGACGTAGATCTCCGCGACGAGACGGCGTGCCGCCAAGATGGTGTCCGGCGAGACAACCGCCGAAACCTCCGGCTCGGTGCCGCCCGCCATGCGATCCATGATCCTGAGCTCCTCCTCGCGAGTGGGATACCCCACACGGAGCTTCAGCATGAACCGGTCGACCTGCGCCTCGGGAAGCGGGTAGGTCCCCTCCTGCTCGATCGGGTTCTGCGTGGCGAGCACGAGGAAGG
>CAZNHF010000082.1:0-11657 GCA_964572375.1 uncultured bacterium | reverse complement strand
CGCCGAACGGCGCGGTGATGATCCGGTCCTGGAGCCGCGACTCGGCCGAGAGGTAACGGGCCTGCGCCGTCTCCAGCGCTCCCCGGGCCTGATCGAACTCCTCCTGCGAGATGAGGTCCTGCTCGTTCATCATCTTCACCCGATCGAACAGGCGCGTCTGCTCCTGCAGGTTCACTCGAGCCTCGTCGAGTGACGCTGACTCCTCGGCGTGTTCCAACTCGATGAGCACGTCGCCCCGTTCCACGTGCGCTCCATCCGCGAAGAGCACCTTCGCGACGCGTTCCGTCGTGGCCGGGGTGACCGTGACCGACTCGTTCGCAGAGACGGTCCCTATGGCCTCGGTGCGGTCCGCGAAGGCTCTTGCCTGAACGGTATCGGTGATGACCGTCGTCGCGCCGCCTCCACGCTGCTGCTGTTGGGGCGTCGACCTCTTGAAGACGTGGTGCGCCGCGAACACGACCGCGACCGTCGCGGCGATGATGATGATTGGTCGTAGGAGTCTCATGATCCTCTCTTCCCGGCGTTCGCCGGTTCGTTCACTGTTCGGGACCGGTTTCGCACGGCGTGAATCCCCGCGAGGCTGAACTGGAAGATGTGCTCGGCAATCGTGTCAGCCTCGTACGGGATGTGTGGGCCGCCGGATCGCCTGGTCTGCTTGTTGTTGCACCTTCTTGATCGGATCGGCATCAAGAGCCCGAAGCACTGACCCTGGACACTCATCGCGCAGAGCCGAGCTTCATCATCGCTCGCTTCGGAATAGATGAGTTCGCGGACGATTCTCAGGAGGTCGTCGTGCAGCGGCTCGATTGAACGATGCATGATCTCTGACAGAAGTCCCGTTGGGCTCGACATCTCCTGCCGGCCGATGTCGAAGTCGAGACTCGCAGGGTCCATGATGCGATGCACGATCGCTCGGATGTTCCCGCGGAGCCGCTCCTCGGCCGGCGCGGATGCGGGGACGCCGCCGTCGGGGGGATGGGTCTTGATGCTCAGCTGGAACGCGTGTCGCCATGCCTCCTTGTAGAGCTCGGTCTTGCTCCCGAAGTAGTAGTTGACCGATGCTGGGTTCACGCCGGCGCGCTTGCAGATGTCGACGACGCGAGCGTCGTGGAAGCCATTGTCTGCGAAAACGTGGGTCGCAGCGTCGAGGATGGCCTGCTTCGTTCTCTCGCCGTCGCTTCTTCGGGTCGTCATCGGCGTCTTCCGGAATGGGCCATGGCGTGGAAACCCCAAGCTGCAGTGCTATTGTCTTAATCTAAAATCGCTATTGTAAATAGTCAATAGAATTTCTTGGGAGGGATCCGGCGAACGCGCGTGCGTGTCAGTTCACGCCCGGGAACCCGCCGATCGAGAGGTAGGTTGAGACGTTCCCGCCCTCGGCGATGCCCACGGCGAAGTAGACTGGTCCCAGGACGGAGTCCGTTCCGACAAAGATGGAACTCGCGAAGCAGAGATCCTCGAGATCGATTGCGCCAGGATCGTCCCACGCGTTCCCGGTCTCAAGCGAAAGACCGCCGTAGACGGTCCCTTCCAACAGACCTCTGAACTGAGACAGTTCGCGCACGTAGACCAGATCGACGACACCGAAGTGGGGGCCCCGAATCTGGTCAGGTTCGAGTCCGGAGAGCGACAGGAAGCCGCCGAGTGTGAACTCCTCGATGTCCGGGAGCTCCGATCTCAATGACGAACCAGCCCGGAGAACCATCACGACCGTGTTCCGGCCGAACGATCGAGCGCGGTTGATGTCGGCGCGCACCCGGTGGTATGACTGGCTTGCGCCAAAACGCTCACGATGGAACACGCCGTCGATAACTACAAGCCCTCCGGATCTTGGGAACGATCCGTCGTCCGCATCGTCGATCGTCAGTCGGGCGGTCCATCCGCCGGTCTGGTAGTCGTACTGCTCGAGTTCCGCCGGGCCGAGCCTTGGGTCCGCGGTTCCAGAACCTCTGAACACACCGCCTCTCACCTCGCCGTACGTGCCGAGTTGCACACCTGCGTGCAGCGAAGCATCCTGCGAGCGGACCCGGAACTCGGCTCGGCTGTCGTCCTCGTTTATGACGCGCACATCACGCCGTGTCATCCGGACCTGAGGATTGACGAAGAAGAAATCGCCATAATCGAGCGGTTGGTAGAGTTCGGTCATGAGCTCATTGGTGCTTCCGAATCTCGTGCTTGCCCTCCACTCTGCGCCGAGCTTGTTGATGCGCGTCGTGCGCAGGGCGGCGATGACGCCGTATTCGTTCTCGCCACGGAAATCGGCGTTCATGCCGACCCCGAAGCGTACGAATGTAGGCCCCCAAACCTTCTCTTTCGCGTTGATCGCGAGCACACGGCATCCATCGTCCTCGAAGATGTCGAAGTCGGTGGAGACGAAGTCCCCGAGTTCGTAGATGCGGGCCAGATCTTCGCGCAGGGTGTCCATGTTGAGCGGGACGCCGGTCTTCGTCTTGATGGCGCGCTCGAAGATGCCGTCCGAGACGCGGCCTGCGCCCCTGAAGCGGACCTCATCGATGATGATCTCGTCTTCCGGACATCCATCACCGCAGCGCAGGTTGTCGAGGTACGCAGCGTAGGTGGTCTCGTCAACTGCGTACGTGTCGAGCTCCGCAGCGTGTCCCCGTGCCTCCGTCTCTCCTATGGAAATGGCCTCGGCTGCCAGCGCGAAATCCGACGATGAGATGTCTCCAAGCTGGGGGACGATCAGCACGTCGTGGTCGGCCAGCGTCTCGGTCTGCGTCTTGACGTTCTGCGCGACCATGATCGCGAGATTCCGTTTGTAGATGGAGACAGCGGAGTCGTACGGTTCGTTTCCCGTGGCGGAAGAGACGTCAACGGCAATGATGACGTCCACGGCCATTGCGCGAGCCACGTCGACGGGCAGATTACGAATAACGCCGCCGTCTACAAGGTGCCTGCCGTCGAGCTCGACCGGCGAGAATGCTCCGGCGATGGACATGCTGGCGCGGATCGCGTCGCCCAGGTCACCGCTCGAGAGGACGACCATCTCGCCGGTGTCCAGGTCACATGCAACTGATCGGAACGGGAGCGGGAGCTCATCGAAGTCGTCGAGATTGCCGACTCGGAGTGTCAGCGTCTTCATGAGGTGTGTGACCTTCCGTCCCTGCATGAGCCCGGACGGGAGGTGCAGGCCGTCGACGCGCACGCCAAACTCAATGGGGAGGAGGTACTTCCGATCCTCCCGTTTTCCTCGGAAAGGTGTCGCCTTGCGTGCGGGAGCGTCGTCGAAGAGGTCCGGCCAGTCGGTCGTGATGAGAAGCTGCTCGAGGTCGTCCGGTGAGACACCCGACGCGTAGAGGCCGCCGATGACCGAGCCCATGCTTGTGCCAATCACGCAATCCACGGGCACGCGCATCTCCTCAAGAACCTTGAGCACACCGATGTGAGCGGCGCCTCGGGCGCCACCACCGCCGAGGACGAGCGCGATTCTGGGACGTGCCGCGTCATCCGGAGCCGTGTTCACGTTCGCCGCCACAGCGGAGTCGGGGTTGGTGCGTGCCGTGTTCGGGAGGGCTCGCACGCTTCCAGTCGCTGCCCCGCTACCCAGCATCAGCAGGAACAACAGTGGAGTCACGATCATCCTGGTCGTCATCGTCACATCCGGGTTCAAGAGGCGCGCTCTGAATGATGCTGCCCCAGACCTCTGGTCGGCTTCACGGGCGAGGAATACTCATCACGGGAGACCAGAAGCTCTTGTACCGTCATTGTACCAGCAGTGCGGGAAGCTTCGCAGGGCGAAGGAACACATTGCCGGAAACCATTTCGCCGGTCACGATATCCTGTGAAAGACTCCTGCCGGGTCGAGCGTCGTGTAGACGAGCGCCCCCGCGAGCACGATGCCCAGCACGCGAGCGCGCCACTGTTCCGGTAGCCGTAGAGGGCACCGCTCGAGGCGCACAGTATGTTGTTCGGCCCCGGCGTCAGCGTGGTGACGACCACGAAGACCACCGTTGCCGTGATGTTGACGCTCACGGGCGCATTCCTCCTGATGCCTGCTCGCCGTTTGCCATCCCTGTTCGGTCACTGTATCATGTCCGGTGACGTTCCCTCGCGCGATTCCGCGCGAGGTTACTCATTCCGCCGGTTCCGGCGATCGGAGACCCTCATGAAGCCCGTCCATGCCATCACCCTTGCCGCCCTCCTGATGCTCACTCTCGCTGTCCCGACCGTTTTCGCGGACACGGGTGCGCAGGCTCCTGCAGTTCCGCCGGAGCAGGGCTCGCTCACCGCGAACATCTACAACCAGACCGCGGCCGAGTACCGCGCGTGCTGCATGACCATCTACGCGGCGGCCGGGTACCGGCTCGAGGAACTGATGGAGGACGCGGACCCGCCGCCGATGCGTCCCGCCGTCGTGCTCGACCTCGACGAGACGGTCCTCGACATCTCAAGCTTCCAGACGTTCCTCTACGAGAACGGACTCCGCTACACGTCCGCACTCTGGTCGGTCTACGAACAGGAGGGCGTCGACGAGGTGCTGCTCGTCCCCGGGGCGGGTGGGTTCATCGCGAAGGCTGAGGCGCTCGGTGTGAGCGTCGTCTATCTCTCGAACCGCAACGAGGCGAACCAGGAGTACACGGTTGCCGTGCTCGAGCGGCTCGGTCTGAATGTCGACGGCATCGAGGAGCGCCTCTTCCTCAAGGCTACCGGCGGTTCATCGAACAAGTCATCACGCCGCGACGCCATCAGCGCGCGGTACAACATCCTGATGATCTTCGGCGACAATCTCCGCGACTTCGCGGAGATCTTCGCACCGGAGAGACTCGGTGACGACGCAACGACCGACGACCACCTTCGCGCGATCGCTGCGCGGGACACCGCGGTCGACAACGCCGCCTGCCACTGGGGCGTCGACTGGTTCGTGCTCCCCAACTGCATGTACGGAGAGTGGGAGAAGCTCGTGCCACCGAACCCGGTCGAGATCCTGCGGCCGACGAGCGTGGTGACCCCGACCGCCCGGTGAGAGAAAGCCACCAGCCTCAGCGCGTATTCTGCACACACCGCGATGCTCATCCATCCCGCTGACCGTGCTTCAGAATCCTCTTGACCTCGAGCCTAAATCACGATAGATTCCTATCTAGTAATCTTCCCATGACAAAGGGTGTCGGATGCGCGTACCTGATGCAGAGATCGCCCGACGGCTCGAGCGGTTCGAGATGGGATGCAGGGACGCCGGACTCAAGGTGACGCACCAGCGTCTTGAGGTCTTCCGGGAGGTGGCCTCGACAACGGGGCATCCTGATGCGGAGACCGTATTCAACGGCGTGAGAGAACGCGTGCCGACCGTGTCGCTCGATACGGTCTATCGGACGCTCTGGCTGCTGGAGGACCTCGGACTCATCTCGACGCTGGGGCCGAGGCGAGTGAGGGCGCGGTTCGACGCGAACCTCGATTCGCACCACCACTTTGTGTGTGAGAACTGCGGGCTCGTCCGCGACTTCGAGGACGAGGAGTACGATGCTCTGACCGCACCAGCGAGCGTGAGACGCATGGGTTCGGTTTCAAGCGTCAGTGTCGAGGTCCGCGGCGTGTGCGCCGTGTGCGCGAAGCGAGGGAGCGGCAACGAGGAGCCAGCGTGACAGCAGCACGTGAACAGACGGGCGTGCCGCGCGTGATCAAGTATCTCCTGGTCGCGGTCGGTCTCGTCTGCGTCGGCCTCGGCACGGCCGGCATCTTCCTGCCCCTTCTGCCTACCACGCCGTTCCTGCTTCTTGCAGCCGCCTGCTTCGCGCGCAGCTCCGAGCGCTTCTATGACTGGCTCATGACGAACAGGTGGGTCGGAAGCTACGTTCGGAACTACACCGAGCACAGGGCAACCACGATGGCCACGAAGGTTGGAGGCATCACGATGCTGTGGTGCTGTCTCGCTCTCGCGGGCCTCTTCTTCACCGACAGCTCGTTGGTTCGCAGCCTTCTTCTCGTCATCGCCGTCGGCGTGACGATCCATCTCGCGAGCCTCAAGACGATAACCAGGGAGGCCGCCGCGGCGCTGACACCGCGGCAGGGCGCCCGGCAAGGGAAATCATGATGGCCGACAGGAGGCGACGACTCACGACGAGCCATAAGGTGACGCCGGACTACGGCACACGGGTTGCGAAGGGGCTCGGTCTCGATGTGCAGGAAGTTGAGCGGTTGGCAGCGATGACGCAGGAGGAACGGGTCAAGGCGACGCAGGCGTAGGCGCCGAAAGAAGCGGGGATGATGTTGTATGGGTAAGGAACCGCCGTCGCATGAGGAGCTTCAGGCGCGTCCGCGTCGTGCGGAGGCAAGGAGTGACACTCCGCGGCGTGACCGCGACGTCTTCCCGGAGAGCGCGTCGCTCGAACCGGGAGAAGAAGTGTTCGAGCATGGGCTGTCCGCCGTCCTCCACCTGCCTACGTTCCAGTCTCTCTTCGAAGCCTTCACCGAGACCACGGGTTTGGCGACCGCCCTTCTCGACATGGATGGAGATGTCCTTGTGGCCACGGGGTGGCAGGACATCTGCATGAAGTTCCATCGTATACATCCGCAGACCGCTCAGAACTGCACGGAGAGCGACCTCTATCTGACCGGCAAGGTGACCCAGGGTGAGTTTGCGGCCTACCGGTGCAAGAACCAGCTCTGGGACGTCGTGACGCCACTTGTCGTGGGTGACAGACACGTCGGCAACGTCTATACGGGCCAGTTCTTCTACGATGACGACATCGTGGATCGTGGCGCCTTCGCCGCAAGGGCAGTTGAGTGCGGTTTCGACCAGAACGCGTACTTCGAAGCCCTGGGTCGGGTGCCGCGCGTCAGCCGGGACAAGGTCACTCGCTCGATGCGGCTGCTGGTTCAGATGGCCACCGTGCTGGCAGAGAATGCGTACAGCAGCCTCAAGCTGGCCCACATGATCTCCAGACACATGGAGTCAGAGGAGGCGCTCCGGGAGAGTGCTGAGCGGAATCGGACGATCCTCAAGTCCGCCATGGATGGATTCTGGCTGGCGGACCTGGAGGGACGGTTGCTGCAGGTCAACGAGGTGTACTGCCTGACGAGCGGCTATACGGAGCAGGAACTGCTTGAGATGAGTATCGCCGATCTGGAGGCCGTCGAGACTCCCGCCGACACGGCCGCGCACATACGGCGGTTCGTTACCGAGGGAGAAGGGCGCTTCGAGAGTCGACACCGACGCAAGAATGGAACCGAGTTCGATGTCGAGGTCAGCGTGCAGTACCTTCCGATGGACGGAGGACGACTCGTCATCTTCCTGCGAGACGTAACCGAGCGCAGGCGAGGAGAGGATGCGCTCAGGAAGAGTGAAGAGAAGTATCGCCTTCTGTTTGAGAACATGAGCGAGGGCTTCGTTCTCCACGAGGCCGTCATTGACGAACAGGGCAACGTCTGCGACTTCCTGATCGTGGAGGCGAACCCCGCGAGCGAAGGCATGACGGGCATGAAGCCGGGGAGCCTCATGGGGCGGACATTGCGCGAAATAGCTCCAGAGACACCCTGGGTGGGACGATACGCAAGCGTGGCGCTCACCGGCGCGCCCTCGCACTTCAGGCAGTACAGCACGAAGTTTGGGAGGTGGTACGAGGTCTTCACGTATCAGCCGAAGCCGGGCCAGTGCGCCTCGGTCCTGGCGGACATCACTGAGCGTGTGTTGGCGGAGGAGGAGTTGGAGAAGCACCGCAGGCATCTGGAGCGGCTCGTGGAAGAGCGCACCGCCGAACTGGATGCCAGAGTCGTCGAGGTGGAGAAGCTGAACGAAGACATGTCGGTGGTCATGGAAAGGATGCGAGCAAGCCAGGAGGAGCTCGAATCAGCAAGCCGAGCCCTGCAGGCGATGAACAGGGAGCTGGATGCCTTCTCGTACTCCGTCTCGCACGATCTGCGAGCGCCGCTTCGTCACGTCGATGGCTTCGTCCGGTTGCTGCTGGAGCGCGAAGAAGGGCGCCTGGATGTCACGTCCACACACTACCTGCAGACCGTCGCCGAGTCGTCAGCGCGGATGGGCCGGCTGATCGACGATCTACTCGCCTTCTCACGAACGAGTCGCGCTGGCGCGTCATTCCAATGCGTGGATTCGAACGACGTTGTACGGGTCGCACGAGCGGAGCTGTTACATCTGATGGAGGGTCGGCGCATCGAGTGGGATGTCGAGTCCTTGCCGCCGGTCCTGGCTGACCGCGATCTTCTTCGGCTCGTTTGGCAGAATCTGATCGCCAACGCCATCAAGTACACGGCCCCGCGCGACGTGGCTCGCATCGCTATCGGGACGATCTGCACAGAGGACGCAGAGGACGCGGACATGGTCACGTTCTTCATTCGCGACAATGGCGTCGGATTCGAGCAGCAGTACAAGGACAAGCTCTTCGGCGTGTTCCAGCGACTCCACCGCGCAGACGAATTCGAGGGGACGGGCATCGGTCTGGCGACGGTCAAGCGCATCATACATCGCCACGGAGGTCGCGTATGGGCGGAGGGCGGCGTCGATCGCGGCGCGACCTTCTTCTTCTCCGTGAAGCGGGCAGGGGAGGATGCGAATGATATCGGCGAACAAGATACTGCTCGTAGATGACGATCCCCGGGATGTCGAACTCGCTCTCGCGTCTCTGGAGGAGCACAACCTGGCGAACCAGGTCGCGGTTGCGCGGGACGGAGCGGAGGCTCTGGACTATCTGTATCGACGCGGTCAGTACGCCGATCGCTCTCCGGAGGATCCCGTCGTTGTCTTTCTCGACCTCAAGATGCCGAAGGTCGACGGGCTGGAGGTGCTTCGGCGGGTGAAGAGTGACCCCGAACTGATGTCCATCCCCATTGTGGTGCTCACGTCATCGCGCGAGGAGGAAGACCTCGTGGCCAGCTACAAGCTCAGCGCGAACGCATACGTCGTCAAGCCCGTGGCCTTCGAGGCATTCATCGAGACCGTCAAGCAGCTGGGCCTGTTCTGGGTGCTGACCAACGAGGCGCCACCGAGTGCGAGAGAGGAGAGCCGGGAGTGACAGACGCAGACAGGCGCGGGACAGCGCCGGGCGTGCTCCGTCTTCTGATCCTGGAGGACGAACACAACGATGTCACTCTCGAGATCGCGGCCCTCACAGCGGCAGGATACGAATGCGAATGGGATCATGTCGACACGCGCGAGGCCTTCCTCGAGAGCATCGCTACATCGGACTACGACCTCATCCTATCCGATTACGCGCTGCCGGGTTTTGACGGGCTCGAGGCGCTGAGACTCATGCTGGAGCGCGGCATCGACGTGCCGTTCATCATGGTCTCGGGGACGATGGGCGAAGACGCGGCGATCGAGAGCATCAAGGCCGGCGCGACCGACTACGTCCTCAAGGCCCGGCTTACGCGGCTGGTTCCCGTCGTGCGGCGCGCACTCGCAGAGCGGGAGGAGCACCGGAGGCGCCAGGAGGCGGAGGAAGAGCTGCAGAAGAGCGCTACGCACCTGCATGCGCTCATCAGGACGATACCTGACCTGGTGTGGCTGAAGTCGCCGGACGGCGTCTACCTCGCGTGCAATCCCGCGTTTGAGAGCTTCTTTGGGGCATCCGAAGCCGACGTCGTGGGCAAGACGGACTATGACTTCCAGGACAGGGAAATCGCCGACTTCTTTCGAGCGCATGACAGGGCCGCCGTGGAGGCGGGCGGGCCGAGCATGAACGAGGAAGAGCTGACATTCGCCAGTGATGGCCATGTGGAATCCGTCGAGACGATCAAGACCCCGATGTATGATCCTGACGGCAATCTTGTCGGCGTGCTGGGTGTCGCCCGGGATATCACCGCGCGCAAACGGGCGCAGGAGGCGTTGAGGGAGAGCGAAGAACGATTCAGGCGCGCGTTGGCGAACATTCCGGATGTCGTCGTGATCTACGATGCAGACTTGAGGATTCGCTACGTGAACTCCGCCACTACGACGGTCTCCGGTCGCGATCCCGAGGAGTTCATAGGGAAGCGCGAGGAAGACCTCTGGCCCATCGAGGTGTGTGGAACGTACATGCCGACGCTCCGGAAGGCGCGGGACACCGGCACTCCTCAGTCTGTGGACGTCGACGTCCGACTGAGTGTGGGCGATCTCCAGCACCTTCACATCACGTGTGTGCCCTTGCTTGACGCCGGAGGCAATGTCCGTGAGATCCTGGGCATCACGCACGATTTCTCAGAGCGTGAACACGCGGAGGAAGTGCGCGTGAAGCTGGAGAGCCAGTTCCAGCAGGCTCAGAAGATGGAAGCCGTGGGCAGACTCGCGGGTGGCGTTGCCCACGACTTCAACAACATCCTCAGCGTGATCATGGGGTACACCGAACTGGCCATGCTGAAGCTACCGCCTGCGGACCCGCTCCACGCGGATCTCGTGCAGGTGTTGTCGGCGGCGAGACGTTCAACGGAGCTCACGAGGCAGTTGCTGGCATTTGCACGCAGGCAGACCATCACTCCCGAAGTGCTCGACCTGAACGGCAGCGTGTCCGGACTGCTCAAGATGCTCCAGCGCCTTATCGGTGAAGACATCACGCTCGATTGGCGGCCTGCGAGTGAGAGTTGTGCGGTGAGAATGGACCCCTCTCAGGTCGATCAGCTCATAGCCAATCTGGCGGTTAACGCCAGGGATGCGATCGACGGCGTGGGTGCGGTCAGCATCAGCACGGAGATCGTTGTTCATGAGGGACCCGTCTGTGAGGACGAACTCGACCTCACCCCGGGGGAGTATGTCGTCCTCAAGTTCAGGGATACAGGTAGCGGCATGGATGAGGAGACTCTCGCTCACATCTTCGAGCCGTTCTTCAGCACGAAGGCGGTTGGAGAGGGGACCGGCCTGGGGTTGGCCACGGTCTACGGCATCGTCAGGCAGAGCGGAGGATACATCACCGTGGAAAGTGAGCCCGGGCACGGGGCCGAGTTCAGGATCGGGCTGCCGAGGCTCAACGATGAACTCGTCGCGGCAGCGGCCGACGTCGCGGCTGTCCCCCCTCGGCGAGGGACGGAAACGGTGCTGCTTGTCGAGGATGAGAGAGCGATTCTCGGATTGGCCAAGCGGATGCTCGAGCAACTTGGCTACACGGTGTTGATCGCTGGAACACCACTGGAAGCGATTCGCGTCGCCGGCGAGAACGCGGGCAGCATCGGCCTCGTGCTCACGGACGTTGTGATGCCGGAAATGAACGGCCGGCAGCTCGTTGAGCGGTTGAAGTCGATCATCCCGGAGGCGAAGTACGTCTACATGTCCGGGTATGCGGCGAACGTCATCGCCCATCGCGGCGTGCTCGAGGACGACGCGATGCTGCTCAGGAAGCCGTTCTCGATTGCGGAGCTGGCGAACATCGTCCGAGACGCGCTGGTCTGAGCAGGGTTGCCAACACAGAAAGGAGTGTGTGGGATGGGGAACGAGAAGGACTCGTGCGTTCAGGCCGCCGGCGGGCCAGTAAGTCCGGAGCCGGTTCGTGAGGAGGGCGCTGCGAGACCACAGGGAGGTGCCACAATGATGACCGCACGTGTTGGCCATGAGGCGCCCGACTTCGAGGCGTCCGCGTATATCCAGGGGACCGGATTCAAGAACGTCAAGCTGTCGGACTACCGCGGCAAGTGGGTGCTGTTGTGCTTCTACCCCGGCGACTTCACCTTCGTCTGACCGACGGAACTGTCGGCAGTTGCCGACGCCTATCCGACGC
>CAZNHF010000081.1:0-11673 GCA_964572375.1 uncultured bacterium | reverse complement strand
GGAAGGGGTGACCGGTCATTCAACCACAGCACGTTGAGGGAGGCAAGCAGGTGGGCCGGATAGACCGGTAGGCCCGTCCGAACGGGAGGCGTCGGAGCGGGCCCGCCGCAGCCGCCTGCCCCTTGAACCTGTGCAACGCCTGCGTTATGATGTTGTCTAACATCTGGAATCATAGACACTCGGTCCGCCGCAGCGCGCCCTCGCAGAGGCCGTGCCGGCGGCCGCTGTGTGAGTAGGACGGTCGGGGACACCGGAACAAGGAGAAGTCGATGCGAACAAGTGCCAGAATCCTCGCAGTTGCCCTTGTCATCGTGCTTGCCGCGACGGCGCTGGCACACGCGGGCGATACCATCAAGCGGGTCATGCCGGAGAACGGTCTGACGGTCATCCTCCGGGAGAATCACTCCTCCCCGGTCGTCAACATGAGGGTGTACTTCAAGGCGGGCAGCATCTACGAGGCCGAGTACCTCGGGTGCGGCATCTCGCACTACCTCGAGCACCTTCTGAGCGACGGGACGCCGACGAGGACGCTCGAGGACATCGAGCGCGAGATCGAGTCGATCGGCGGCGGGTCCAACGCCTACACGACGAAGGATCACACCTGCTACTTCATCGAGACGTCGACGGAGCACTTCTCGAAGGCTCTCGACATCCTCTCCGACTGGACGATGAACGCGAGCTTCCCCCAGGAAGCAGTCGATGCGCAGAAGGGCGTCATCACGCGCGAGATCAACATGGGCTACGACGAGCCAGCCCGGCGCATCTACGCGCTCTATGGTGAGACGATGTTCGAGCGCCATCCGGCCAAGTACCCGGTCATTGGCTATGTCGAGAACTTCGACCGCCTGACGCGCGACGACGTCGTCAAGTACAGGGACCGGATGTACGTCCCGAACAACACGATCTTCGTGGTCGCCGGTGACTTCGACGCCGAGGAGGCGTACGAAGAAATTCACGCCACCTTCGCCGCGTGGGAGCGCAAGCCGATCGACGTGCCTACGATCACGGCGGAACCCCCTCAGCTCGGGCGACGCGAGCGCCGCATCCAGCGCGACCTCGACATGGCCTACGTGATGATGGGGTTCCACACGGTGTCGTTGAGCGACCCGGACCTCTACCCGCTCGACGTGCTGTCGCACATCATGTCGGAGGGTGAAAGCTCCCGTCTCTACAGGAAGCTCGTGGACGAACTCCAGCTGGTCTACGGCATTACGACGTGGTCGAGCACGCCGAACTACGGCGCCGGCTCGTTCGTCGTCTCCATGCAGCTCGACCCGGCGAACATCAATGCCGCGGTCGAGGTCATCCTCGAAGAGCTCTACGCGATGAAGGACGGCAAGGTCTCCCGCGAGGAGCTCGAGAAGGCCAAGCAGCTGAAGGCCGCCGAGTTCTGGCTCGGTCGACAGGACATGGAGAGCATCGCGAGCAGTCTCGGCCAGTCCGAACTCGGCACCGGCAACCCTGATTTCGACGAGCTGTACGTCGAGCACATCCAGGAGGTCACGGCCGAGCAGATCATGGCCGCGGCGAACCGCTATTTCTATGAGGACAACCTGGGCATCGCCATCCTCGAGCCGTACGGCGACGAAACCGCCGTCTCGGTCAGACCCGAGGTCGAGGAGTCCGAGGTCGGCGAAATCGAGCGCATCGTGCTCGACAACGGTCTGACCCTCCTCATCAAGGAGAACCACACGATCCCGATCGTCTCAGTCGGCAGCTACACGCTCGGCGGGACACGGGTCGAGAGTATCGCCGGTCTCGGCAACTTCACGGCGAGCATGCTCCCGCGTGGGACGGAGAAACGCAGCGGGGCACAGATCTCCGATGCGTTCGACTCCATGGGCGCGATGTACAGCTGCAACGCGAACCACACGCGCATCCAGTCCTCGCTCACGCTTCTCTCGCAGGACTTCGAGAACGGGTTCGCGATCTTCGCGGACGTCCTCCTGAACCCGAAGTTCGACAGCGTTGAGATCGAGAAGCAGCGCGAACTGATCAAGGCCGGCATCCTCGCGCGCAAGGACGACTGGGCGACCGAGGCGATCGACCGGATGGTCGGCGCCTACTTCGGCGACCATCCGTACGGGAATGCGCCGGTCGGGACCGCCGAGAGCGTCGACACGATCACGCGCGACGATCTCGTCTCACATCACGCGGCCTTCATGTCTCCGGACAACACGGTCGTCTCGATCTTCGGGGACATCAGCAGGGACGACGTCGTTGCCGTCGCGCAGAAGGCGTTCGGCAAGTGGAGTCCCGCCAGCGTCGCGATGCCGGACCCGGTCGGCTTCACTGCCAGGACCGAGCCGGAGACCATCACGAGCTACCACACCCGCGCTCAGGCGGTCATCGCCATGGGCTTCCCGGGAATGCCGTACCGGTCCGAGGACCGCTACGCGATGGACGTGCTCGACGGCATTATCTCCGGCATCTACTACCCCGGCGGCTGGCTCCACGCCGACCTCAGGGGCAAGGGTCTCGTCTACGTCGTCCACGCCTACAACTGGACGGGTCTCGACGAAGGCTACTTCGGGATCTACGCTGCGACGATGGACGAGGCGCTCGATGAAGCAGTCGGCATCATCGACGGGTACGTCGAGCAGATCAAGACCGAGTATGTGACGGACGAGGAACTCGAGCTGGCCAAGCAGCTCTGCGTCGTCATGGACGAGACGCAGAACCAGACGAACGCCTCGCAGGCCGGCGACGCCGCCATCGCGGAGCTCTACGGGCTCGGCTACGACTTCACCGATGACTACGCCGCGCGGATCGCCGGGGTATCGAAGGAAGACGTCATGCGGGTCGCTCAGAAGTACCTTAGCAACCCCGTGACGATCCTGAGACGTCCGGAGCCCGCCGACGAGAGCTAGTGTCGGAAGAACGCTTCGAGTACGGAAGAGCGAGACGCCCGGCAGTCACCTGCCGGGCGTCTTCATTTGGTGTGCATGCTGCGGTCCGGGAGGCGTCAGGCGCTCGTCCCGCGGTCAATCCGGTCTCGAAGCACGCGCCGCGTCTCGGTCAGTCGGCGGTGCTCGCACCACGATTGGTCCGTGGAGCGCGTGATGAGGATCGCCAACTTCCCGCAGAGGAACCCGAGCGCGGCCCCCGCGAGCACGTCGAGCGGGTAGTGGACACCGACGTAGATGCGCGAGTACCCGATGAGAAGAGCGATGACGAAGATCAGCACGCCGTGGCGCGGGTAGCGCCACAGCAACACCGTGGCCATCGAGAATGCGTTGGCGGCGTGGGACGACGGGAACGAGAACGCCTTCGATTGCCGGACGAGCAGGCGAATCTCATCAAGCGGCAGAGCGTTGCACGGACGGACACGCCCCACAAGCGGCTTGAGGAACCCGCTCGAGAGCTGGTCGGAGAGCGCTACCGCCAGGACGACCATCACCGCTGCCAGCCTGCCGCGACGTCCGCCCCAGATGATCATGGCGAGCCACGCGCCGAGGAGGGCGACGTACCACCGGTCCTGGGACGTGATCGCGACCATGACCGGATCGACGATAGGATGCCACACGGATGTGTTCAGCAATCTGAAGAGCGCGATGTCGAGCGCCTCGATCCAGCCGATCATCGCTCCGCCTCACCGGAAGCTCCGGCCTCAGCACGCGCCTCTTCGATCAGTCGCCTGGCCTCCTCGCGCTTGATCTTCTCCTCGCCGTCGTCGCCTTCTGCCCACATCAGACGGTAGACCACCATCTCCGGACCCCCGCAGATGATGTTGTCGTTGAGGACCACCCGGTGTATGGGATCGAAGAGCGAACTCCGCTCCACGAGATCCGGATACCAGCTCGGGAAGAGGACAGCGTAATCCGGACGCACCGACTCGAGGAAGGCGTAGACGGCCTGATCGGGCCGCTCTCCCGGCTTGAGGTAGTGGAGCGCGTCGGGCGAGATGAGTCCGCACGTGTCCATGACCTCGCGGCCGGAGAAGTACGCGATGGCACCGATATCGTTCGCCGCGACGACCGCATCGCGCGGTGTGTGCAGGTCGAGCCACTTCCCTATCGATACCTGCATCTGCTCTATGTTGGCCACCTCACGACCGTAAATGCGGCCGCGGTACCAACCGCTCCTGAACTGCGCAGAGAGCGCGATGATCATGAACAGCCATATCAGCGCCCGCTCCAGAACGATGCGCGCCGGCCGTCCCATGAACTTCGCCTCGCTGAAGATCCTCGCCGCGTACGTCGCGGCGCCGTACATGCCCACGGTTCCAAGGATGAGCATGAGCGGGGCGATAGGCGCGATGTAGCGTCCTTCCTGGTAGTCCGCTGAGCCGAACGGCACGAAGACGCCGATGGCGAGAGGAAACAGCACCACGGAGATGGGAATAAGGAACGATCGGTAGCGGCTCCCCTCGTCGTACGGAAGCGAGAACACCATCCGCAACATCCCGAAGCCTGCGAACAGGAACAGGAGCGGGTTGTTGTTCAGGCTCTCGTGGAGAAATGACATGTAGTAATCGAACGGCCGCACCGTGAACGACCTGACGAACTCAGCCGCGTTCCGCGAGGCGGCCGCGGCGATGAGTCCGGCATTCCACTGGCATGCCTTCGCGTAGACGGTGTTAGGAAGAAACCCGATGCCGAACCGTTTGCTGAAAACGAGGAAGGGCGCCACGACGAGGAGGAATAGCCCCACGTGCGCCGCGAACGGGCCGATCCAGTCCCGAGTCGCGAGTTCGCGCCACTTGATGAAGAGGCTCGTGAGCACGCGGTCAATGAGCGCGGCGACAAAGAACACGGCGCACTCCGGCCGGGCCAGCGTTGCGAGACCGAACGCGACGGTCGCGATGTACTGGCGCCTGTCCCCCGGCGACGTGTACAGCACGTGGGCCATGATGCCGACGAGCGTCAGCATGACCGCGAGCGTCACCTCCATCCCCGAGAGCGACGCCCACACGAGCCTTGGTAGCGACGCGACGAGCACGGCCGAGAACAGAGCTTCGCGGGAGTCACCCGAGATCGCCTTCACCAGCACGTACACGAAGTAGACGGACAGGCTGAGGAAGAGGACACCGAGCACCTTCGCCGCGAGCACGGGGTCACCGCCCACCAGGTAGCCGGTGGCGGACACGAGCGTCCACAGCGGCGCCGTCGAACCGGAGACCGGCACGCCGGGATTGTAAGAGAACCCGTGGCCGAGCGCGAGATTCCGCGCGAACTGCGCGTGAATCCAGCCGTCATCAAGCGGAAATCCGAATGTCCCGGCGATCGAGTACTCCCTCCAGAGGAAGTACCCGACGACGACGACCATCACGCCGAGCGCTATGAGAATCTGCGAACGCTCGCGCACGCGGATGCGGCCGTCGATGAACTCGCGCCTTTCGTTCTGCCGAGCCGTCATGTCATCCCCCGTCGGGCCGGGTGAACCCCCAATAGCGCCGCCTCGCGCACAGACCCGCGTGACTCTACCTGCCGGAGCGGAGCCGCACCTCCAACTGCCGGATACGGGCCTGGACCTGCTCGATGTTGCTGGCCGCCGGAGCGCTCTTCAGATACGCGGTCAGTGACTCCAGCTGCAGAGCGTCGTCGCCCCTCATCTCGTGAACCAAAGCCATATTGAGATGGGCCTCGGCGTAGTCAGCATCGAGTTCCAGCGTCCGGTCGAACTCGCGTTCCGCGTCGTCCACGCGACCGGATCCGAGGTAGGCCGATCCCAGACGGCACCGGGGCTGTGGGAGGTTGGGCGCCACCTCGACGGCGCGTTCGTATTGGACGAGCGCGTCACTCACGCGGCCCTCCGAGGCCGCCGAAGAGGCGAGCTGACACAACAGCCGACTGAGCGCCTCGTGGGCCTCCGGCTCACCAGGGCTCACCCTGACGGCCTCATCGTATGCCGCGAGCGCGTCTTCGCTCCGCCCCGCTTCCTCCGCCACAATGCCTCGAGCGAGCAGCCGGCGTCCGGCGGCGCGAGCATCGACCGCCTCTGCCTCCGCAGGAGCCAGACCTGTGATGATGCTCCGCGGCGAGGCACGGAACCGATCGAGCGCAGCGAGTTGTTCGCTTCTGGATTGCCGATACATGCTCTTGGGCGCCGAGAACTCTAACTCGAGACCGTTGTCCGTGTGGATCGGCCCGCTGCCCGCGTACGACCCTATCGTCTCTGGACTCAGTAGATAGAGCGCTGTGTAGTCGAGCGGTGTCGCAACACCGATCGACGCGAGGTCCGCCCCCGTCGAGGCATCGACCAGACGCTCTTCGAGAAGCTCCCAGTCGAGCGCGATCTCACCGACGGTGCCGACGAGCATGTAGTCGACGCCGGGATCGAGTTCCCAGACCGTTGCGCTGTCGAAGACGTCGGCAAAGGTCCGCGCGACCATCCGGAACTGCTCCGCGCTCATGTTGTACGCCTGGAACCACATTCCGACGACGCCGCCCTCGTTCATCCGGTCGTGCGCCATCTGGAAGAACTCGCGCGTGAACAGGTTCGAGATACCCACGATCCAGGGGTTCGACGGCTGCGAGACCATCACATCGTACTTCCGAGCCGCGAACTCCACATGATTGCGGCCGTCCTCGATGATCATGTTCAGACGCGGGTCCTGCATGCAGTGCCCGTTCGCCTCAGCGAAGAACGTACTCGCGACCTCCACCATCGCCGGGGCGATCTCAACACAATCGACGGCCTCGACGGGGTACGACATCACGGCCCCGACCGTCACGCCGCTCGCCAGGCCGATGACAAGCACGTCCTTCGGGTCGGCGTGCAGCATCATCGGCACGTGCGCCAGGAGCTTCTGCGTCCGCATGTCGGGACCGGTCGACGCCTCGGTCTTGCCGTTCGACTGGAGATAGATGTCGCTTCTCGCCTGCCGGACGGTCACCGTGGTCGCAACGCCCTCCTTGTGATAGAGCACGGTCCCGAATGACCGGACCGCGTCCTCGCCCGTCATGTCCCAGGTCTCAGCCTGGTTCGAATACATGTCCGCGTAGAGATAGGACCCGCTTGACATGATCACGGGATCCCATTTCGGCATCAGCGGGAGCACGACGGCTGCCAGCAGAACCGCCGCGGCGACCGGCGCAAACCGGCGCTTCGCGGTGACCGTCGTGTCGGCAATGGTGAGCACGGCCCCGAGCACGAGACTCATTGTGACGGCCACGGAGATGGAGCCCTGGATGCCGAGCCACGGAATCAGCACGAATCCGCCAACGAAGGAACCGGCGATGGCGCCGACGGTATTGGATGCATAAACCGTCCCGACCGACCTGCCGACGGCCTCGAGCCGTCTGGTGCAGACCCTGACAACGATGGGGAATACCCCGCCCATCAGAACCGTCGGAACGAGGATGACAAGAAAGACGATGCCGAACTCGGCGGCCATCAGCGCGCCGAACGAGCCCGAGAACCGCTCGACGATGCCGATCATGACCAGCGGCAGTCTGCCGAGGATCGGGACGACGATGAGCGCCGCAGCGCCGATACCGATCTCGATGTCTCCGAGACGCCAGATGAGGTGCTCCCATCTATCAACGAATCTGGAGACGATCGAGGCGCCGAGAGCAAGACCGAGAATGTAGGCGGTCAGCGTCAGGCTGACCGCGTAGACCGACGAGCCGATGACCAGCGAGAGCGCCCTCATCCACGCAACCTGGTAGACCATGGCCGCAAAACCCGAGACGGCGAACGCCACGAGGACGAGCGCTATGACGCGGGCGCCCGCGCGGTCGTCGTCCCCGGCCGCTTCCTCTCGCTTTGTACCACTCCTGCGGCGCCCGTCTCCGCTCTTCCTGTCGATCGCGCGTCCGGTCTTCACCGCCGGAACTGTTCGCGTGCCCCTGTCGACCGAGAACACGAGAAACGCGATGATGACATTGATGGCTGCCGCGAAGAAGATGGCCCCCATGATGCCGAGAGCCGGCATCAGAACGAACCCGGCCGCGAAAGAGCCGACCACGGCGCCGAACGTGTTGACCGCGTAGAGCCGTCCGACGGTCTGGCCGAGACCGTCCAGACGCGTGGCGAGGTATCGCGAGAGCACGGGCAGTGTGGCGCCCATGAGCGTGGTCGGAACGATGAGGACAAGACCCGAGATGAGGAATCGCACGAACGTCAGGGTCTGGAACGTCGCGCCCAGGCTTTGGTACGCGCTCCGGTAGACGGGGGCGAGAAGCACCAGCAGCGCCGGCACGAGCACGCACGACACACCGATGGCGCCCTCGAGGATGCCGTACAACCGCAGCGAGTCCTTCCGGCGGTCGATGAATCTGCCGGCCAGGAAGCTTCCGAGCCCGAGACCTGCCATATAGACCGTGAGGACCGTCGTAATCGAATAGACGGACGCACCCATCACGCGTTCGAGAAGCCTCGCCCAGACAACCTCGTAGACGAGTCCGGCGAACCCTGAAAAGAAGAAGAACCAGAGGATGAGGCTCTGCGTGCGGTTCGTTGGCTTCATCGAGTTCCCCCTGCCGGCGAACCGGGCGAGACAGATCCGGGACTCCCGTGATGAATGTGAGTCTCTATCCTAAAGGTCAGCACGGCGTATCGTCAACCTCTCGCGGGAGAGGAGGTTGCGATGCCCAGACCGGGGAGTGGCCGAGTACGGCCCCGATTCCACATGAGTACGGCCTCGATTCCACATGAGTACGGCCCCGATTCCACACGAGTACGGCCCCGATTCCACATGAGTACGGCCTCGATCCCACACGAACGAGGGCCCGGATTCGGATCCGGGCCCTCGCGATGCTTGCTCATACCGGTCTTGAGGCGGAACCCGCGCACCTGCACTCGGCGCGAGGAGCGACCTCATCGTACGGATCTACCTGAGGAGTACCATCTTCCGTTCGAGCTCCTCCCCGTCCGAGGTCAGTCGGTACAGGTAGACGCCCGATGCCGCATCGCTGCCGCTATCGTTCTTCCCGTTCCAGATGACCTCGTGGCGGTCCGCGGCCGCCTCGACATCGACGAGGCGCCTTACGTGCCTCCCGCTGACGTCGAAGATATCCAGAATGACGCGCGACGCTGTCGGGATCGTATAGCTGATCCTCGTCATCGGATTGAACGGGTTCGGCGCGTTCTGGAAGAGCGCGAACTGCTGCGGCATCGGCCATTCCTCGATGCCGGACCCCGAGGTCGTCACGAAGTCCGCATCGGAATCATCGTACATCGCCAGCCCCGCCGCGTCGCGAGCGACCAAACGCACGCGGTTCGTCTCTGACGCGCTGTCGGGAACGGCCCACATGAACGAGCCATCGTTGGCCTCGCCCGTGGCGATCGTCTCCGCGAAGGTCGCGCCGCTGTCGCGCGACAGCAGGATGTCGATCGACGTCACGCCGACGTTGTCCGTCGCGTTCCACGTGATCTCGTAGTCTTCCTCGCCGGTGACGTCCTCGCCGCCGTTCGGCGTCTGAACGCCCACCACCGGCTGCTCCACATCGGGCCATGCGTCGACGAGCCACTCGAGCGTCCTTCTCACGAGTGTGTCGCGGACCGCAGCGCCCGTCACGCCCTCGACGCCGAACGCATAGAACACGAGCTTGTGGGACGCGTCGATACGCATCGCGCCCTCGAGGCCGGGCTCGTACTCAAAGATGCCGACCGCCGAGTCGCGCGGGTCGATCTCGCTCGGGTAGAACTGGTTCATCGCCGAGTCCCCGCCGTTGAGCGTGAACGACATGCCGTCGCCGATCGGATCACCCGAGATGCCATCGAGGCTCCGGTACCCGGAATCGTCCTCGATGTAGTCCGCGTGCAGATAGTCGTGGAGGAAGTCGATATTGCCGTTGTCGTCGAGCGACCAGCCGATGTCCTCACCAGAGATGAAGAGCGGGTGCCCGGCGTCGAGATAGGTCGCGAGCGCGGACCGGTTGTTGTCGTTGAGACTACCGTTCCACCCGACGTTCCATATGACGACCGCGTAGTCGTCCATCCTGCCGGCGGTGATGTCACCATCGGTGTCCTCAGTCCACACCTCATAGGCGTACCCGTTCCGGTCGAGCGACTCCTCGAAGTAGGTCTGCGTGCTGGTCGAGCCGTCGTCATCGACGAGGAGCACCGGAACCGGACCCAGAACGAGCGTGAACGTCTGGGTGTGCGAGTAGATCATGTTCGCGGTGATGTCGACTCCCATCTCGACCTGCACGCCCGCCGGGGCAAATTCATCGATGGTGATTTCGAACGGCGTCGTGCCCGTCTTCGAGTCTCCGGTGTCGATGTCGCCGTAGTAGGAACTCGCCTGTGTCACCGTGATGTAGGGGCTCGACGCGGAGAGCGTCGCCGACACTCCTGTCCTGTTCGGAGAGAGGATGTCGTTGTGAAGCTCGACGTCGAGATCGACCGTCTCGCCTGGGTCGGGCCTGGCGTCGCCGTCACCGCTGACGGAATCATCGACGCTGTGGCTCTTGTAGACGACCTCGTCGCCCGGGTAGTAGTAGAGCAGACGCGCGTTCGAACCGACGTTGCACGTCCCGTACTTGATCCAGACGAAACCGTCCTCGCCCCATGTCGTGTCCCAGCTGTTCTTCACGAGCCAGGCGCCCTCGCCGCTGCAGGCGTTGTCATCCCAGCCGCAGATGAGCATGCAGTGGTTGGTCGGGTCTGTGCCCGGATTCTCATAGCACCCGGTGCCGTAGGAATAGTAGTCGCTGTAGACCGTGAAGGAGGTCGTCACCGGGCCGGTCGCCAGCGCGGTCTTGATCGCGTCGAGCGTGTTCGGGATGTCGACCCACTCGCTGACGGCCGCGTACTTCTGGCAGTACTCATCCTCGCACGGGACAGAGTCATCAGCCTCGTACGGCATGCACGACTCGAGCGCCGCTCCGTGGTCTCTGATGTAGGCCCACGCCCACGTCGCAAAGCCACCGCCGCACCCGTAGCCCGGAGTCCGACACGAGAGCACCTGCTGCTCGGAGAGGTCGTACTCGATGCCCTCGTTGATCATCACGGCCGACTCGAGCGCCGCCATACCCCCGAAGAGCCAGCAGCTCCCACAGCCCCCCTGGCTCTTGACGGCTGACACACCGTCGTAGTCGCGCCAGTCGAACGTGGCCGGGTGGTCTCGCCGGACGGGGAACGGAAGGCTCGATTCGTTGAGCGCGGCGTCATGCCTGGCGATCTCCTCCGGCACGATGAGACCGAGCATCGCGTCCCTCTCCTCCGCCGAGAGGTCTGTGAGCCATGTGCGCTTCGCTGTCCAGTGGTATCCGTTGGCGTCGATCTCGCGCTGGAGTTCCTCGATCTCCGGGTCGGAGCGGGGCACGTCGCCTGCGGACGCAAGAACACACAGGCCCAGCACGATCACGGCCGCGAACGCAGCGAGTGTTGCCGCGCGGCGTGCGATCGTCATGAACTCCTCCATCCTAAGGGTGATCCCACAATTCGAGCCTATTATAGCATAAGACAGTCCAATCGGCCAGCAACACGCGTGTTGCACGCCCCGAGGGCGGCCCTTCGCTTTGCTCCACACCGGGAGCCTCGGCTGCATCGAGACGGACGATCAATGCGGCCACGGGCATAGACGAAGCCCGCCGGTGAACCGGCGGGCTTCTGTCTGCCGCAGAATCAGATGATGATTCGACGTGTGTTAGCGGTACATCCTCTTGATGCGGCCCCAGCTGGTCTCCTCGACCGCGCTGCCGGGGTCCGTGCTGCCTTCGAACCAGGTGTCGTCGAGGTTGATGCCAGCACCACCGGCAACACCCGGACCACAACCGTTGT
>CAZNHF010000080.1:0-11749 GCA_964572375.1 uncultured bacterium | reverse complement strand
CCGTGAGGGCGGCAGGACCGTCGGCGCCGGCACGATCACGAAGATCATCGAATAAAGACAGGCAACGTTGGTAGCGCGGCGACCTTGCGGAGCAGCGTGACCATAGCACGGGAGCATGAGCGTGCGTGACATCGTGGTGATCGCTTGCGTCGAGTGCAAGCGCCGGAATTATACATACACGAAGAATAAACAATTGCATCCGGACCGCCTGGAGTACAAAAAGTACTGCCGCTTCTGCAATAAGCACACGGTGCACAAGCAGACGCGATAGGCAGGCGCGGGAGCGCCCTCAGTTAGGGGCGGGGCGTCCATTGGAGGACGCTTGGCGGAGCTGGTGACTCGGACGGGTCTTCAGGTTCTGCATCGTGCCGCATCCGGAGACGCTGAGACTGCGAGCTCAGGCGAGCACAGCGCATCGTGTGTGCGATGTGCCGCCCGCGGACTCACGTCACGGGTGATGCCCAAGGGTAGTCCAATAAGCGAGCGGGCCGTGCAGGCCTGTAGCTCTAACTGGTTAGAGCGCCGGTCTCCAAAACCGGATGCTGGGGGTTCGAATCCCTCCAGGCCTGCCACTGTCTCACCACGCTTCAGGCGTCCGGATAGGTGGGGTTATGTTCGAAAGACTAGTCAAGTTCATCCGTGAGGTGAGAAACGAGATGCGACGCGTCTCGTGGCCATCGCGTGATGAGGTGCGCGAGTCCACGACGGTTGTGATCGTGATCGTTCTCATCCTTGCAGTGTTCATTGGCATAGTCGACCGGGCGCTTTCCTTCCTGATAAGCCTCGTGTTCGGCTAAATCGCCAGGAACGCTGCATACCGGTGGATCGACTGGACGAGGTAACGCCAGTGAAGCATTGGTATGCGATTCATACGTACTCGGGACACGAGTACAAGGTCCGCGAGAAGCTTGCGGGGAAGATCGCCGCTGCGAAGCTCGAGGACCGGTTCGGCCAGATCATCATCGCGACGGAGGAATTCGTCGAGATGAAGGACGGCAGGCGCCGTACGGCCGAGCGGAAGCTGTTCCCTGGCTATCTCCTCATTGAGATGGAGATGGATGACCAGACCTTCTACCTGGTGAAGGAGACGCAGGGCGTCTCCGCGTTCATCGGTACGACGTCGGGTCCGCAGCCGCTGGAGCAGCACGACATTGACCGCATCCTCGGCCGCATCGAGAAGAAGCCGTCGAAGGAGCACACCGAGATTCCGTACCAGGTCGGTGAGCAGGTGCGGGTCATCGACGGGCCGTTCATTGGTTTCAACGGTCTTATCGACGAGATCGACGGAGAGCGTGGCAAGGTCAAGGTGATGGTATCGATCTTCGGTCGCGCCACACCGGTCGAGCTCGACTTTCTTCAGGTGGAATCGACGTAGGGTGACCCGCGGCAGCGCGGCACTCGAGATGAACACGATCGGAACACGAGGTAAGCAAGCATGGCGAAGAAGATCATCGGGACCGTCAAGCTGCAGATCCCTGCCGGGAAGGCGACGTCCGCCCCGCCGGTGGGTCCGGCTCTCGGTCCGTACGGCATGGACATCGGCGGCTTCTGCAAGCAGTTCAACGCCAAGACGAAGGACCAGCCCGGGATGATCATCCCTGTGGTGCTGACGGTCTATCAGGACCGGACGTTCACCTTCATCACGAAGACACCGCCGGCGTCGGTGCTCCTCAGGAAGGCGGCCGGACTGGCGAAGGGTTCGTCTGTGCCGAACCGCGACAAGGTGGGGAAGGTCACGCAGAGGCAGCTACTCGAGATTGCGAAGCTCAAGTCTGTCGATCTCAACGCTGCCGACGATGCGGCCGCGGTCAAGATGATCGCTGGGACCGCACGGAGCATGGGTATTGAGATCGTCGGCTAGCGGCTGACGCTGCGTGTCAGCTTGGCGGTTCCCGAAGGGAACCGCAGCATGGGTGGTGACGATGATGTGCAGTTCACGAGGTGAACTGCTTGGGTGATGACGAAGTCATCAGCTGATGGCTTCGCCGTCGCACCGCGACCACGGCGGATTCCGTGGGAGGGTCGGGGAGACCCGAGGAGAAGGAGAGGGAATGAAGAGAAGCAAGCGATACGGCGATCTCAAGCAGGCACGCCATGACGGCGGGCCGTACGAGCTTGGGCGTTCGCTGGAGCTGGTCAAGGAGAGTGCGACTGCCAAGTTCGACGAGACCATTGAGGTTGCGTTCCGACTGGGCGTGGATGTAAAGCACTCCGACCAGCAGGTTCGAGGGACCATCGTTCTGCCGCACGGCACTGGTCGGAGCGTTACGATCCTCGTGCTTGCGCAGGGCGAGAAGGTCAAAGAGGCGGAAGAGGCCGGGGCCGACTTCGTCGGCGGCGACGAGTTCATCGAGAAGATCCAGGGCGGCTGGACGGACGTTGACACCATCATCGCCACGCCCGATATGATGAAGAACGTCGGTAGACTCGGCAAGATCCTCGGACCTCGTGGCCTTATGCCGAACCCGAAGACCGGTACGGTGACCATGGACGTTGCGAAGGCGATCCAGGATGCGAGGGCCGGCAAGGTCGAGTATCGGACGGACAAGACCGGCAACATCCACGTGGGCATCGGCAAGGCCTCGTTCGAGGTCGCCCAGCTCAGGGGCAACCTGGAGGATCTGGTTCGCGAGATCCTCCGCGCGAAGCCGCCGGCCGCGAAGGGTACTTACATCAAGAACGTAACGATTTCCTCGACGATGGGACCGGCCGTCGATCTCGATGTTCCGGCGCTCCTCGACGCGGTTAAGCAGTAGTTCGGCCAGGCCGGCAGCGGGTCTACCCGCGAACGGCCGGTGACCAACAGAGAGGCAACGGATGCAGAGACACCAGAAAGAGGCGTTTGTCGAGAGTCTCGACAGTCAGCTTGAGGGCGTTGGCGTCGTGATCCTGAGTGACTTCACCGGGATGGACGTCGAGACCGCCAACGAGATCCGTCGGCGCTTCAGGGATGCCGCCGTCCAGTACCGGGTCGTGAAGAACACGCTCGCTCGCAGGGTGTTCGAGTCGAAAGGACTGGGGCTGCTGGCGGAGCACCTCACGGGTCCGAACGGTCTCGTGATGTCCGTGGACGACCCGATTGCTCCGGCGAAGATCCTGGTCGAGTTCGAGAAGCTCAAGAAGACTCCCAAGATCAAGTTCGGGTGGGTCGATGCGACGCTCATGTCGGCGGCCGACATCCGCAAGCTTGCGGATCTCCCGTCCCGCGAGGTTCTGCTTGCGCAGATCGCGGCCGGGTTCCAGGCGCCGGTGGTCGGGCTTGCGCGTCTGCTCCACGAGCTGATGCGTACGCTGGTCTCCACGCTCGATGAGGTGGCGAAGCAGAAGGCAGCAGCCTAGGGCAACCGTCGCCCCGGGTGCGCCGCAACCAGTCGAGGTGGTCTGCCGGTTCGTGACAGGAACGCCGGGTGGACAGCAGGTGTCCTCGCTGATGAGATAGGGCCGTTTGAACGTTCTGAGGCAACACACTGAGTAACCCGTTGGAGGTTTATCATGGCAGAAGAGACGAAGGACGCCGTCGAGACCACCGAAGCGCCGGCTGAGAAGAAGGCCGCCCCGACCGGTAAGGTCGCCGACATCATCGGGACGATCGAGGGGATGACGGTTCTCGAGATGGCCGACCTCGTGAAGGCTCTCGAGGACAAGTTCGGCGTGACCGCGGCTGCTCCGGTAGCCATGGCTGCCGCTCCGGTCGCAGGCGCCGGCGACGCCGGCGAGGAGAAGACCGAGTTCGACGTCATCCTTGCCGACACCGGCGAGAAGAAGTTCCAGGTCGTGAAGGTCATCCGCCAGATGACCGACCTCGGTCTCAAGGAGGCCAAGGAGCTCGTCGACAACCCGGGACAGGTGATCAAGAAGGAAGTCACGAAGGAAGAAGCTGACGAGATGAAGAAGAAGCTCGAGGAGGCGGGAGCCAAGGTCGAGCTGAAGTAGCGCTTTGCGACCGGGTGCAGAGGCGACCCGGGTGTGATAGCAGAGTTTGGAGATGGGGGGGCGGAGACTGCGTCTTCGTTCCCCGTCTCCGGCGAGAGGCGAGGGCCCGCAGTGAGGGACAGGGCCTCTCCAGACGGAGGGTGATGGACCGGTGAGTGGACCCCACGTGATCGAGAGAAAGACCTTCTCCAAGTTTCCGGTCGAGCGTGAGCTGCCCATGCCCAACCTCCTCGACGTCCAGCTGGAGTCTTTCCACTCCTGCCTGGGCAGCGGGAGCTCAGACGGCACGCAAACGACCGGACTGGATGAGGTCTTCAGCAAGTTCTTCCCGGTGGAAGGACGTCAAGGGGCCTACACCCTCGAGTACAGGGGTTTCCGCATGGGGTCGCCGAAGCACTCGATTCAGGAGTGCCGCGAGCGCAATCTGACGTTCGAGGCACCTCTGAAGGCGACGCTCCGGCTGGTCCGGTGGGAACTCCGTGAGGGCGGCGAGAGAAAGCTCATAGAGGCGGAGGAAGGCGAAATCTACCTCGGCGACATCCCGCTCATCACCGAGCGGGGTACGTTCGTCATCAACGGCGCGGAGCGGGTCATCGTCAGCCAGCTGCATCGCTCGCCCGGTGTCTTCTTCCAGGACAAGCAGCACCCGAACGGTACGACCCTCTACTTCGCGAAGATAATTCCGTACCGTGGGACATGGGTTGAGGTCAGGATGGGCATCAAGGATGAGATGTTCATCAGAACGGACCGGCGGCATCAGTTCCGGATGACCACGTTCCTGAGGGCCCTTGGCTACTCAAAGGACGAGGACATCCGCGCGCTGTTCTACGCGACCGAGGAGATCGAAATCCCGGCGGGCAGAGCGACGCGCGCGACCGAGCCGTGCGGAAGGCTTCTGGCAAAGAGCGTCATCGACGAGGAGACCGGTGAGGTCGCCGCGCTGCGCGGCGAGGAGCTGGCTCCCAAGCATCTGAAGCGGTTCCAGGAGATCGGGGTACCGAAGGTTCTCGTTCTGGTCGCCGAGAAGGCGCGCATCCTCGCTCGGAAGGACGAGGATCGGGACGCCGAACTGGCCGGGCGTATCGTGGCCCGGACATACAAGGATGCGTCGACCCGTGAGACTATCGTTACGAACGACGAGAAGCTCACGATGACGGTGATCGATCTTCTGAGGAAGGCCGGCATCCGCGAGGTCGAACTCGTGCAGGTCAACCCGACGGATCTTCGGATCCTCGAGTCCACGCTCTCGCGCGACAAGACACACTCGATGGAAGAGGCGCTTCAGGAGATATACAAGACGATGAAGGGCGGCAACCTCCCGAGCATCGAGGCTGGGCGCGAACTCGTGGATCGGATGTTCTTCGACCCGAACCGCTACGACCTCAAGGGCGTCGGCCGCTATAAGATCAACAGGCAGCTCAATATCAGCGATGAGGTCGTGCCGCTCGATACGACGTGTCTGACCCACCTCGATTTCATCGCGACGATCCGTGCGGTACTCGAGGTCGTGAAGGGCAAGCGTGACGTCGACGACATCGATCATCTCGGAAACCGCCGTGTCAGGTCTGTCGGCGAGCTTCTTGAGAATCAGCTCTCCGCGGGTCTGTCCCGGATGGTGCGTGTCATCAAGGACCGGATGTCGACCGGCGACGGCGACGACTTCGATCTGGCGTCACTCGTCAACTCGCGTCCGATCTCGGCGGTCGTCCGGGCCTTCTTCGGCTCGAACCAGCTGTCGCAGTTCATGGAGCAGACGAATCCGCTGGCAGAACTGACGCACAAGCGCCGTCTCTCGGCTCTCGGACCTGGCGGACTCACGCGCGAGCGCGCGGGGTTCGAGGTCCGCGACGTGCACTACAGCCACTACGGTCGCATGTGCCCGATCGAGACGCCTGAAGGACCGAACATCGGTCTGATCAGTTCGCTTTCGACGTACGGACGCATCAACGAGTTCGGGTTCATCGAGACCCCGTACTACAGCGTCGAGAAGGGCGTCGTCACGGACAAGATCCGGTACCTCACGGCTTCCGAAGAGGACCATTACATCATCTCGCAGGCGGGTGAGCTCGTGGACAAGAAGGGCAAACTCGTCGAGAAGTCGCTACTGGCGAGGCACATGGACGACTTCCCGCACGTGCTCCGCGAGGAGATCCAGTTCATGGACGTCTCGCCCAAGCAGCTGGTCTCGGCCGCCGCGGCGCTCATCCCGTTCCTCGAGCACGACGATGCCAACCGGGCGCTGATGGGTTCGAACATGCAGCGCCAGGCCGTTCCACTGCTCAAGACCGAGGCGCCTTACGTCGGCACCGGTATCGAGCACCGAGTGGCGGTCGATTCCGGCGCTGTGATCACGGCGAAGCACAGCGGCATCGTGGAAGAGGTCTCCGCGGATCACGTCTCGATCCGTCACACGGATACGCTGGACGGTTCCGAGGCCGTAGACGACTACGAGTTCAGGAAGTTCCAGCGCACGAACCAGAATACGTGCATCAACCAGCGTCCGATCGTTGCGGTGGGCGACCATCTCGAGAAGGGGGACGTCCTCGCGGACGGTCCGTCGACGAAGGACGGCGAGCTGGCTCTGGGTGCCAATCTCCTCGTCGCATTCATGCCGTGGGAGGGATACAACTTCGAGGATGCGATCCTCGTCTCCGAGCGGATACTCAAGGACGATCGTCTCACGTCGATCCACATCGAGGAATTCGAGTCGCAGGTGCGCGAGACGAAACGGGGCATGGAGGAGTTCACGCCTGAGATCCCGAACGTCAGCGAGGAGCGGCTCAAGAATCTCGACGAGAACGGTCTTGTACGCGCCGGCGCGCGTGTTTCCGCGGGCGACATCCTCATCGGCAAGGTCACACCGAAGGGCGAGACCGAGCTGACACCAGAGGAGAATCTGCTCCGCGCCATCTTCGGCGACCGGGCGGGCGATGTCCGCGACACTTCGCTGAAGGCGCCTCCGGGCATGAAGGGAATCGTCATCGATACGAGGCTCTTCTCGCGGCGGGCCCGCGACGAGCGGAGCAAGAAGGTCATGCAGAAGGAGATCGACCGCATCAAGAGTGATTCTCGCACGAACCTGAAGCGTCTGATCCGCGACCGCGACCGCCGCATCTTCGGTCTCATCGAGGGTCTAAAGACGATGTCGCTCCGCGACGCACGGACGAACGAACTCGTCATCCGCGCCGGTCGGGCGGTCAACGAGGAAGTCATGGAGCTTCTCAAGTTCGAGAAGCTCGATTGGGCCGACGGCGTCGTGCAGGACGACAAGATTAACGAGAAGGTCCGTGGTCTCCACGCCGAGTATCAGGTGAAGATCGACGATGTGGAGCCGGACCGCGAGCGGCTGATCGATAAGGTGAAGCTCGGCGAGGACCTGCCGCGTGGCGTCGTGAAGCTCGCGAAGGTCTACGTCGCGGTCAAGCGCAAGCTCTCCATCGGAGACAAGATCGCCGGACGCCATGGCAACAAGGGCGTCGTGGCGAAGATCCTGCCGGAGGAGGACATGCCGCATCTTCCGGACGGGACTCCTGTCGACATCGTGCTGAACCCGCTTGGTGTGCCGTCCCGGATGAATCTCGGGCAGATCCTCGAGACCCATCTCGGGTGGGCGGCGGAGAAGCTCGGGTACCACGCCGCGACGCCGGTCTTCAACGGCGCCACGGTGGTGGCCATCAAGGAAGAGCTGGAGCGTGCCGGTCTGCCGTTGTCGGGGAAGAGCATCCTCTACGACGGGAGAACGGGAGACGCATTCCAGCATGAGGTGACGGTGGGCATGATCTACACGCTCAAGCTGCTGCACCTCGTCGATGACAAGATCCACGCGCGTTCCATCGGCCCCTACTCGCTCGTAACGCAGCAGCCCCTGGGCGGCAAGGCCCAGTTCGGCGGCCAGCGGTTCGGCGAGATGGAGGTCTGGGCCCTCGAGGCCTACGGAGCGGCGCACACACTGCAGGAGCTTCTGACGGTCAAGTCCGACGATGTTATCGGACGCTCGAAGACGTACGAGGCGATCGTGAAGGGGCAGGATCCGCCGAAACCGGGCACGCCTGCTTCATTCGACGTCCTTCTCCGTGAGCTGCAGAGTCTCGGTCTGGACGTCACGCTGGTGAGAGAGTAGGCCCCGGGCGAGGAGGGAGTTCCGTGTATTTCGGCATCTTTGAAGACAACAAAGAGCCACAGGACTTCAAGGCGATCCAGATCCGTCTGGCGTCGCCCGAAGCGATCCGGAGCTGGTCTCACGGCGAGGTGACGTTGCCTGAGACGATCAACTACCGGTCGTTCAAGCCGGAGAAGGGCGGGCTCTTCTGCGAGCGCATCTTCGGTCCCGTCAAGGACTGGGAGTGTAATTGTGGCAAGTACCGCCGGATTCGCTACCGCGGCATGATCTGCGAGAACTGCGGAGTGGAAGTGACGCAGTCGAAGGTCCGCCGCGAGCGGCTCGGTCACATCGAGCTCTCCGTTCCGGTCGCACACGTCTGGTTCTTCCGGGGCAACCCGAACATCATCGGGCGTCTCCTCGATATGAAGCGTCGTGACCTCGAGCGCGTGCTCTACTACGAGTCGTACGTCGTGCTGGACCCGGGGACGACCGACCTGGATGTCGGCGAGCTCCTGTCCGGCGAGAGCTACGCCGAGTATGCGGCGAACACCGAGTCGGGGCTTCGCGCCGAGATGGGCGCGGGCGCCATCCACGAGCTTCTGGAAGCCGTCGACGTCGAGAACGGCTACAAGGAGCTCAGGGCGCTGGCACGCGACACCGAGGCGACGAAGCAGTCGCGCAAGAAGGCGCTCAAGCGCCTGCAGGTGTTTGACGCGTTTCTCGGTTCGGGCAACGAGCCCGCGTGGACGGTCATGGAGACGGTCCCCGTGCTGCCGCCCGATCTGCGGCCGCTCGTGCCGCTCGAAGGCGGAAGGTTCGCAACGTCGGATCTCAATGACCTGTACCGTCGCGTCATCTACAGGAACAACCGACTCAAGAGCCTGCTGAAGATCAAGGCTCCGGAGATCATCCTGCGCAATGAGAAGCGCATGCTCCAGCAGGCCGTCGATGCGCTCTTTGACAATGGCAGAGGTTCCCGCGCGGTCCGCGGTCGCGGACGTCGGGTCCTGAAGTCGCTCTCGCATCTCCTCAAGGGGAAGAAGGGCCGCTTCCGCCAGAATCTGCTGGGCAAGCGCGTCGATTACTCCGGTCGTTCGGTCATCGTCGTCGGTCCCGAGCTCAAGCTGCACCAGTGCGGGATTCCGAAGACGATGGCGCTCGAGCTCTTCAGTCCGTTCATCGTTCGGAGACTGCAGGAGCTCGGTCATGCGCAGACCGTGAAGGCAGCCAAGAACCTGATCGAGCGGAAGAGCCCGGAGGTCTGGGACGCCCTCGAGGACGTCATCACCGACCATCCGGTGTTCCTCAACCGTGCTCCCACGCTGCACAGGCTCGGCATTCAGGCGTTCGAGCCGATCCTCGTCGAGGGCAAGGCTATCCGCATCCATCCGCTCGTCTGCGCCGCGTTCAACGCGGATTTCGACGGCGACCAGATGGCCGTGCACGTGCCGCTCTCGTTCGAGGCACAGGTGGAGAACCGCGTGCTGATGCTCGCATCAAACAATATTCTGCTCCCGGCCGACGGAAAGCCCGTCGCGACCCCGTCGCAGGACATCGTTCTCGGGTGCTACTACCTGACGAAGGCCGTCCGCGAACCGGCGGATGAGGCGAAGATGCGTTCGTTCGCGGACCCCGACGAGATGCAGTTCGCGCTCGACGAGGGCATGGTGAACCTGCACGAGTGGGTCAGGGTCCGGGTCGACGGACGCACGAGGGTCACGACGCCCGGGCGGGTTCTGTTCAACAACATCTTCCCGGACGGACTGACGTTCGTGAACACCGCGATGTCGAAGGGCAGCTTGAGGGAGCTGGTTGGCAAGTGCCATCGTATCTACGGGCAGGCCGTGACCGCGGAGCTCCTCGACAAGCTCAAGAGCATGGGCTTCCACTACGCCACGCTGGGCGGCATCACGATCGGCGTCGACGATGTCATCGTGCCGGACAGCAAGGTGGAGATCCTGACGGCGGCGCAGAAAGAGGTCGACAAGATCCTCAAGTACTACCGCGACGGCGTCATCACGGACACGGAGCGCTACAACCGCGTTGTCGACACGTGGACACATGCGGCGAGCGACGTGGCCGACGCGATGGGCGTCAGCATGGCGGTGGCGAGTGGCGGGTTCAACCCGATCCATATGATGGCCGAATCCGGCGCTCGTGGTTCGAAGGACCAGATTCGTCAGCTGGCAGGTATGCGCGGCCTGATGGCCAAGCCCGCCAAGAAGCTGACCGGTCAGATGGGTGAGATCATCGAGTCGCCGATCAAATCGAACTTCCGTGAGGGTCTAACGGCGCTCGAGTACTTCATCTCGACGCACGGCGCGCGGAAGGGTCTGGCGGACACAGCTCTGAAGACGGCCGACGCGGGCTACCTCACGAGGCGTCTTGTCGACGTCGCCCAGGAGGTCATCATCAGCGAGGTTGACTGCGGCACCAGCCGCGGTACCGTCACGAGGGCTTTGGTCGAGGCCGGCAAGGTCGTCGAGCCGCTCTACGAGCGTCTCCTCGGCAGGGTCGCGTCCGAGGACGTCAAAGACCCGACGACGGGAGAGACCATCGTCGAGCGCAATGAGGTCATCGACGAGGAGGCGACGGAGCGCATCCGGAACGCCAACGTCGAGGTGGTCGTCATTCGTTCGGTGCTGACCTGCGAGTCGGGACGCGGCATCTGTGCGATGTGCTACGGACGGAACCTCGCGACGGGACGCATGGTTGAGATCGGCGAGGTCGTCGGTATCGTGGCCGCGCAGTCGATCGGCGAGCCGGGCACGCAGCTGACGCTCCGGACGTTCCATATCGGCGGCACGTCGGCGCGTATCGCGGAGGTCTCGCTGCGCGAAGCGGTGGCCGCGGGAACGATCCGGTTCGAGTTCAAGGTGGCGAACACCGTCCGCCGTGACGGCGAAGGCAGGCAGGTCATCGTCGGCCGGAATGCTCGCATCGTCAAGGAAGGCGACGACGGGCGCGAGCGCGCGTACAACGTGCCCTACGGCGCGATTCTGTACGTGAAAGCCGGGCAGCATATCGAGGAGGGCGATGCGCTCTTCGAGTGGGACCCGTACTACGATCCGATCATCGCCAGGACCGGCGGCACGGTGAGATTCGAAGAGGTTGTCGAGGGCAGGACGATGGAGCGCGTCGCGGACGAGGCCACCGGCCATCGCGAACGGGTCATCGTCGAGGACGACCAGAAGGAGCTTCATCCGTCGATCGTCGTGGAGTCGAAGACCGGGAAGTCGGGCGATCGCTATATTCTTCCGACAGGCGCTCGTCTGCTCGTAGAGGACGGCCAGGACCTCTCGCCGGGCACGACGCTCGGCAAGATCCAGCGCGAGTTCGGCAAGACGCGCGACATCACCGGCGGTCTCCCGAGGGTCGAGGAGCTGTTCGAGGCGCGTCCTCCGAAGAGTCCCGCAACGATCAGTGAGATCGACGGGGCGGTGCGGTTCGGCGACGTCAAGAAGGGCCTCAGAGAGGTCTACGTCATCGGCGAGGGTGTGGAGAAGATGTACAAGCTCCCGCACGGCACGCACCTGAGGGTTCACGATGGTGAGGCCGTCGCGGCGGGCGACAGGATTTCCGAGGGCCCGATCAACCCGCACGACATTCTCGCCATCAAGGGTGAGAAGGCAGTGCAGGAGTACCTCCTCAATGAGATTCAGGAGGTCTACCGACTGCAGGGCGTGAAGATCAACGACAAGCACATCGAGATGA
>CAZNHF010000079.1:0-11817 GCA_964572375.1 uncultured bacterium | reverse complement strand
CGAACGCCGTGACGCACGCGACGGGCATACGTTTCATGGAGCTGCCGATCACGGCTGAGGCCGTGCGGCTCCGACTGGCCGAAGAGGAGTGATGATGACAGTGCCACGAAGAGAACAAGGTGCGGCGAGAACGGGGGCCGCCACGACTACGGCGGCGGCGGCGACGGCGCTCATCGTCGCGCTGACGATCGCGTGCGTCCCGTCCATCTCGCTTGCGGTGGAGACCGTCGCAGAAGCGCTTGACGGCGCTCTGACGGCGATAGCTCTCACGCGCGACGACCTCCACTTCCGCTCGGACTACGCCGACGCCCCGGACTCGTTCCGGCTCACCGTCGCTGACAGTCTTCTGGAGCACCCGCTCGACACTGAGCCGTACGTGCGAAGGCTCGCAGAAGATCTCGCGTCTCCTGTCGGTACGGCGGAGCTGGTCATCGCCGCGGCAAAGGAACTCGACCTCGCTGTCTGGCCCGAGGCGTGCCCCGGCGTAGGACCTGAGGGCGCGGACGCTCTCGGCATACTTCTCCCTGCATTCGCCAGAGCCGAGGAGGAGATGGCGTACGCGTTTGCGGCGCTCACGGACGAGGAGCGCGCGTTCCTGATCGAGCACGCCCCGGTCCTCCTCGAGGAGGAGGAGTTTGATCCCGAGAAGCCCATCGACATCCGCGAGCAGGAGGCGGACGAGGCCGAGGAGCTGGGAGACCGGCTTCTCATCATCGCCGGCCGCGTCGACTACGGACGGATCGCCGCCGCCGGCGCGATAGTCGCCGAGGCGGTCGACGCGTCGCTCGCGGTCGCGTCCGATCTGCGAGAGCAGCACGGCCCGGCTACCGGCGGCGACCGGTACTCCGAGCGGATCGGTCCGGAATCGGTCGCGTGGGGCGACGTCATCGAGGTCCGCCAGACGGAATTCGGCACCGTCGTCATCGGAGGAACCGGAACGACGTACTACGGACGCGGCGCCGCGCTCATCATCGATCTCGGAGGCAATGACGTCTACGACTGCCGGGCGACGGGCACCGAACCGCTCGACGGAGGCGATGGCATACAGCCGATCGGCGGCGCTCTCGCATCGCACCCGGTCGCCGTTGTCATCGACCTCGAGGGCGACGACGTCTATCTCGGCGGACATCATTCGTTCGGCGCGGGGTTCATGGGCGTCGGCGTGCTGGTCGACCTCGCAGGCGACGACCGGTACGTTGCGGGTAGCTTCTCCCTCGGCTCTGGTCTCTTCGGAGTCGGCGTCCTCAGGGACGCAGGGGGACACGACACGTACGTGGGTGACACCTGCGTCCAGGGTTCGGGCGCCTTCGGCATCGGCGTGCTCCTCGACGAGGAAGGCAACGACTCGTATCGGGCTGCCGTCTTCTCGCAGGCCTTCGGTTTCGTGATGGGCTTTGGACTGCTCGACGACCTGTCGGGGAACGACTTATACTACGCTGGCGGGAAGTACACGGATGAGATCCGCTACTTCGACCACTACATCAGCCTCTCGCAAGGATTTGGGTTCGGCTGGAGACCCGACGCGTCGGGCGGCATCGGCATGCTCGTCGACGGAGCCGGAAACGACACCTACGTCTCGGACATCTTCGGACAGGGGGCGAGCTACTGGTTCGCGGTCGGAGGCCTGGTTGATTTCTCCGGCAACGATCAGTACGTCTCATATCAGTACGCGCAGGGCGCGGGCACGCACATCACCGTCGCCGCGCTCGTCGACTACGAGGGTGACGACAACTACGTCTCGAAGGGAGTCTCCCAGGGATGCGGACATGATCTCGCCATAGGCGTCCTGCACGACCTCGCGGGTGACGACAACTACACCTGTCACGACCTCTCGCAGGCCGCCGGAAACGCCAACGGCATCGGTATCCTCATCGACGACTCGGGCAACGATGCGTACGGCCTCAGAAGCCCGGACAACACGCACGGCTACGGGAACCTCCGTCGGGACTACGGGAGCATCGGTGTGTTCCTCGACTGCGGGGGCTCCGACTCCTATGCCGGCCGCGGTGCAGACAACACATGGTGGAGCTACAGCGACCACGGTGTCGGGGTCGATACCGAACTCGAGACCGCGATCACGGAGGGGGGTGATTCGGAGTGATACGCATCGCACACACATCGCAAGCGACGCGGCGGGCGCGCGCTGCGCGCCTTTCGCTTCCCGCTGCGCTCATCGCAGCAACGATTGTCATTGTAATGCCAGCAACAGCAGCCCGGGCGCAGGACGCGGCGACCGAGGCCGCCGGAGTCGACACGGTCGCCCTCGCCGCGCTCAGTCCCGAGGAGCTCTTCCTCCGCTCGTCATCCGCGGCGCTCCAGTTCGCCCCGATGATTCAGCCGTCCCGGAGGATCCTCGTGCGTGAGCACGGGAGGTCGATCCCCTACCTCGTCACACAGCTCGACACCGACGGTCCCCGCGAGCGACAGGCGCTCGAGGATATCCTCGTGAAGATCGGTGAGCCGGCCGTCGGGCCGCTCATCGAGGCGCTGTGCACGGAACTCGAGAGGGAGGATACGACACGCGGCGCCACGATGGCCGCCGGCATCCTCGGTCGCCTCGGTGACGACCGGGCAACGACGGCGCTCAGCAAGGCAGCCCTGCACGATGATTGGAAGGTCCGCTCGTCGGTCGCCGGTTCGCTCGGACGCATCGGGAGCCCCGACGGCCTGACTGGTCTACTCGGACTTCTCACGGACGAAAACGAGATCGTCAGGAAGAGCTCGGCGGTTTCACTCAAGAGGATGGCGATGCTCGATGGTGTCCGGTCCGACAAGGTCGTGCGCGCGCTCGCGGTAGCTCTGGCGGACCGCTACTACAGCGTCCGGTACAGCGCCGCGGCAGCGCTCACGGAGTTCGGCTCCGACGCGCTCCCCGCTCTCACCGGGGTGGCACTGTACGGCTCGGGACCGGCCAGGCTCGTCGCGCTGTCCGCCGTCGGCAGGATCGCCGACGCCGCAGCGCTCGGGATGCTCGATGAGCTTCTGTCCGATTCAGACTGGGCAGTGCGCGGCTACGCCGCCGAAGCTATCGGCAGGATTGGCGCGGACCGGCGCGCACGTAAGGCGCTCTCCGCGCTGCTGGCAGAGGAGACACATCCGTTCGTGATCATGCGGGCCGGGGATGCGCTGGCGCCGATGTAGCTGTCGGGACAACGCGGATAGGACTGCGGATGGACGAGACGGCGCGCCACGGCGCGCCGTCGGCGTTACTGCGCGCTGTCCTTCATGAGCTGACGCACCACGCCGAGATTCGCCGTAACGTTGCGGTCGCCGGGCGCGAGCGCGAGAGCAGCCTCGAGTTCGGTAATAGCCTCGCGGTACTGTCCGGTCCGGGCAAGCGCGATACCCAGGCTGTTCCTTGCCTCGGCATAGCGAGGGTCGATGATGATCGACCGCTGATACGCAGCGATCGCCTCCGGCATTCTCCCCGAATCCTCAAGAAGCACGCCGTAATCATGCCACGCCTCACGGAACCGCGGCCTCGCACGGATCGCGGACCGATACGCGCTCTCGGCCTCCTCGATCCTGCCGAGTCGCGCGAGGACCGACGCGAGATTGTACTGCGCCTCCGAAAGCCACGGGTCGGCTGAGACGGCTCTGCCGAGCCACGGCTCCGCGCCCTCGAGATCGCCGCTCCGCCAGAGAAGCGCGCCGATGTTGTTGAGCGCCGTCGCGAGGGTCGGATCCAGCTCCGCCGCTCTCATGTATGAAGCCAGCGCGCCCTCCGTGTCGCCGGCACCCTCCAGCGCGAGCCCCCGATTGTTGAACGCCTTCGCGTACCCGGGCGCCAGTTCGATCGCGCGGTCGTACGAGCCTATTGCATCGACGTATCTGCCCGCCGACGCGTGCGCGAGACCGATCGTGTTGTGTGTCTGCGGCCGATCGCCGAGGTGCGTGCCGTAGAAGTCGTAGTTGACGAAACCGGCAACGATCGCGAGGCACACGAGACCGGCGACCAGTCGGGTCCATCGCCTCTCCCTGAACTCGTCCCACAACCAGACGAGCCCCGCCGCCGATAACACGAGGATCGGCGGAACTACCGGAAGCCGGAACCGGGCGTTGACGAAGAACAGGATGACCGTGCCCGAGTACGACGCAATGAACAGCAGGAGAAGCGCCGCCCGCTTCCTGCGTCGGCGGAGCGCCCACAACCCGAGCGCCGCAAGCGGTGCCGCAACACCGAAATGGAGCCACGACAGACCGCGGAAGACTCCCGACATGCATCCGAAGTAGTAGATGTCCTTGTTGTTGGCAAGCTCGTAGCTGTCCCAGAAGAGCAGGAGCTTTCTGACGTACAGCCTGACGGCGTCGGCGGGATGACCGCGAAGGAACTCGTGTCCCTTCTGATACCAGAAGCCGGAGACCTCGCTCGGTCTGAGCCTCCTCCCCGCCTCTCGTTCTGCGATCCGCTCGCAGTCATCGTACTCCCACGCCTCGCCGAGGCCCGGCATAACAGCGGAGACACCGTCCGATCCCGCGTTGTTCCCGATGAAGTAGTTGATACCCCCCTGCGATGCGATGAGCACGAAGTCCTTTTCAAGAGCACCGTTGCGGAGCGTCACCGGAGCCACGACAAGCACGACGCCGAGAACGAAGACCGCGAAGCGATGCACCGCGGACAGAAGCGGCGTGGATCTTGTCAGCTGCGTAAATCCACCAGGCTCGATACCGGATGTCTCAGATGTCGCCCCGGCCGTATTGTGTCCTGATCCCATGTCTGCGCGATGCCGCCCGCGCGCTGCCAGCCACATCCATACAAAGAGGAAGGGTGCGAAAGCGAGGATGTTCGGTCTTGCGATCGCCGACAGCCCCATGACGACGCCCGCCGCCAACCACCGCGTCCAACTCGGATGATCGTCCGCCCTCAGGAGGAGCAAGAGCATGAGCGCATCGAGCAGCACTATGAGCGATGTGATAAGAAGCTCGTTGTCGAAGTAGATGAAGAAGGGATAGAGGGCTGCGAGCACACCGGCAACCAGCCCGCACCGGTACCCGCACACGCGCCGCCCGACAAGTAGCGTCACGACGGGCAGGAGCGCACCATAGCATGCCTGGACGACGCGGGCGGCCGTCAGGCTCCCACGAAACACGGTCAGCAGCGCACCGAGAAGATACGGGTAGAGCGGTGCACGGAAGAACACGCGACTCCCGAGCCAGTCACCCGACGCAAGCGTGCGTGCCCACTCGACGTGATAGAGTTCGTCGAGCATCGGCGTCTGGGCGAGCGGGCTCGCCTGCAGATGCCTCACGTACACGAGCCGCAGGACAAGCGCACCGAGGAACAACGCGGCGGCCGCAATGCGAACCCCCCTCGTCTCATCTGCGCAGTTGCACTCGTGTGGCATGAAACCCTCCGCTCGCGGCACGCTCCATCATCCTGCGGTGTGACCGACCAGGCAACCCGTCGCTCGAGAATTCTAGGCGAACGGAGTCCGTGAGTCCAACCATGGCTTGCTGACAGGGGCCGGGAAGGGCAACCCGAGCGGAAATCCCTATATTACATACAACGCATATATACCGCCTAATACGTCGTAAGACCCCAGCCACCAGCCAGCCTATGCGCGACGACACCGCGCAGGCTGTGCGACTTAGTACGAAAAGCCATTGACTGTGGCAGGATGATGTAGTACACTATGGGACGTGATTGTGGAAGTCACTCACACTTGAGATGGAAGCAGAAGCAGTCAATTGATCTCGGTCCCGAGGGGAGCGGGGTGGATCCTGGTGGTCCGAAAGACCGAGGCGCTGGTGCAAGTGTGTGCGGAGAGTACGGGGGTCTCACCTCCCTGCATCGGTGTGAAGGCGAAGGATTCGCAACAGCAACTTGAGACGGACACCATGGGAAAGGAGCGTGTCCATATGAGGAAGCTTATGCTCGCCGCGATCGTTCCGGCGCTCGTGCTCCTCATCGCCATGCCGGCCGCTGCAGTCAGTTATATGTACGGCACCCAGGGCATGGGCAGCATGATGAAGAGCCCGGTCGTTTACAGCGGGACGTTTCTGTTCGGCGTGACGGGCACATGGGAGGTCAACATCGATGACTCCCTCTGGCCTGCCGAAGCAGATTCAACCGCAAGGTTCGATTACATCTGGGACAACTTCTTCGCGGACAACTACGATGGCACGGTTGGCGCGCAGGCGTGGTACGGCTATTTTGACGGCGTGACGCAGTCGGTCTCGCCTTCGTTCATGTTCGATCTCGTTTCGCCGGTCGGGACGGTCACCGGAAACGCATCGGTCGTGATCATGATGCGCGACTGGTATGCGGACGGCATCCTCTCGCAGGACGAGAAGCACGGCAGCAACCAGATGACGGTCACGTACATTCTGGATCCCAATGCGTGCACCGGCGCCTTTGCCGACTTCTGCGGCAACGGCTCGATGAGCGGCGGTAACTTCAACTTCATCAACCCGCCTGGCGACGACTCGGTCAACCTTATGGGCCAGTTCAGCGCCGTTTTCTGCGGGAGCCCCGTTGATCAGTCGTCATGGGGCGTCATCAAGGCACTGTACAACTAGGTCGACGCACGGTGCGGTGGGAGAAGCGCCCCTCTGGGGCCAAGCCAAGGAGAACACGATGCGCACGTTGGTGATTGTTCTTGCGGTGCTCGCGCTGGCGACGGTTGCATGCGCCCAGGAAACCTTCCTCTGGTTCTTCGGCGTTGGTAACGGCGATTTCATGGACAGCCCTCCGACGTTCGTGGGCGGCATGGACGCTGGTGGCGACATCACCGCCGGCTCGTGGACCATCACTGTTCCGGACGCCGGTTGGCCGACGGACCCGGTCCTCCGCGCCCAGTACATCTGGAACACTTTCTACGCGGGGAACTACTCGGCTGGCACGCCCGGTTTCTGGAAGGGCTACTTCGACACGAACCACGGCCTGTCCGAGATGAACGCTCTGGCCATCGTTGACGACACGAACGGCGGCTCGATGGTGGGCATCTGCACGATCGAGATTCAGGTCGACGACTCGAACAATGATGGCATTATGGATGAGAACGAGTTCTGTGGTGGCAGCATGACCGGTCTCGTCATCATCATCCGCAACGGCGAGGGCGCCTACGACGGAATGTGCGGCACGGGGAATTTCTTCGGTACCTACTCGAAGGCTTGCCCGGGCACGTACGAGACGTGGAACTACGGCATGTACCTGTACCTCGACGACTGCTCCACTCCGGTCGAGAACTCGAGCTGGGGTGTCATCAAGTCGCTGTACCAGTAGGATTCAGCATGCACGACGAGCCCGCGCGGGCCTCAAGGTCCGATGACCTTGGAAATCCGGCGGGCTCGTTCTGCCTGCATATGATGCGCTGCGGAGACGCGCGCACAGAAGCGGGCCATACAAGATGACCGGGACGAGCCGGAGGCGGGTGCTCGGACCGTGGAGGACGCGTCTGATTCGCGGAGCCATGGTCTGTGCAGCCTCAGCACTCCTACTGACAACATCAGCTCTCGCCGAAGGCCCGGAGAAGCAACTTACAGATTCGCAGCAGGATGGCTGGCGGGAGCCAGCTGCGGATCGGCGAAGCTTCACGGGGACGGATGGTCGTTCCCTTGCACAGACTACGATAAAGCTCGCTCTGACGAGCAACGTTGAGGCCGGTCGCCCCATGGCGCGCCGGTCTCTTGCTTATCTGCCCGTAGCGCAGGATGCGCAGTCCATCGATGGATGGAAGGACGCCCGCACCGTCCGACGCCTGATCGCCGTGCCGCCGGCAGGAACGCCATTCATCGCATCAGCGGCGCTTCGAGCATCCGCGGGGCTCACCCCGCTCTCCGCGAGCGAACTCACCCACGCGGTGACCCTCGAGAGCGTCGTGCATATCCGGCAGCAGCGTCTCGCGGTCGTAGCGATCGATCTCGACGCCATCGCCGGGCTCACCGAAGGACAGGATTTCTACGAGTTCGAGATACGAGTGGACCCGGGCGCCGATGCTCAGGCCTCGGTCAACGCGGGTCCGTTCACGAACGCCCTCGCCTCTTCCGTCCTCAACTATGAACCCATCGGCGCAGCCGCCCCGCTCTGGCGGCCGGGCGCCACAGACAGGAGCGCCGGCAGAGTCTCGTACTGCGCGTCGGTAGAGGAATGCCAGACGGCCGGTGCGGATATCCTCTACGTGGTCGCCGAGGAGTTTGACGGCTCCCCTATGGCCTATGCGCTGGGTCTCCATCACGCGGCCTACCTGGGTCTGAACGTCGCCATCGCCCGCGTGTCCGAGGTCGGCATCGAGAGCGCCTCCGACCTCCACGGCTTCATCCAAAGTGTCTACGAGACGCAGTCGGCTGAGCACTTCGGTGACGGCCACCTCGGGTTCGTGCTCCTCATTGGCGATGCATACGCCGATGACAACACCACCGTGATGATCCCGACCTACGACGGGTACGGCGGCCAGGAGCTCGCATCCGACCACTACTACGCGTGCGTCTCCGGCGACGATGATTTCGAGGACGTCATGCTCGGCAGACTCTCGGTAGGCAACCTCACGGAGTTCGTCAACGTCGTCAACAAGGTGGCCAACCACGTGCCGATGCCCGCCGGCGAGGACTGGTGGAAGCGCACGATGCTCGTGGCCGGACTCTTCTACACGACCAAGGACGACTACGTTCAGCTCTTCGACGAATACGACGACATCATCCCCGACGACCACGCGGTCGACAGGATCTACCGCCACGATTTTGCTGATGACTACGTCTGCGCCCAGGCCGTCGCTGACGCCTTCGACGACGGGTACCTCTTCATGAACTTCGCCGGCGACGGGTGGATCTCCGAGTGGTACAAGACGTTCCGGACCACGAACATCGCCGGTCTCTCGAACGGCGACCGTCTCCCGATCGCTCTGTCGATGGCCTGCATGACAGGATGGTTTGACAACACCACGGAGCAGGACCTCACCGGCTCCTATGATTGTCTGGCCGAGCAGCTTGTGAATGCGGAGGCCAAGGGCGCCATCGCCTGCCTCGCCGCTCCGAGGAACAGCGACGGGGGCATGTTCCGGACGCTGACCAAGCGAATCTACGATGCGGCGTTCCATGAAGGCTGCGTCTTTCTCGGCGAGACGTTCGCGGTCGCGAAGCTTCTCCACCTGCAGGACGGCGGGAATGTAGACTACGCGAGACAGTTCAACCTGTTCGGCGACCCGACGCTCCTCTACCGCTCGGAGAACGCTCCCACGACTCTCCCCGATCTGACGGCCCGGCCGCATCTGATCGCGTGGAGCCCCGAGACAGTGGCCGCAGGCTCGGACCTCTCTATAACGGTACCAATCCTGAACCAGAGCCGCGAGCCGGCCCCGGCAGTCACCGTGAGCGTGTCGGACAGCTGCGCCGGCGACACGTACGCTCTCACCGAGGTCTCTCCTCCCATCCAGGCCTGGTCCTCCGTGGAAGTCCAGTTCGACCTTCCAAACATGGCCGTCGGCGAGCACGCGATCACGATCGAGATCGACCCCGAAAACGAGATCGCCGAACTCGACGAGACGAACAACGTGCTCTCTGAAATGGTCTACGCGTACCCGCACCCGACCGGCTTCCCAATCGACCTGGGAACCAACCTGCACAGCCCGAGTGTCGCGATGGGCGACGACGGTCCGCTCATCATCCTGTTCGACGAGAACGCAAGGCTCTGGGCTGTCTCATCTTCCGGTGCGATCGTATGGCAATCAGCCGTGTCCCTCGATCCACTCGACTTCAACCTCGAGATTGCCGCAACCACCGGTGACATAGACGGCGACGGCGACGACGAGATCGTTTGCACCCGCCGCATGGGACTCATGGCGTTCGATCACGAGGGTAACGGACTCTGGAACATCAACACTGACGACATCATCGGTTGTCCGATCCTTGTCGACGCCGATGCCGATGCCGACCTCGACATCGTCGTGGCGATGGACGCCTTCTGGGGTAGCGGTGCGGGTGTCCGAGCGTTCGACGAGAGCGGCAACGAGATATGGACGCACGACATGACCGGCAGCGATTTGGTTGGGTCTCAGCTCGCCGCCGGCGATCTGGACTTCGATGGTCGTCCGGAGGTTGTGTTCTCCGACGAGACCGGTTCCCTGTTCGCGCTCAGCACGTCGACCGTTCCTCCTTCCCTGCTGTGGCCGGCCGTCGCGACCGGTTCCGGCCCGGGCTCACCGCTCGTCCTGGGGGACGTCGATGGCGACGGCGCACTCGAAATCGTCACCGGTGGGAGATTCATCACCTGCATCAACGCCGAGAGCGGCTCCGAGGAGTGGAGTCTCACGCTGGACAGCGGGATCGTGTCGCTGGCACTTGCGGACATCGATGGCGACGCGAGACCTGATGTGATCGCGGGCACTGAAGCCGGCATGCTCTATCTCGTCCAGGGCGGATCGGTGGCGTGGGGCTCGCTGCTCACAGGCACTCCGGGGCTCTCTTCAACGATCGCCGATCTGCATGGGGCGCCCGGTCTCGACATCGCGGTTTCGACCGACGCCGGATACGTCCATGTGCTTGGCGCAGACGGCGGCGAGCTACTCTCTCCGATCCCGATCTCCGGCGGTTGCGGCACGCCGGTGCTCGTCGATCTCACGGGGGACGGACTGATGGAGTTCGTCGTGAACTCATCCGACGGCGAGGTCCACGCTTTCGAGTTCAGCGCTCTTCGCGACGGGGGCGCCCCGCGCGAGCACTCCTCCCGCGAACGTTCTGGCGCCCGTGAGTGGGCCGGCCTGGGGCACGGACCGTCTCATTCCGGTCTGTACGCTCAGCCTCTCGCCGGGATCATCGCGGCCGATCTCCTGATCTTTGGGAGAACGTTTGTGACCGGCGACGTCACCGTCACCGCCGACGCGCATGTCGTTCTCGCGCCCGGGACGGAGCTCATCTTCACGGGCGGCGAGTCGACAGAATTCAACGTATTCGGCGCGCTCGTCGCCTCCGGGACGGCAACGGATCAAATCACGATCGGCGTCAGCGCTGAAGCGCGCGACACGGCCGGCTGGCAGGGCCTCACGTTCGAGACCGGGAGCGCCGCGGAGCTTGCGCACTGCACGCTCGCCGGCGCCTTGACCGCCGTGGACGGCAGTAATGCCGCGATCACACTCATGGACTGTGCGCTTGATGACAACGTCTTCGGCGCGAGGCTCGACGCGTGTCAGCTCGAAGCGTACCGCACGAGCTTCTCCCGATGCGACAGCTTGGGTATCTACCTGAAGGGGGGCTCCGGAACGGTTCGAGGTTGCACGGTCGACAACAACGGCAGCGGTGGCATGATGATCCGCGAGTCCGCCACGCACGAGGTCGTCACAAGCTCGTTCTCAGACAACGCGAACGGTTCCGGCGTGGACGTCTACAGGTTCACGAGGGCAGCGTTCGACTCCTGCAATATCGACGGCAACGCGATCCACGGCATGAGCATCAATAATTCTACGCCGATAATCGCCGACTGCACGATCACGAACAACAGCCAGAGTGGAGCACACTGCCGGAAGACGGCGCACCCCCGGTTCAGCCGGTGCACGATCTCGGGCAACCGCGTCGGAGTCCACTCCGATACAGGCTCTGCGCCGAACATGGGCGACGACATGTACCCCGAGACCGGCTACAACTCGGTCACGGGAAACCAGATGGCCGCCATCGCGAACTACAACGGAACCGAGAATCCCGTTTTCGCCCGCCGCAACTGGTGGGGAGCAGCTCCCCCTACGGGTCGTGTATTCCTCGGGTACGTGCTCTGGCAGCCGTACCTCATGGAGCCGAACGGCGAGCCGCTCACCAGTGCGGACCATGATGACATCCCGCAGTCGTTCGAACTCGGCCAGAACGCGCCGAATCCGTTCAACCCCGTTACCA
>CAZNHF010000078.1:0-11910 GCA_964572375.1 uncultured bacterium | reverse complement strand
CGAGCTACAATTCGGCGAGGAAGGTCGTGACCCGCGCGCTTGAGATGCAGACAGGGCCCGAGGTGCGACGCTACCTCGAGCAGATTTTCAAGAGGAAGTACCCCGAGATCAGTGCAACGGAGATGATCATATGATGATGCCTCGAGATACTACGGAGATTGCGGGGCGCGATCCCGGCGGGATGTACGGCCACTTGATGGGCTTCCACAGGCAGATCACTGAGGCCGACGCGATCGGGCGCGAGGCGACCTTCAATACGAACGTCGACGGAGTGACCTCCGTCGTGGCGCTCGGGATGGGCGGGTCGGCGATCGGGGCCGAACTCGCGGCTGCGTATGTCGAGGATCGGCTTCCGGTGCCGATGCGGGTCGTGCGTGGCTACGTCGTTCCGGAGTACGTTGGTCCCAACACGCTCGTCGTGGCGTCGAGCTATTCGGGCAACACCGAGGAGACACTCTCGGCGTTCGAAGACGCCCTCGGCCGCGGAGCGCGCATCGTCTGTGTGACGACGGGCGGCATGCTCGCGGAGAAGGCCGGCGAGCGAGGGCTCGACGTTGTGAGAATCCCTCCGGGGCTGCCGCCGCGTGCGGCGCTCGGGTACAGCCTCGTCCCGCAGCTCCACTTGCTCCATCGACTCGGGCTCGCGCCGGACCCGTCGCGCGAGATCGAGGAGGCGGCGGGTATGGCGGCGGAGCTGGCGACGCTCTACGCCGTGGAGCGAGGGACCGGTGAGAACACGGCCAAGGAGTTGGCGACGTGGTTCCACGAGCGGGTCCCGATCATTTACGGGGCCGTGCCGTGGACGAGCGTGGTGGCGAGTCGATGGTGCGGGCAGGTCTCCGAGAATTCGAAGGTCATAGGACATCGAAACGAGCTGCCGGAGATGAACCACAACGAGATCGTAGGATGGAGTGCTGACATGCCGGTCGGTGGTGTCTCGCGCGTGCTGTTCCTCAGGGACAGCGGAGAGCATCCCAGGGTTGCCAGAAGGTTCGAGGTTACGCGGCAGATCATCAACGACACGGGAGCGGATACGCGTGAGGCGTGGAGCATGGGAGAGTCGAGGCTTGCGAGACTCATATCTCTGGTCGTGCTCGGCGATTTCATGAGCTACTATCTTGCGATGCTCACGGGCGTGGATCCGACGCCCGTCAGACCGATCGACCGACTCAAGGCCGCGCTCGCGGAGAACTGATCCCGAAAGGACGTTCCATGAGAGCCATCATCCCCGTTGCCGGAATCGGCACCAGGCTGAGGCCGCACACGCACACGATCCCGAAGGCGCTCGTGCAGGTCGCCGGCAAGCCGATCCTCGGGCATATCATCGACCAGCTTGTTCCGCTGGGCATCACGGACATCGTGCTCGTGACCGGATACATGGGCGAGCGGGTGAAGGAGTATGTCGCCGAGGCCTATCCGGACCTCGCGGCCTGCTACGTCGACCAGGAGGAGAGGAAGGGGCTGGGTCACGCCATATTTCTGACACGTGAGTGCGTCGATGACGGTCCGAGCCTGATCATTCTCGGGGACACGATCGTGACGGCCGATTTTCAGGCGCTGGTGAAGCGTCGTGCGACCGCCATCGGAGTGAAGGCCGTTGATGACCCGCGTCTGTTCGGTGTAGTCGAGGTCGAGGGTGGGGTCGTGAAGAGTCTCGTCGAAAAACCCGATCTGCCACCGAGCAACCTGGCGATCGTCGGGCTCTACCTCATCCAGAATACCGGCGTGCTCATGGAGTGCCTTGCGGAGATCGTAGACCGCGACATCAGGACGAAGGGCGAGTACCAGCTGACCGACGCGCTCAAGATCATGCTGGAGCGCGGCGAGCGGATGGAGCCGTTCGAGGTCGAGGGGTGGCACGACTGCGGACGCCCCGAAACGCTCCTCGAAACGAACCGTTTTCTTCTGGAACGCGCCGGCAACGGCGCACCTGAGATCGCGGGTTCCGTAATCATACCCCCTGTGTCGATCGACCCGAGCGCTGTGATCGAGAACTCGATCTTGGGTCCGTTCGTGTCGATCGCTGCTGGTTCCAGGGTGGAGAATTCGATCGTGAGGGACAGCATCATCAACTCCGCCGCGCACGTGGAGATGACGCTTCTCGCGAATTCGCTCATCGGTGAGGGAGCGGTTGTGAGGGGGCACTATCAGAAGTTGAACGTCGGGGACTCGTCGGAAATAGACATCGGCGGTTAGTCGCCTCTGGACGACGACTGCACACGGCGCGATCCCACGCAGCAAAGACTGGGAGGACACTATGAACAGACATCTCTTCACATCGGAATCGGTGACCGAGGGACATCCCGACAAGGTCGCCGACCAGATCTCGGACGCGATCCTCGATGCGATTCTGGAACAGGACCCGCTGGGCCGGGTTGCTTGCGAGACGCTCGTGACGACCGGAATGGTCTTCGTGGCTGGTGAGATATCGACCGAAGCGTACGTCGAGATTCCGTGCATCATCCGAGCGATGATCGGAGAGATCGGCTACACGGACGCACGATACGGATTCGATCACGAGACCTGTGCGGTCATAACGGCGATTGACGAGCAGTCGCCGGACATCGCGATGGGTGTCGACACGGGCGGAGCGGGCGATCAGGGCATGATGTTCGGCTATGCGACACATGAGACTGCCGAATACATGCCGATGCCCATCCACCTGGCGCATGCGCTGGCCAGACAGCTCGCGAAGGTCCGCAAGGACGGGGTGATTGACGGCCTCGGCCCGGACGGCAAGACGCAGGTGACGGTGGAGTACGACGACGGGAAGCCGGTTCGCGTCGAGACGGTCGTCGTATCGACTCAGCACGCGGCCGAGCTCACCATGGCCTCGCTGCGGGAGCAGATCAGAAAGCAGGTCGTCGAACCGGTCATTCCGAAGGAGTTGATCGACGGCGGCTATGAGCTTCTCGTGAATCCGACGGGCGCTTTCGTCAAGGGCGGACCGGCCGCAGACTGCGGTCTGACGGGCAGGAAGATCATCGTCGACACGTACGGCGGAGTCGGGAGTCACGGCGGCGGGGCTTTCTCCGGGAAGGACCCGACGAAGGTCGATCGGTCGGCCTCCTACGCGGCGCGACACGTAGTCAAGAATCTTGTGGCGGCCGGGATTGCGGACCGCTGCGAGATTCAGCTCGCGTACGCCATCGGGGTCGCGGAGCCGGTCTCGGTGATGGTCGACACGTTGGGGACAGGAATCGTGCCGGACTCGGAGATCGTCCAGATCATCAAGAAGCACTTCGACCTGAGACCGCGCGCCATCATTGAACGACTCGATCTCCGCAAGCCGATTTATCGACAGACGGCCGCCTACGGCCACTTCGGCCGAACGGAGAAGTGCTTCACGTGGGAGCGGCTTGACATGGTCGACGAACTCAAGCGGGGAGCGTAAGGGGAGGTAGGATGGACTACGATATTGCATCGATCGAGCTGGCCGACGAGGGGCGCAAGCGCACGGAGTGGGCGGCGCAGACCATGCCGGTCCTCGCGAGCATCGCGGAGCGGTTCGCGCGCGAGAAGCCGCTGGACGGCCTCGGTATCAGCGCCTGTCTGCACGTAACGACCGAGACGGCCAATCTCATGATCGCCCTGAAGGCCGGTGGCGCGCGCGTCCAGCTCTGTGCTTCGAATCCGCTCTCGACACAGGACGATGTCGCGGCCCATCTCGTGCGCGACCACGGCATTCCCGTGTTTGCCGTTCGCGGGGAGGACAACGACACCTACTATGATCACATCCGCGCGATCCTCGCGGATCGCCCTGCGATCACGCTCGACGACGGGGCGGACCTCGTGTCCACCATCCACAGTGAGAAGCAGGATCTCATCGGCGATCTCATCGGCAGTATGGAGGAGACAACGACGGGCGTGATTCGTCTGAAGGCCATGGAGAGGGATGGGGCTCTCAGGGTGCCCGTCGTCGCCGTGAATGATGCGAACACGAAGCACATGTTCGACAACCGCTATGGCACGGGGCAGAGCTCGATCGACGGTATCCTCCGCGCGACGAACACGCTGATCGCAGGTGCGACGTTCGTGGTCGCGGGCTACGGTTGGTGCGGGAGAGGGCTCGCGTTCCGCGCCCGGGGCATGGGCGCAAACGTGGTTGTGACCGAGGTGGATCCCCTCAAGGCGCTCGAAGCCGTCATGGACGGCTTCCGGGTCATGCCGATGGACGAGGTCGCGCCTCTGGGCAATATCTTCGTGACCGTGACCGGCGACATCAACGTCATCGCGCGTCGCCACTTCGAGATGATGAAGGACGGAGCGATCGTCGCGAACTCGGGTCACTTCGACGTCGAGATCGAGAAGTCGGCGCTTCCGGAACTCGCGGTGGAGCGCATGTCACCGCGCGAGTCCGTCGAAACGTGGATACTTCCGGGCGGCAAGAGGATCAACCTGCTGGGGGAGGGACGACTCGTCAATCTCTCCGCGGCGGAGGGACACCCGGCGGCCGTGATGGACATGAGCTTCGCGAACCAGGCGCTTTGCTGCGAGTATCTGGCGAAGCAGACGGGCCGTCTCGAGCCGAAGGTCTACAGCGTCCCCGAGGAGATCGACCAGCGCGTCGCGAAGCTCAAGCTGGACGCGATGGGGATCAAGATCGACACGCTGACCGCCGAGCAGGAGGAGTACCTGTCATCCTGGAAACATGGAACCTAGCAGGCGAGCAGACGGGTATCGAGAAGGACACGACCGGGCGGTGCGTTGTGCGCCGCCCGGTCTTTTTTGAGGGGCCGCGAAGGACGACATGGATGCGCTCCCGGCACGTAGAGCGTCGGGTGAGGGCACGGAGCGAGTATTTGTGGTTCTCGGGCGAGTCGCTCCTACTTCGGCGTGCGTGCGACGATCCACACGCCGACCAGTGCGAAGAGGATGTTCGCCAGCCACGCGGCGAGCGGTGGCGACAGGATGGCCTGTCGTCCCAGGACCTGCGCGACCTGGATGGAGCCGTAGTAGAGGAACGAGATGGCAAGCGCCGAGGCGAACGCCATGGCGAATCCGCTGCGGCGTGTCCGCGCGGCGAGTGGCGCTCCGAGCAGCGTCATGATCAACGTGACGAACGGGAAGGCGATCTTGAGATGAAGCTGAACCTCGAGAGCCCGTGGGAGATTCCCTCCGGCCTTGAGCTTCGCGATGTATTCCCTGAGGTCGAAGTAGCCTCGTTCCTCGGGTGTGAGCTCGCGTCTGACGAGATCGTCCGGTGTCGGGTCGCCCGGACTCAACTCCATGGTGTCGAAGGGGGTCACACTCTCGCCTTCCACGGTGAAGCGCCTCAGCCTGCCCGATTCGAGAATCCAGTGGTCGGTCTCCCAACGGGCCGTCCTTGCGTCGATGCGTGTCCGTGGTCGGATGAACTCATCGAATTCCTCGAGCGTCACTTCCTCCATGGTTTGCAGGCGCGTGTTGTAGCGTCGGATAAGGAGCATGGCCCCGTCGGGGCGCATGTAGATGAGATCTCTGCGAATGCGCGGATCTGAACGCTGCTGCTTGAGATGAGCGTCCTCGATTTGGATCTTCTGGCGAGTCGCGGGCGGCACGACGAACTCGGCGACCAGCAGGTTGGCGGCGCTCAGAAGAGCCGCAAGGCAGAGCACGGGGGCGAGGATGCGCGCCAGGCTCAGCCCTGCCCCCTTCATCGCCATGATCTCGTTGCGACGCGACATGCCGCCGATCGACAGAAGCGTTGCCAGGAGCATGGCGACGGGAGCGGTGAGGACGAAGATGAACGGTATGGAGTAGGCGTAGTAGGCGGCGACAATGCCAGCGCCCACCTGGTTGTCGATGAACGAATGCGCGTGGTCGAACAGATCGACGAGGACGAAGATCCCGATGAAACCGAGGAACAGAAGGACGAGCGGCCGGGAGGTCCGGCTCATGATGTACCCGGAGAGAATCCTCATGCTGGCACCGTCCGATCCCGCGGGGGACGCTTCAGGAACGGTGTGAGCAGGCGACGGGTGAGGGGCGGAAGACGCCACTCCCGGGCCGTCGCGAGGGTAAGCAGAATCCCGAGTCCTCCGAAGATGACATTGGGTGCCCACATTGCGGCGGCCGGTGCGACTATGCCCCTGTCGCCCAGCTGCTCGCCGCCAACCAGAAACAGGTAGTAGATGAGAAAGACCAGGATGCCTATACCCGCCCCGATGCCGATGCCGCCGCGTCTGCTCCTGATGCCGAGCGGCGCGCCCAGGAGGACGAACACAAGGCAGGAGAACGGGATAGAGAGCTTCTTGTGATACTCCACGTCCAGCTTGCGGGCGTTGCGCCCGCTTCCGGAGATCGTCCTCTGCTCACCGGCCGCTCGTCTGAGGCGCTCGGCGCGCTCTTCACTGAGCTCCCGGGCGTCCGCGCCTGACGGCGTCCCGTCGAGGACGGCGAGACGGCGCTCGAGGGTCTCGCCCATGATCGCCTCGAGGTTCGACAGCGCTTTCGCGCCCTCTGCGACGTACTCGTCGCGGCGCACAGCCAGCTCGCTCATCGAGAGTTCGCGGTCACCACGCTTGCTCCTATCGCTTCGGACAAGGGAAGTGCCGCCCTGTTCTACGTTTATGACGTGACTGTCGAATAGCATCCGACTATATTTCGTCAGGTCAGCCGGGTCCACTTCATGGATCTCACCATTGAACAGCTCAATGCGCAGAACGTCCGTTAGAGGCCTGACCGATAGTACTCCGTGCTCCGCAACGATGGTCTGTGTCGGCTGGTCGGACTCCACGCGGTGGATCTTGACTCCCCAGATCTCTGATGACGCGGCATCCATACGGTCGACGATGATGCTGTATCCGCCGGGCAGCTCAGTGAGCACACCGGGCTCGACCGTCGCCAGCGGCTGGATCCGATGGATGTCCACGAGGAGGGTCTTGAGTCGATGGTTGGCCGCGGGCAGGACGTGGTTTCCGAACAGGAAGAGCCCCAGAGATACGACGAGGCTTGCGATGATGACGGGGCGCATGAGAGAGAGGATGTTGATACCCGAGGCCTTCGCGGCCGTGATCTCGCTGTCAGCGGAGAGTCGGCCGAACGCCGTGAGGACCGAGACCATAACGGCCATGGGAACGGCGAGGAAGGTCATCCAGGCGAGGCTCAGTGCGAACGCCTCGAGGACAGAGAGTCCCGGCACGCCCTTGGCGATGAAGAGGTTCAGGTAGTCGACGAGGAAGTCCATCGATAGCACGAAGTAAAATATGGCAAGACCGGCCAGGGCCGGCGTCGCGTGCTGTCTGAGGATGTACCGGGAAAGAACGCTCATCTCATCTTCAGTCTTTGGGTGAGGTTACGCGACGGGCTGGTCTCGGGACAAGATATACTACCATTCGCGAGCGGCCCGCAATATGATTGTGTTTCTGACACGGGGGCCTCCTTCGGGGAATCCCGTGATGGTCGGACGGGTGCGTGCGACCGCTGATTCATTCGGACATCGCCTATGCCATCTATGTACCGACACTCCAGTTCCCATCTCAAGCGCGCACGCGCGGCGTCGCTTGTGTTCGTCGCGCTCGCTGCGATCGTTCTTTGCAGCGCGGTCATGTCGGCGCCTGCGTTCTCCCAGACAGATGGCCAGCCGGAGCTGTATGGGGGCAGCGTCGCTGCGGATACGACCGTCACGGCGGCGGACGATTCACTCACCATCACTCCCGCGCCGACGCTGTCCGATTCACTCACCATCACTCCCGCGCCGACGCTGTCCGATTCACTCACCATCATTCCCACGCCGACGCTGTCCGATTCACTCACCATCATTCCTGTGGTGACTCCACAGGACCCGACCGGGGATGTACTCGCCGACACGACGTTCGTAGCTCCGGACGACTCGCTCACCGCGATGCCGACGGATCCGCCCGACCCGTTCGCAATCGGGATCGTTCTCGTTCCCGAGAGCGAGGCGCAGTTTGTCAGACCCTGGACCAGCTTCGAGAGATATCGCTGGTGGACGGAGCGCAGGTCGAACAGGGTCGTACGAACCGGCGCGCTCACGCTTCCGCTCACCCGCGAGACTGCGTACGATCTCAATACGGAGACAGTACGCGTCGAGTACGTCTCGTCGGACGGCATCCGCTTCACCGCGTACGCGGCGACGCTCAACGAATTCTCGTCGCTCGTAACGCGTGGGAGTCGTGAGGCGCTCTGGCGTACGACCATCGGACGCGACCTCGGGGGGATCGGAGCCGGGGACGTCGGTGGACTTCTCGATATCGATATCCCGATGCCGCTCCCAGGACCGTTCGTCAGGGCCATCGGTCCCGGCGCGAATCTGAAGGTTCGCGGAAGCGAGCGGATCACGTTCGGCGGTCAGACGAGCTACACGGTAGAGGCGCTCGACTCCGAGGCCGGCCCCCCGTCCCGATGGCCGCAGCTCGACATGGAGCAGCAGCTTACGGTCAATCTCGAAGGGACCATCGGCAGGAAGATTCACGTCTACGTTGACCACAGGAGCGGGGGAGACGCCTTCGGCACGGGGAAGGCGAACCAGATCCGTGTCCACTACGACGGTGATGAGGACGAGATCATCCAGAAGATCGAGCTTGGTGAAGTCAACCTGTCTCTTCCCGGCACGGAGTTCGTCAGCTACAGCGGCAGTCACGAGGGGCTTTTCGGAGCCAAACTGAGCGCGAAGATGGGACGCTTCGATCTCGTGACGATCGCGAGCAAGGAGGAGGGCAAGTCGGCGGGCGCCGGCTTCTCGGGAACGTCCGAGTCTGACTCGCTGCAGATCAACGACATCTCATACAAGGCGAGGACGTTCTTCGCGATCGACGGCGACGCGCTCCGCTACTCGAACGAGGAGCTCTCCATCCAGGATGTGCGCGTGTTCATCGACGACCGGAACGGCGCGAATGACATCGAAACGGGCGCCGTCCCCGGACGAGCCTATCTCTCGGACCCACAGGGCGGTTCGCCGCCCGCGTCGGGCGCAAGTCAGCGCGGCGTGTTCGACGAACTCGTCGAACTCGAGGACTACCTGTTCGATTACCAGTACGGCATCATCGAGTTCCTGCGGCCGGTGAACTCGACCCAGGTGTTGGCCGTGAGCTACGAGAGGTTCGACGGCTACACGGTCGGGGGCGCAGACGGTGACAGTCTGCGCCTCAAGATGATCAAGCGTGAGGACAGGGTCGGCGGCACCGCGTGGGCGGCGACCCGGCGGTACGAGCTCAAGCACATCTACGACCTGGGCACTGACGAGATCCCCGAGGAAGGTTTCGAGCTTGCGATCCTGAAAAGAACGCCATCCGGCGAGGTCCAGGATTCTGAGAACGGTGTCCCGTTCGTCGAGATGTTCGGCATCGATACGCATGGCCTTGGCGGCGATCCGGCGCCCGACGGACTCGTCGACCTCGAGTGGATCGACTTCGACAAGGGCTATCTCATCTTCCCGCACATGACCCCGTTCTGCCCCGATTACGACACGACGGGCTTCTACTACGCGCCGGGCGGCGAACCCGACCCGGTCTACGTCGCGGACGAGCTCGAGGAGAAGAACTGCAACGTCTATTCTGAAGAGGTCTTTCAGCCGGACGACGACATCTACTATCTCGAGGCGAAGTACAACAGCCCGCAGACGACGTTCTACCTGGGGCACATCAACATCATAGAGAACAGCGAGGTCGTTCGTCTCAACGGTGCGCGTCTCGAGCGCGGCGTCGATTACACGATCTACTACCCGGCGGGCCAGCTGACGCTTCTGACAGAGGAGGCCAAGCAGCCGGACGCTCGCGTGACGGTCGATTTCGACTACAAGCCGTTCGGCATCGGAGGCGAGAAGACGCTCCTTGGCGCCCGAGGCGTTTACAACTGGAGCGATAACATCAAGCTCGGCACCACCTGGATGTATCAGAGCAAGGGCACGCCTGAGGATCGGCCCCGTCTCGGTGAGGAGCCGTCGCGCACGGTCGTGGGTGATGTCAACATCTCTGCGCGTTTCGAGCCGGAGGTCATGACGTGGCTTGCCGACGCCGTGCCTCTCGTCGACACCGACGTGCAGTCCACCCTGACAGTCGCCGCGGAAGCGGCGATCTGTATCCCGGACCCGAACACCAAGGGATTCGTGGCGGTGGACGACATGGAAGGCGTAGAGAACGTCAGCATGCTCGGCGTCACGCGCCGGTTGTGGGTGCCCTCCAGCGTTCCCGACGAGCCGATGGGGATGAGCGCCGGCGACAGGATGGAGATGCGCTGGTACAACCCGGACCGCAAGGTGCGCGAGGGCGACCTGCACCCCGACCTCCCGGACGAAGAGGCGAACGACACGCACACGGTTCTCGAGCTCGACTACGGCTCAGAGACCGCAGCGTCGTGGGCGGGACTCATGCGTTTGCTCTCGAAGACCGGGAACGACTACTCGAAGTACCAGTTCGTCGACCTCTGGGTTAACGACAACGGCTATCGTCAGGGTATCGTGCACGTCGATCTCGGCAACATCAGCGAGGATTTCTACCCGCTCGCTGATCCGAACGGAGAGCTCGACAGCGAAGACGTCGACCGGAACGGCTTCGATTACTACGAGGATACGGGTCTCGACATCATCGAAGGTGAGGACGGCGCTGGTGTTCCCGGTGACGACGAAAACGACGACTACTCGTTCTCGTACGGTTCCGATGACTACGCCCAGATCAACGGCACGGAGGGGAACGAGCGGCTGGACACCGAGGACCTGAGCGGCAACTGGTATCTCGATGTCGACAACAAGTATTGGGAACTCGCGTTCGATCTCTCGGATACGACCTATCTCGTACAGGACAACAGTCTGGTCGACTCGGGGAACCACTGGCGACTCTACCGCATACCGCTGGACGAAGCGTTGCCCGTCGGCGGAATGACGGATTGGACCGTGGTCAAGTCCGCACGTCTCTGGGTCGACGGACTCCCGCTCGCCGGGGACCCGATCATGATAGGTGACGTGGACGTGATCGGGAGCCAGTGGGAAGCGACGCCGATCAGGGACGCCGAAGGCGTCATCGTTCCGGACGAGGAACTGCTGGACGAGGCGTTCCGGGTGACCTCGAAGAACACGAAGGACGATCTGGACTACGATCCTCCGTTCGATCCGGGCGTCGATGATGACACAAACCTCCCGAAGCGTGAGCAGTCGCTGGTTCTTCTCTACGACAACCTGCGCGGTGGGCACTCGGCGTCTGCGCGACAGGTGTTCTACGCCGACCAGAACTACACGGGTTATCAGTCGCTTGAGATCTACGTTCACGGTGACCAAGGCGTTCAGGAGGGGACGAGGTTCTTCTGCAGGATGGGCGCTGACTCGCTCAACTACTACGAGTACAGCTTCGAGGTCCGGAGCGGCTGGGAGCAGAGGCAGGGAGCGGGACGGAATCGCCTGACGATACCGTTCACCGGGTTCACCGATCTCAAGCTCGCCGAGTTCGCCAGCGCCGACACGGCTTCGGTCGACGGGGCGACCGAGGGGATGTTGAATGAGCGCTTCGCGCGCGTCGGGTGGCCGTCTCTCTCGCGGGTAAGGAGGCTCACGCTCGGTGTTCAGAACGGCAACGTGGACGATCCGGCCGGCACAGTCACCGGAGAGGTCTGGATCGACGACCTTCGTCTGACGGACGTCCGGAAGGACATCGGACTTGCGGAGCGGATCACGGTAGGCGCGCGATTCGCCGACTTCGCGGACGTCGACTTCGACATGAGACACGTCGACAGCGACTTTCACACGCTCAAACAGACGAGCGGCTCGGGTCAGGAAAACCTGACCTACAATCTCACGGGGACGCTCAACGCGGACAAGTTCGTCAGCGGTCTTGGGATCTCGACACCGGTGAACATGTCCTGGAAGCGCTCGGAGACGCGGCCGAAATTCTCGAGCGGGTCCGACATCGTTCTGGGCGACGAACAGAGCGACGCGGAGCGCACGGTCACCGAGGACAGGAGCGCGGCGGTGTCGCTTTC
>CAZNHF010000077.1:0-12014 GCA_964572375.1 uncultured bacterium | reverse complement strand
CGTCGATACGTCGAGACGCTGCGCGAGCACGATGTGGCGCTCGTCGCGCTGGCGGGGTTCATGAGGATACTCCACGACGACTTCCTCAACTCCTTTGCCGGAGGCGTCGTCAACATCCACCCGTCGCTTCTTCCGTCGTTCCCCGGACTCGACGCACAGCGACAGGCGATCGAGCACGGCGTGAAGTGGTCGGGGGCGACGGTGCACTTCGTCGATGCGGGTGTTGATTCCGGTCCCATCATTCTCCAGGCTGCGGTCCCCGTTCTCGACGAGGACACGCCTGAATCGCTGGCCGCCCGCATCATCCATGAAGAGCACCGCATCTATCCCGAAGCGCTCCAGCTGATCGCGGAGCGCAGGATCGCCATCACCGGACGCCGCGTCGTGCTTCGTCCGGGCGGCGGGCACGAATCGTGAGCCGTCGAGTTCCGTGCGCGGCCCGTGCCCGCGGCGCACTCGCCCCCGTCGTGGTACTCATCGTCGCCGCGGCTCTCATGCTCCCGACCTGGGCGGTGGGAGAGCAGACCACGCTCGTGGACCCGCCCTTCGGACACTGCCTTGGCGTCAGCCGGGCGACGTCGGTTCACCTGTTCCTCTATCTCGGCACGCAGACTCATTTCGATGAACCCTCCGGGCTCGCGGCCGTCAAGCTCCGCTCCCGGGACGACCCCGACACGCCCGGTGACGACGACGAACTCACCGTGTTCGGTCTGAACTCCGGCCGGTGCGAGATCATCTACAACACATCTCTGACGAGCGTGAAGCTCTTTGGGACATGCGGAAGCGGCGACGGGCAGTTCGACCATCCTCTCGGGATTGCGGCGGACGAGTGGGGCGGCGTCGTGGTCACGGACACCGGAAATGACCGCATCGTCCGGCTCCGCTATGTCAATGACGCCCTGCGCTTCATCGAAACGATCGAGGTCACCGGCGCCGCTCCCTCAGGGTTGTCCTCACCGTCACAGGTCGCGCTCGGCGCTTCCGGGACCATCTATGTGACGGACACGGGCAACGGTCGAATCCTCGCGCTCGATCAGAGCGGGAAGGTCCTGCTCGAACTCACAGGAGATGCGTCCGCCGGCGTCCGCCTCGAATCTCCGGTCGGGCTCGCGGTCGTCGAAGACGACGATCCGTGGCTCAACAAACATGCAGGGCGCATCGTCGTAGCCGACCGCGGAGGCACGCGCCTTCTGAGCTTCGATCTCGAGGGCGTACTCCGCAACGCCACGGAGGCGGGAGAGGGGACCGCGGAGAACTCCAGGTTCGACTATCTGGCCATCGATTACCACGGAAGCGTCTACGCGACGGATACCCGGAGTTCGCGCGTCCACAAGTTCGACCGCCACCTCGGGCACATCACATCCGTCGGTCAGTACGGGACCGGTCCCGGCTGGCTCGACGGGCCGCGCGGGATCGCGATCTGGCGCCGCTTCGGTCAGGTCTTCGTGGCGGAGCGTGAAGGCGCTCAGTACTTCTGGATGGGAACCGAGATCCGGGATCTTACCGTCTCCCCGGACTCATTCCGACCGGGTGCTGATCCGCTGCGGGTAACCTACGATCTCACCGAGGTCTCCCGCGTGAGCATCGTCATCCGGGACGCGGCCGGAGCGACGGTCCACACGATGGTCGACATGCGCCGTCGCTCCATCGGCCCCAACGCCGAGCGATGGGACGGGCTCCTCGCCAACGACAGGAGTCTTCCACCGGGCGAGTACACGCTCGTCGTGACGGCCAGGCCGGTCTACTCGGCCAGGGCCTATTTCCACGATATTGCAGAATTTCCATTCGTGGCGGTGCGCTGACCCACAGTGCGCGCTCTTGCTTCGCCCGTGGTGGTCTGCTAAGTTGTGAGTTTGACTCCTTCGGGTGAGCGAGGGCCGCTTCAGGATACAATGCGGCCGGCGCGGGGTGACCTACTCCCGGACGGGCGAGCAAACACCGGGCAGAAGCAGCGCCTGCGGGCAGGGGCTGGTTGGGAGATACGACGTGTTCTCTAAGCTCATCACGCGGTTCATCGGCACAAGGCAGGAGCGCGACGTCAAGCGCCTCGCTCCTGATATCACATGCATCAACGAGTTCTACAACGGGCTTCATGGCCTGACGGACGAGGAACTCGCGGGGCGCACGGCTGAATTCCGGCTCCGCCTCGAGACGGGCGAGACCGTCGACGACATCATGCACGAGGCCTTCGCGACCGTGAAGGAGACCTGCCGTCGCCTGGTTGGCACAAGCTGGGCCGTTGCCGGGCACGAGACGCGATGGGAGATGGTGCCGTTCGACGTTCAGCTGATGGGTGCTATCGAGCTTCACCGCGGCGGGATCGCCGAGATGGCGACAGGCGAAGGCAAGACACTCGCCGCGACCCTGCCGCTCTATCTGAACGCGCTTCCTGGGAAGGGCGCACATCTGGTCACCGTCAACGACTACCTCGCGCTCCGCGATGCCCAGTGGATGGGGAAGGTGTACGAGACACTGGGACTCTCGATCGGGTGCATTCAGACAGGGATGACGCCGGCGGAGCGGCGCGAGCAGTACGCGGCTGACATCACGTACGGCACGAATAACGAGTTCGGCTTCGACTATCTTCGCGACAACATGGCGGGCCGGATCGAGGACCGCGTCCAGCGCGCCCACCACTTCGCCATCGTCGACGAGGTCGACAGCGTGCTCATCGACGAGGCGCGCACGCCGCTCATCATCTCCGGCACGGTCGAGCACTCGACTCACATGTTCGATCATCTCAAGTCGCCGGTCGAGCGGCTCGTGAAGAGACAGTCCAAGCTCCTCAACGAGCTCCTCGACGAGGCCGAACGCCTCATCGAAGACGACCAGACACGCTATGAAGGGATCGTCAAGCTCGTCCAGGCGACGCGGGGTGCGCCGAAACACCGCCGCGTCATGCGGCTGTTCGAGGACCCGTCCCTCAAGGCCGAGGTCCAGCGCGTGGAGGGCGAGCTTTCGAGAGACAAGGTGCTTCCGGACCTCGATGAGGATCTGCTCTACGCCATGGACGAGCGCGGACGCAGCGTTTCGCTCACGGAGAACGGCAGGGACACTCTCTCTCCGGAGGAGCGCAGTCTGCTCGTACTGCCGGACCTCTCGGAACAGATAGCGGGTATCGACACCGATGACTCGCTCGGCGAGGCGGAGAAGGCCGAGCGGAAGAATGCGCTCCACATGGACTACGCCCAGACGAGCGAGCGGATCCACAACGTGCACGCGCTCCTCAAGGCGTACGCGCTCTTCGAGAAGAACGTCGACTATGTCGTTCAGGAGGGCAAGGTCGTCATCGTCGACGAGTTCACCGGTCGTCTGATGGCCGGACGCCGCTGGTCGGACGGGCTCCACCAGGCGGTCGAGGCCAAGGAGGGCGTCCAGATCGAGCGAGAGACTCAGACGCTCGCCACCATCACGCTCCAGAACTATTTCAGGATGTACGACAAGCTCGCGGGCATGACCGGCACGGCTGAGACCGAGGAGACCGAGTTCCAGTCGATCTACAAACTCGACGTGCACGTGGTCGCGAGCAACGAGCCCCTCCGCCGCCAGGATTACGACGATCGCATCTACAAGACGCGTCGCGAGAAGTTCAGTGCCGTCATCGCCGAGATCGAACGTCTCCACGAACGCAAGCAGCCGGTGCTCGTCGGGACGGTCACGGTCGAGGTATCGGAGGTCATCTCGCGGCTTCTCAAGGGCAGGAAGATCCCGCACAGTGTCCTCAACGCGAAGCACCATCAGGGCGAGGCTGAGATCGTCAGGGGAGCCGGCCAGTTGGGCGCGGTCACGATCGCGACGAACATGGCGGGCCGCGGTACAGACATCAAGCTCGGCGAGGGCGTGCTCCGATGCGAGAAGTGCTGCCTCAGGTGTACGCAGAAGGACTGCGGAGCCTGCGCGAATGACCACGACATGACGGAGGAGTGTCTCGCGGACGTGCCGTGCGGACTGCGCATCATCGGCACCGAGAGGCACGAATCCCGCCGGATCGACAGACAGCTACGTGGACGAAGCGGCCGCCAGGGCGACCCTGGAGCCTCCGAATTCTTCATCTCCCTTGAGGACGACCTCATGCGTCTCTTCGCGCCCGAGCGTATCGCCAAGGTCATGACGACGCTCGGCGTTCCCGAGGGCGAGGTCATCCAGCACCCGCTCGTCACAAAGGCGATCGAGAGAGCGCAGCGCAGGGTCGAGGGCCACAACTTCGACATCCGGAAGCATCTGCTCGAGTACGACGACGTCATGAACCAGCAGCGCGAAGTCATCTACTCGCAGCGGCTGAACATCCTTGAGGGCGGCGATCTGCGCGAGGAGATGTCCGAGATCTTCGACGACATCGTGGAGCGCCTCGTCGACCGGCACATCGACACCGGGGAGATCCAGGAGAAGTGGGACCTCGCGGGTCTCAGACAGGCGATGCTCCGCACGTTCCTTGTCGACGTCGATTTCTCGAAAGCGGACGTGGCGGGACTCACGCGCGAAGGTCTCATCGCAAACCTGGGCGGCGCTGCGTGGAATTCGTACGAGCGCCGCGAGGAACAGATCACGCCCGAGATCATGCGCAAGCTCGAGCGGCTCGTGTTCCTCCAGGTGCTCGACAAGGGATGGCGTGACCACCTCTACGAACTCGACCGTTTGAAGGAAGGAATCGGCCTCCGCGCATACGGCCAGAAGGAGCCGCTCCTCGAGTACAAGCGCGAGGCGTTCGACCTGTTCATGACCATCATCGAGACCATCCAGGAGGAATCGGTTCAGCTCCTCTTCAGAGCGCAGATCCAGCAACCGCCCCGACCGGCGCAGCGCGTGGTCGGCCAGCAGGCGTCTCACCCGGACGCCCCGGCGGCCGCGCAGACGAGCCGGCCGATGGACGGAGGAACATCCACATCGTCGACACCGGTGCCGGAGTTCGGCGCCCCCGCCCCTCAGGGTGGTCGCACGGCCGCCGGGGCGACGCCCGGACTGGCAGGACGCACCCGGGCTGCGGAGCAGGGAGACCGGCCGAAGGGGACGCCGGTACATCGCACCGACAAGGCCGGTCGCAACGACCCGTGCCCGTGCGGCAGCGGGAAGAAGTACAAGAAGTGCTGCGGGAAGGACTAGTAGCGTCGCGCCGTCAGGCGACCTGACACACTCGGGAACTGTGAGACCATGGGCAAGTCGCTCGTCATCGTCGAGTCCAAAGCCAAGGCCGACACCATCAACAAGTACCTGGGACAGGGCTTCACCGTGAAGGCCTCGATGGGCCACGTCCGGGACCTGCCGAAGAAGGACCTCGCCATCGACGTCGAGAACCGTTTCGCGCCGACGTACGTGACGATCCGCGGCAAGGGCAAGGTACTCACCGAACTCAGGGCGGCCGCGAAGACCGCCGACATGGTCTATCTCGCCTCCGACCTCGACCGCGAGGGAGAGGCCATCGCGTGGCACATTGCTGAGCTGCTCAAACTCCCGCCGGACAGGACACGTCGCGTCGTCTTCAGCGAGATCACGAAGAACTCCATTCTCGAGGCGATGAAGCACCCGCGCGAAGTGGACATGCGCAAGGTCAACGCGCAGCAGGCACGCCGGATCCTCGACCGCCTCGTCGGCTACGAGGTCAGTCCCGTCCTCTGGAAGACCATCTACTACGGCCTCTCCGCCGGCCGCGTCCAGAGCGTAGCGTTAAGGCTCATCTGCGAGCGTGAGGACGAGATCGATGCGTTCGTTCCGGACGAGTTCTGGACGATCGACGGGATCTTCGAGACCGGCGGCGGTGACGCCGTCGAAGCGAAGCTCGAGCGCGTGGACGGCAAGAAGATCCGCATTGAGGATGGAGACTCCGCCCGGGCCATCGCATCAGGACTCGAGGGAGCCGCCTTCGCGATCAGCGATCTCACGAAGAGCGAGAAACGCGTCGCGCCTCACCCTCCGTTCATCACAAGCACGCTCCAGCGTGAGGCCTCGAACCGTCTCAGATTCTCGTCGAAGAAGACAATGATGCTCGCGCAGCAGCTCTACGAGGGCCTGCCGATCGAGGGCGAGAATGTCGGACTGATCACGTACATGCGTACCGATTCGACACGGGTATCAGACGAAGCCATCGCGGCCGCGAGATCGTACATCTTCGAGCACTTCGGCAAGGACTACCTCGAGCCGAAGGAGCGGACCTTCAAGGCCAAGAAGGGTGCGCAGGACGCGCACGAGGCTATCCGTCCGACGGCGGTCGAACGCACACCGGAGTCACTCAAGGAGCAGTTGACGTCGGACCAGTTCCGAATCTACCAGCTCATCTGGCGCCGCTTCGTCGCGACTCAGATGGAGAGAGCCATCTACGAAAATACCGCCGTCCTTATCACGTCGGGACCGTATGACTTCCGGGCCGCGGGATCGGTGGTCCGGTTCGCGGGATGGACCGCGGTCTATCCTCACGTGCGCAAGGACATCAAGGAACTCCCGGCGCTCGAAGTCGGCGAGCCGATGACGGCCGTGTCGATCACGCCCAACCAGCGATTCACGAAGCCCCCGGCACGCTACTCGGAGGCCACGCTCATCAAGGAACTCGAAGCGCAGGGAATCGGCCGTCCGAGCACGTACGCGACGATCGTCGACACGCTGAAGAAGCGGAAGTACGTCTTGGTCGAGAAGCGCCAGTTCGCGCCAACGGAGCTTGGCCGCACGGTCTGGAGTCTGCTCGGCCAGGCGTTCCCTCACGTTTTCAATGTCGAGTTCACAGCCGGGATGGAGTCCGATCTCGATCGCATCGAGTCCGGCGACGACGACTGGGTCGATGTAATCGGCGAGTTCTACCGGCCGTTCCGCGAGCGAATTGACGCGGTCGAGAGCCAGGTCAAGGAACTCAAGGAATCTCTCATCAAGGAGACCGAGGTGCGCTGCGAGAAATGCGGCGCCATGATGGTCGAGAAGTGGGGACGGAACGGCCGCTTCCTCGCGTGTTCGACGTATCCGAAGTGCAAGTCCACCAAGCCCGTCGAAGGGGATGAGACCCCGGAATTCGACATCGCGTGCGAGAAGTGCGGTGGAAAGATGATCGTCAAGCATGGTCGCTTCGGCGAATTCCTCGGCTGTTCGAACTACCCTGAGTGCAAGCACACGATGGCGATTCCCACGGGCGTGAGCTGCCCGGAGGAGAAGTGCAGCGGGGTCCTCGTGAAACGACGGACGAAGAAGGGTCGCATCTTCTACGGCTGCAGCGCTTATCCGGAGTGCGGCTTCGCCATCTGGGACAAGCCGGTACCGAGCGCCTGTCCGTCCTGCGAGGCCGCGTTCATGGTCGAGAAGAAGCCGAAGGGCGGAGACAAAGAGCTCGTCTGCCTCGAGTGCGGGGAGCGAGTCACTCCCGAGACGGAGAGCAGCCCCGATGAACCAGAGTAGTGCCGCTCCGAAGAGCGTCCCGACGAAGCGCAGCCGGACGCGCGCGAAGAGAACGTCTCTCGCGCCGCTGGTTGAAAGGTTCATCGACACGCTCGAGGAACGCAGCTATTCAGAACACACGGTAGCCGCCTACCGTCGCGACCTGCAGCAGTTCGTCGGATTTCTCACCGACTACGCGCGTCACATCAAGCCCGAGGACCTCACGACGGAAGACCTCAGCACCAAAGCCATCCGCCGCTATGTCTCGTCGCTCACGGCGTCGAGGTTCGCTCGCAGATCGACCCAGAGAAAGCTGGCGGCCGTCAAATCGATGTGCGGATGGCTCGAGGAGCGCGCATTCGTGCGCGCCAATCCGGCCGCGGGAGTTTCTGCCCCGAAGGCCGAGAAGAGACTCCCGACGTTTCTGACGGAGCGCGAGGTGGGACTGCTCTTCATCATTCCGCCGGAAGCGACCGTGCGCGAACTCCGCAACAGAGCGATTCTCGAACTCTTCTACAGCACCGGCATCCGTCTCTCCGAGCTCGTCGAACTCAAGCGGACATCGCTCGACCGGCTGGGGGCCACGGTCCGCGTGCTTGGTAAGGGACGCAAGGAACGCATCGTCCCGGTCGGCCGCGCGGCGCTGGATGCGATCTCGGCGTACACGTCGGTGCAGACCGACCGTGAGACCGCTAAGGGAGCGCTCTTCACGAATGGACGAGGGGCCAGGCTCTGCGCGAGGAGCGTCCAGCGGGTCGTGCGGGCCAAGCTCGCCGAGGTCTCGGAGGCGCGACGGTTGAGTCCCCACGTGCTCCGCCACACGTTCGCGACGCACATGCTCAATGCCGGCGCGGACCTCAGGGCGGTCCAGGAACTCCTCGGCCATGCAAGCCTCTCGACGACGCAGATCTACACGCACGTGACCACCGAGCGGCTCAAACAGGTTTACGAGAAGGCGCATCCGCGCGCCTGACAACGGATCAAGACACGGACGGAGGAGAGCATGCAGGACTTCATCTCTATCGCAGACATCGACCGCGCGAAGATGGAGGATCTCTTCAAGCTGGCGGCGGACCTCAAGCGGGACCGCAACGGACGAACCGACCTGGCAGGCAAGACTGTGGCGATGATCTTCCACAAGCCCTCTCTCAGAACGCGTGTCAGCTTCGAGGTGGGCATTCATGAACTGGGCGCGCACCCGATGTACGTCACAGACGCCGAGATCAAGATGGGACAGAGGGAGTCGATCTACGACATCGGCAAGGTGCTCTCCCGCTACGTGCACGGCATCATGATCAGGACGTTCGCTCATTCGAACTGCACACAGCTTGCGGATGCAGCCGACGTCCCGATCATCAACGGTCTAACGGACCTCAATCACCCCTGCCAGATCATGGGCGACATCCTCACATGCATAGAGCACGGCAAGGATCCGACGAACATGGTCGTCGCCTTCATCGGGGACGGCAACAATGTGGCCAACTCATGGGTGAACGCGGCAGGCAACATGGGGTTCGAGCTCCGCGTCGGTGGACCGTCGGGGTACGAACCCGACGCCGGTCTTCTGAAAGCGGCCCGGTCGAAGGGCGCCGTGATCAACATCATGAACGATCCGGTCGACGCCGTCAGCGGAGCGGACGTCGTCTACACCGACGTGTGGACGAGCATGGGGCAGGAGGGCGAGGAGAGCGAACGGCGGAGGCTGTTCATGCCGTATCAGCTCAACACGGAACTCGTCGCACGCGCCAGGGACGACGCGATCGTCCTGCACTGCCTGCCGGCTCACCGGGGCGATGAGATCACCGACGATGTCATGGACGGACCGCACTCCGTGGTGTTCGACCAGGCTGAGAACCGTCTGCACGCACAGAAGGCGGTCATGGTCGACCTGATGGGAGCGTAGCGTGCTCCGAAGCCTACTACTGGTCGTGCTGGCGGCGCTTGTGCCGCTCGCCGGCTGCGCGAAGCCCGGGCCGCCTCCCGGGGGACCGGTCGACGAGGACCCGCCGTGGGTCGTCTCGACGGAGCCTGTTGACGGCTCAACGAGCGTGCCCGTCGAAACCGGCATCTTCGTGCTCTTCAGTGAGGAGATGGACCGATCGTCCGCCGAACGGGCGGTCGAGTTCATCCCGGAGATCACGCTCAAACGGGCTCGCTGGAGCGGACCGCGCCTCGAGGTGCGTCCCGCCGATGGGCTCGCCGACTCCACGACCTACGTCGTGAAGGTCGGTGATTCGGCGCGCGACTATCACAGCGTCGCAATGGACGACCCCGTGACCTTCGCCTTTTCCACGGGGGTCGCGCTGGACGATTGCGGTGTGACGGGGACGGTCAGCGCCGACGGTGTTCCCGTAGCCAAAGCCACCGTCTGGGCCTGCTCCGCGTCACCGGCACCTGACTCGCTCGGCGTCTTCAGGCGATGCGGCCGGACGGCGACAAGCGGCCCGGACGGCGCCTACGCGGTCGGGTTCCTCAGTCCTGAACGCTCCCCGTACTCCATCATCGCGTTCCTCGATGCGGACGGGGACGGAGCATACTCGCCGGCCGAGGAGGCGGGAGTGATGGAGGCGAACGCCGCTGTGTTCACGGCGGCCGGGGATACGACGCGCGGCATTGATCTGACGCTCGAACCACCGGCGAGCAACGAAACGTCAGGCAGCGGAGAGCCGCTGCTCGAAGAAGAAGGGGAGCAAGAGTGAAGCTTGAATTCGCGAAGATGAGCGGCGCCGGCAACGACTTCATCGTCGTCGACGACCGCGAAGGAGTCGTTGCCGAAGACGCCGGCGAGCTCGCGAAGCAGCTGTGCAGACGCCGTCTCTCGGTCGGCGCCGACGGACTCATCCTCGTCGTCGCGAGCGCGACGCACGACTTCAGGATGCGATACTTGAACGCGGACGGCAGCGAGGCCGACATGTGCGGGAACGGCGGCCGATGCGTCGCCCGGTTCGCGCACGACCGCGGTATCGCCGGCGAAACGATGCGCTTCCAGAGCCGCTCGGGGACGCACAAGGCGGAGATACTCGGCGAGAACCACGTCCGGCTCATGATGACCGAGCCGCGCGCGATGCGTCTCGGGACGGCGCTGCACATGGGCGGAGAAACCTACGAGGTCCACCGGATCAGCACGGGCGTGCCGCACGCGGTCATCGAGGTAGACGGCATCGATGACTACCCGGTCGTCGAGATCGGCCGCGAGATGCGAAGTCACGCCAGCTTCGGCCCGGAGGGCACGAACGTCGACTTCGTGACGGTGGATGACGAGCACCACGTCCGGCTGCGCACCTACGAACGCGGAGTCGAGGACGAGACGCTCGCATGCGGCACGGGCGCCGTGGCCGCTGCCATCACGCTGGCCACCCTCGGCCGTGTGAAACCGCCGCTTACTGTCATGACCAGAGGCGGAGAGCCGCTTCAGGTCGGTTTCTATATGAGCGACAGCGGGTATTGCGATGTATCGCTGTCGGGCGACGCACGCATCGTGTACTGGGCCGAGCTGGACCTGAGCGAGGAATAGTCGGAGGGGAAGACCATGTTCCGTGGCTCGATCGTCGCCATCGTCACACCTATGAAGAACGGGAAACTCGACGAGGGTTCACTCAGGCGTCTTCTGCGCATGCACAAGACCGCGGGGACGAACGGTGTCGTGCCCGCGGGCTGCACCGGAGAGGCGGCCACGCTCACTCCTGACGAGCGAAGATTGTTGATCGACGTCTGTCTCGAGGAGGTCGGAGACGTGATGCCGGTCATTCCCGGCACCGGTTCGAACTCCACGACCGAGACGATCCGCCTCACCGCCGAAGCGAGAGCGGCCGGCGCGCACGGCGCCCTCATCATCACGCCCTACTACAACAAGCCGACGCCTGAAGGGCAGTATCTCCACTACAAGACCGTCGCCGACACGGTCGACATCCCCATCATGCTCTACAACGTGCCTGGGAGGACCGGGACCAACATGCTCCCGGCGACGGTCGCGCGACTCTCGAAGATCCCGAACATCGTCGCCGTGAAAGAGGCCGCCGGGTCCGTGGATCAGGTCAGCGAGATCGTCGAGCTCTGCGACATCACCGTGCTTTCGGGAGATGACCCTCAGACGCTGCCGATGATGTCGGTCGGCGCGCAGGGCGTCGTCTCCGTCGTCGCGAATGTCGTTCCCGGAACCGTCGCCGCGCTGACGTCGGCCTGGCCCGGCGATCCCTCTCGCGCCGCCGAACTTCACCACGTCGTCCGGCGCATCTCGAAGTCGCTCTTCGTCGAGACCAACCCCGGACCCGTGAAATTCGCACTCATGCAACTCGGTCTGATCGACAGCGACGAGCTTCGGGCCCCGCTGACGACACTGACAAGCGAGAGCAAGCTGCGCATGACGGAGGGACTCGAGCTCATGCGCAAGACACGCCGTTCAGAGGAGCGAGAATAGAACCGACACCGGATCCGGCAACCGACCATGTGCGGAAGGAGATGCGTGATGCCCCTCGTAGAGATCTCGATGCTCACGGGCAGAAACGACGAGATGAAGGAGAACATCATCCGGGAGGTGACCGACGCGGTCGTGCGGACATCCGGCGCTCCGCCGGACGCCGTGACCGTCATCATCCGCGACGTTCCGCGCACCGACTGGGCGCGCGGGGGAGTGCCGTACTCGAAGAAATAGCCTCTTCACGTGC
>CAZNHF010000076.1:0-12020 GCA_964572375.1 uncultured bacterium | reverse complement strand
GTCAGGCGACGGGGGCCCATTATAGCAGGAACGTTTTGTCTGTCCACCGGCCGTTGCGCCTCCGAGCCTGCAGTTGCGAAGCAACTGCCAAGCTGTCGCTGCGTACGCTGCGACAGCCCTACTTCAGAAGCGTCATCTTCCGCGTGGCGGATTCGCCGCCGTACTCCAGCTCCATGAAGTAGACGCCGCTTGCGGCGACCGACCCGTCCATGCTGCGGCCGTCCCATGTCACCGCGTGACGGCCCGGGTCCTGAACGCGGTCGACGAGCGTCCGCACGAGCCTGCCGTCGACCGAGTAAATCGTGAGCGTTGCGTGCGCCTTGCCGGTCTCGACCGGGTTGAGCACGTAGGTGATGGTCGTCGACGGATTGAACGGGTTGGGCGCGATGCCGCTGATCGAGAACGCCTTGCCTGCAGGCACCGCGTCGTCGCCGACGCCGGTGTCCTCAGGCCAGTTCGCGAACGAACCCGTGACGACGAGTGCGAACGGCTGCGGGCCGTGCGGCACGGTCGGGCCGGATATTGTGACCGTGTAGTTGCCGGCCGCCGGGGTCCTGAGGAGGACGACCTCTTCGACGTTCCTCGAATCGGCTGTTCCACCCGTCACCGACTGTCCGCCGCTGAACACGTTGCCCTTGTACGTAGAGCCCTGCGAGCAGAGCACCTCGAGGTTCAGATCGTTCTGGATGGCGACCGAGGCGCCGGACGACGCCGGGTAGTCGGTCCAGACGAGGGTGACCTCGAGCGGAACGGTCGTCGAGTCGACCTCGAACTCGAATTGCGTCGAGCCGCCCTGGCTCACACCGGTCGCCTCGTCGTAGACGATGAGCTCGCGCGCATCGCCGTCGAAATAGAGGGCGTCATCGAGCAGCACGCGACCCCAGCCTTCGTTGTAGTTCGGGATGTCCAGTGTCGCCATGTCGGTTGCGCTGTTCGTGACGACCGCCTTGATGAGCGCCGCGCTCGGGGTCACGGCATCACCGGGCTCCGCATCGCCGCTCGGGTACCATCCCTCGGTGAAGTACTGGCGCGTGAGCGCGGCGCAGCCGGACACGGCCGGCGTCGCCATCGAGGTGCCCTGGAACGGGGACCCCACGATCGAGCAGGTCTGCGCCGGAGGATTGCCGGGATCGTTGTTCGCGGAGTTCACGTACGTGTCGCTTGCCTCGCCACCGCACGCCGTGACCGTCGGCTTGTAGCGACCGTCGTGAGCCGGTCCGCGGCTCGAGTACCCGGCCATCGTGTTCTGGTTCGGCGGTCTGCGCGAGGCGCCGACCGTAATGCAGTTCTTGGCCGTGCCGGGGAAGCTGACCGTGCTTGCGTCCGGGCCCGCGTTGCCGGCGGCGAAGACGACGAGGAAGTCCTTGTTGGTCCACATGAACCCGTCGACGTTCGCCGCGTATGTGTCGTAGCTGTTCTCGGAACCGCCCCACGAATTCGAGTGGATTCGGGCGCCGCCGTTGTACGCCGCCTGGTACGCCGCCGTGAGCGAGGCGGGGATGTTCACCTGGCCCGTCGTGCACGACCACGAATCGTCGGCGCCGACGTCCTGCATCATGAGCTTCGCCATGTAGGCGACGCCGTTGTAGCTGTAGTTGCCCGGGTTCACATAGGACTGGTCGCCTGCGATCGTGCCGCAGACGTGGGTGCCGTGGCCGTCGTCACAGCCGTCGTAGGTCTCGCCTCCGTAGAGCGTGTAGTCGATGACCTTGCGATGCGAGGGTCCCGGCGCTGCGCCGCCATCACGGAACCAGCAGGAGTTATAGTCGAGGCCGGAGTCCATCACGCCGACGATCTGGTTCTCGCCGTGGATGCCCTGGTCCCACACGCTCATCTGGTTCGTGACGTTCGACTGCACGCACCAGACACCGCGATCGTTCATCAGTGTGAACTCGGGACGCTCGCTGATCCACCAGACCTCGCGGAGCTGCGCGATCGAGTTCACCAACTGCGGTGAGGCGTGGACGACGAGCAGCTTCTGCATCCCGTCGTCGGTCGACTCGAGGACGTTCGCACCGAGCGCCTCGATGGCGTCGGCCGTGCCGCCCATGTCATCAAAGACGCGCACCATCAGTGTCAGGAACGAATCGCCTGCGCGGCCGGGGCTTACGAACTCGTGCGTGCCGATGGTCGGCGAGAGCTTGTAGGCGGGGTGGTAAAGCCCCGCCCAGTTGACGGCATCTGAATCGATCATCGCGTCACGGGCTGCCGTCGTCGCGCGGACGATGTACGCGTCGTCCGGCATGTAGGCGATGAGCGTGGCCCCGGTCGCCTCGATCGTGACCTTGCGGGCGTCGGTCGGGGGACCGGAAAGTTGCACGAGATAGTAGCCGTGCTCGCCGGTCGCTGGGTCGGCGTCCCGCAGCCACGAGGCGACCTCGGGTTCGCCAAGCCGTGGGTCGAACTGGTGAGTGACGAGGTGGATCGTCTTCGCCTGCGCAGCGCCGACCGCGAACAGCAGAACGGCGGCGCACAGGATGAGCATCGTCAAGCGTCTCGGCACGCCCGGCCTCCTTGTACGATGCGGGTCCGCCTCGCAGCGGGGCCCGCGCCAGAATGAGTATCTCTCTCCGAATTCGCCTGGGGTATGTGGTTCGGCGCAACGCAGCATACACGGGCGCACGACGGCAATCCCGCAGCGACCGACTGGCTGCAGGGTCAGCATACCACACCGAGTGTATTATAGCAGAGGAATGCGAGAGGTGTCAAGAAACCAGTGCCGGTCGCCGTTCCCGTGCTCAGACAGGCTGCTGCTAGAACTCCAGCATGCCCGGCATGCCGCGGCAGTACGCGATGTCAAGGGCGATGGCGATCCCGCGGCCTTCCTCCTCGAGGTCGCCGACGATATCCTCGAGCCCCTCGATGAAGCGGTCGACTGCGCCCTTGTCGATGACCATCAGGAAGACGTGGCCGAACTCCTGGCCTTCGGAGAACACGCGGGAGAAGTCCTGGAAGAGGGGGACCTTCGTGAGGAAGCCTTCGACGTTGCGTGCGTCGAGCACCGTGGCTCTCGTCCCGCCGACTTCTGTGAAGTACTCGACGACCGGGTCGAAGTAGTCACTGTCGACGAGTTCGAAGATGAGGAGCTGCTTCTCGCCGGTCGAGGAGATCGGCGCCGCGGCGCCCTCCATCTGCTCGATGCGCGAGTAGATGTCGTCCCGAGACGACGCGGTTGTGAGCGTCTCGGTGAAGCTCGGGTCGCTCAGCAGACGCGCGACCTTCGCGAGCGTTCTGAGGTAGTCCTGTGACTGGTCCGGCGGTGCGACCATCGCAACAACGAACCGGACAGGGAGCCCGTCGACGGAGTCGTACTCGATGCCGCGCCTCGCTACACCGATGGCGCCGACGATCTGCGAGAGACCCATGATCTTGCCGTGCGGGATGCCGACCTCTCTGCCGACCCCTGTCGTCGCTGTTCGCTCTCTCTCGTTGAGAGCCTTGAGCACCGTCGACTCGTCGATCCCCGCCATGGCGGGGTTCTGCTTGAGAAGCCGTGCCATCTGCTCGAAAAGCTCGTTCTTGGACCTCGATGTCAGATTCGGTTCGATGCTCTCGATGACCAGCGTGTCCAGGAGCTTCATGATGTGCCTCCGTCATCCGTGTCGCGCGATGTTCTGCCGGGGCGCTGCTGTGCAGCGTCCGTGTGTCTGCGCCTCGCGGAGCCCGACGCTTCGAGCGCGTATTTGGTCAGCGGCGGGCCGAGGACCTCATTGACGAGGATTGAGGCGAGGACGATGTTAACCATCTGCCCCATGTAGGGGAGCGCCGTGAACTGCTGGGTGTCCTGGAGCACCAGGATGAGCCCGATGGCGACGCCGGCCTGCGGCAGAAGTGCGAGCCCCAGGTAGCGCCGGGTCACTGGCGATTCGTGCGCCGCAGCGGCGCCAACGTAGGCCCCAGCGTACTTGCCGACCGCCCGGGCGATGAGATAGACGACGCCGAGCGCTCCAGTGGTCGCGAGCGTTCTGATGTCAAGTTCCGTTCCCGCGAGCGCGAAGAAGGCCGCGTAGATAGGAGGCGAGAGCGGCTCGAGTATGCGCATCACCCGCGAATTCTTCGGAGACATGTTGACGATCAGAAATCCCATCACCATGTTCGCGATGAGCGGTGAGACGTGGATCGAAATCGTGATGCCGCTCGTCAGCAGTACAAAACCGAGCACGATGACGATGATCTCATTGCTCCGTCTTCGGTCCACGACGAGCCGGTGGACGATGTACCCGGCAGCCAGGCCGATCAGGATCGAGATGATGATCTCGCGGAGCGGATGGAGAATCATAGTGACCGGACCGAGTGCGTGCGCTCCGCCAACCATGGCTGCCGCGAACGCCATCACGAATCCGAAGAGCGTGATCGCGAATGCATCGTCGAGCGCGACCACTCCGAAGAGCGTCGAGACGAGCGGACCGCGAGCACGGAGTTCGCTTGCGATGGCCACGGTTGCCGCGGGCGCCGTTGCGGAAGCGATGGCCCCGAGGAGGAGCGCCATCGGGAGCGGTGCGCCGAAGAGCTTGAGCCCAACCGTCACCGCCGTGAACGTGATGAGAAGCTGGAACGTCGTGATGATGAGGATGTTGCGACCGGTCTGCCGGAGCTTGGCGATTCTGAACTCCGAGCCGATGGTGATGGCGATCAGTCCGAGCGCGATGTGCGGGACCGGTGCGAGCGACTCAACGATGTGGTCCGGGACGACGTTGAGAACCGATGGGCCGAGCAAGAGTCCGGCGACGATGTAGCCTGAGATGGTTGGCAGCTTGAGGCGGGTCGCTATCTTGCCGCCGACAAAGCCGGCCAGCAGAAGCGCGCCGACCCCAAAAATGAGGTTGCCGTGGACGAGGTCCCGAAAGGCTATGATCACATCGAAGATAGCAATCATGTTGACGGATTGTACCATTCGCCCCGGGGTGGCTCCAGCTCTTGTGCGTCTTTCCGTCGTCTCTATTGGATTCCTGTTCTTACCCCATAAGTACCCAAAATGGCTGTTGCCCGCACGCTCCGAGCATGTATAATCGATGTGTTTATTCGTCTAAGGGCCGTCTTCGGGCGGCCTAGTTGAAAATAGCTCCCTGAGACTGGAGAAGGATGCATGCCAACACGCCATCTTGCGCTCGCGATGCTGCTCGTCCTGCTGCTCGCGTGCGTGACCGCGCACGCCGGCCCCACGTTCTACGGCTACATCAAGCTCGATGCGTCGCTCGACTCGGCGCTGACCAACAACGGTGATTTCGCGTACCTCGTGCTGCCGTATGCCGAGGGTGAGGAGCACAGCGAGTTCAACATGACCGCGAACCAGACGCGGCTCGGCGTCGTGTTCGACGGTCCCGGCAGCGACGACGTCGACGTCTCCGGTCGGATCGAGTTCGACTTCTACGGTGGAGGAGGCGAGAACAAGGCCAATCCGATGCTCAGGCACGCCTACCTCGAGATGAAGTTCGCAGCCGTCGACGTTCTGGCGGGCCAGACGTCCGATATTGTCTCGCCCATTGTTCCGACGACGATCAACTACATCGTCTTGTGGAAGTCGGGCGACATCGGCTATCGCAGACCGCAGATCCGCCTCACAAAGGCAATGGACATCAGTGACGGCACCGGCATCACCGCAGCCGTGAGCGCGAACCGGAGCATGGGGCGCGGGAACGACGGAGAGGCCATCGGCATGCCGTCGTTCCAGGGTCGCCTCGCGGTGAGCACGAAGCTCATGGGTGACAGGCCGATGATCGTCGGTGTTGGCGGCCTCTGGGGTCGGGAAGAGTCGACGCACGCCGACAGCCTGGGCGCCACAACGGTCTATGAGCTCGAGCAGACCGGCATCGCGGTCGACGCCGTCATCCCGATCGGCGACATGCTGACGCTCAAGGGTCAGTACTTCACGGGTAAGAACCTGGCTCAGTACCTTGGTGGCATCGGTCAGGGCATCGCCGAGATCCCGGTCGAGGAGGCCAGGAACTACGAGCCGGTCGAGATCGAGACGAGCGGCTGGTGGGCCCAGATCTCGGTTAAGGCGAGCGACGCGGTCGCCATCAACGTCGGCGCCGGCTCGGATGATCCGGAGATTCCCGAAGGCGACATCGCGAACAACCTGGAGAAGAACACCACGTACTACGGCAACGTGATCTGGTCGGTCGCGCCGTCCGCGACGATCGGCGCCGAGTACGCGATGTTCGAGACGGAGTACGTCGGCGGAGAGACGTACGAGAACAACAGAATGCAGCTCTCGTTCATGTACAAGTTCTAGTCGCGAAGACGTTCAAGAGGTAGTCCACCTGCAGTAAAAGGAGAAGGACATGGCGGAAGCAAAGAAGGACATTCAGGTACTGTTGTCGGAGAAGCGCGTGTTCGAGCCAAACGCTGAGCTCGCCGCCAACTCCAACGTGATGGCCTGGATGAAGAAGCACGGCCTCAACACCCTCGATGAGCTCCTCGAGAAGTGTCAGGACATCGAGTGGTTCTGGAAGGAAATGGCCGACGAGCTTCTCGAGTTCTACAAGCCGTACGACAAGGTTCTCGAGTGGGACGCGCCGTGGGCCAAGTGGTTCACAGGTGGCGAGTACAACATCGTGCACGACGCGCTCGACCGTCACATGAAGACCGACAAGAAGAACGATGTCTGCTTCGTGTTCGAGGGCGAGACCGGCGAGACCAAGGAGTGGACCTACGCGGAGATGTACCACGAGGTCAACAGGATCGCCAACGCGCTGAAGAGCCTCGGCGTCAAGAAGGGCGATCGCGTCGGCATCTACATGCCGATGCTTGTCGAGCTGCCCATCGCCATGCTCGCGTGCGCCAAGATCGGCGCCATCCACTCGGTCGTGTTCTCCGGCTTCAGCCCGAACGCGTTCGCCGAGAGAATGAACGACTGCGAGGCCAAGGTCGCCATCACGTGTGACCACTTCTGGCGTCGCGGCAAGAAGGTCGCGCTCAAGGATCAGATCGACGCGGCGATGAAGACCGCAAAGACGGTCGAGCACGTCATCGTCTACAAGCGCGACGGCGACCCCGTGTCGTGGACCGAAGGTCGCGACCACTGGTGGCACGAGATCGCGGCTGCCCAGTCCGACGAGTGTGAGACTGAGCGCATGGACGCGAACGATCTCCTCTACATCCTCTACACGTCCGGTACGACCGGTCGGCCGAAGGGCATCCAGCACGCCCACGCCGGCTACGCGCTCGGCACGGCGACGACCCTCAAGTGGGTCTTCGACCTCCAGGAGAAGGATGTGTGGTGGTGCGCGGCCGACATCGGCTGGGTCACCGGTCACAGCTACATCGTCTACGCTCCGATGATCCTCGGCGCCAAGTCGGTCATCTACGAGGGCGCTCCGGCGTACCCCGAGGCCGACAGGTGGTGGGAGATGGTCGAGCGGCACGGCGTGACGGTTCTCTACACGTCACCGACCGCCGTCAGAGCTCACATGCGGCTCGGCGAGGAGCATCCTCAGAAGCACGCGATGAAGTCTCTGAGGATCCTGGGTTCGGTCGGCGAGCCGATCAACCCTGAGGCGTGGATGTGGTACCACACCTACATCGGCAATTCGCGTTGCCCGATCATGGACACGTGGTGGCAGACCGAGACCGGTCACTTCATGATCACGCCGCTGCCCATCACGCCGCTCAAGCCGGGTTCGGCCACGCGGCCGTTCCCTGGAATCTCGGCGAAGGTTTACGACGAGGCAGGCAAGCCCATCACGAATGCGGGCGGCAACCTCGTTATCGAGAAGCCGTGGCCGGGTATGCTCCGTGGTCTGTACAAGGACGCCGAGCGGTACAAGGATGTCTACTGGAGCCGCTACGACAAGACCTACCTCGCCGGCGATGTCACTCGCATGGACGAGGACGGGTTCTTCTGGATCCAGGGTCGCGCCGATGACGTTCTGAACGTCGCCGGTCACCGGATCGGAAACTCCGAGGTCGAGTCGGCGCTCGTCAGCCACCCGAAGGTCGCTGAGGCCGCCGTCATCGGTAAGCCTCACGAGCTCAAGGGTGAGTCGCTCGCCGCGTTCGTCGTGCTTCGCAAGGGCATCGAGCCGAGCGAGGAGCTCAGGGCCGAGCTTCGCGAGCACGTCGGCGTCGAGATCGGCAAGATTGCGCGTCCCGACTACATCGGGTTCGTCAATGACGTCCCGAAGACGCGCTCCGGTAAGATCATGCGTCGTGTGATCCGCGCCAAGGCCATCGGTGAGGAGGTTGGTGACATCTCCACGCTGGCCAACCCCGAGGCTGTTGAGGAGATCGGGAAGGCGCAGTAGTATTTCAACGTGCGGGGGCAACTCCTTCGGGGGTTGCCCCCGTTTCAGTCAGGGAGGCGTACGGACGGCCGCGCGGCGCGGTCCATCCCCGCCTTGACCAGAGAGGCGCGCGAACGCCGCAGTTGGCACCACGACGCCTCACGCAAGGAGATCGCATGGCACAAGAGAAGACGATGAACCGCGGGTTGGTGGTGGTGGGCGCTATCCTCATCCAGCTTTGTCTGGGCGCGATCTATGCCTGGAGTGTCTTCACCAAGCCGCTCGTTGAGGCCGGCTGGACGAAGACGGAAACACAGATGGTCTTCTCGGCGGGCCTCGCGCTCTTCGCCATCGTCATGGTGATCGCCGGCCGCATGATGCCGAAGGTCGGCCCGCGCAAGCTCGCGATGGCCGGCGGCATCGTGCTCGGCACGGGCTATCTGCTCGCCGGGCTCTTCGGGGGCACGTCCTTCTGGCCCATCTTCATCTTCGTGGGCATCATCGGCGGTTCGGGTATCGGTCTGGCCTACGTCGTGCCGATCGCGGTCGGCATGCGATGGTTCCCCGACAAGAAGGGACTCATCACCGGTCTCGCGGTCGCGGGCTTTGGTTTCGGCGCGACGATCTGGGTGAAGATGGCCGGCGCCTGGGGACACATGATCGAGAACATGGGTCTCTCGACGACCTTCATCATCTACGGAATCGTATTCGCGGTGGCCACCATCCTCGGCGCGCTCGTCATGACGTTCCCGCCGAAGGGCTGGCTCCCCGCCGGCTACACGCCTCCGGCGGCTACGACGGGCGGCAAGCCGACTGCCGGTAGCGTGGACTTCGATTCCGGCGCGATGCTCAAGACCCCGCAGTTCTACATGATCTTCCTGACCTTCCTGTTCAGCGCGGGCGCGGGGCTGATGTCGATCGGCCTGATGAAGCTGTTCCCCGGCCAGGCTCTCACGGAAAACGGGATGGACCCGGTCACTGCCTCGGCGGTCGCCGGCACGGCCATGGCCGTCTTCTTCTCGCTGGCGAACGGAATCGGACGCATTGTCTGGGGCGCGATGAGTGACAAGCTGGGACGCAAGACGTCGGTGGTGATCATGACCGCCACGCAGGGCATCCTGGTCATTCTCTTCCCGTTCATGGCCGGCACGAAGGCGCTGCTCTATCTGGGCGCCACTCTGATCGGCTTCAACTTCGGCGGTAACTTCGCTCTCTTCCCGACGACCACGGCCGATACATTCGGCGCCCGGCACATCGGGCAGAACTACGGCTGGGTCTTCCTGGCATACGGCGTTGGCGGTATTCTGGGTCCGATCATGGGCGGCAAGCTCGGCGATCTGAACAACTTCCCGCTGGCCTTCACCATCGCGGGCGTCTCCTGTCTCGTCGCAGCGGTAATCGCGATGATGATAAGGCCCCCGAAGGCTGCGTAGCTGCTACGGTGGGTCGAGAGACGTGGATACACAGGAGCCGGGCGGGTGACCGTCCGGCTTCTTCTTGTCGCCCGGTGCCGGGTGGGAGCGGGTCCCGGCCGGGGATGAGAGGACCACACTTGCTCTAATGACAAAGTGCTCGTCGTGTGTTATAATATTGCTCGGAGGGAACTTAGGGATAACCGTGGGCACTCTCGTCGCCGGCATCCACGCCGACCAACGGGTGGTTGTGTCACTCAACCGTGGAGGTGAACCGTGCGCAACGCGTTGATCGCGCTGTGTCTCGTTCTGCTGCTCCCGACGGTGCTGCTGGGCGCCGAGACGCTCGCCGTCGGCAGCGGGACCCAGCCGGTTGTGGCTCGAGTCGTCGAGTCATCGATCGGCAGGACCGTTCTGGAGTATGAGCTCTCGAGCGTCACGAAGGACGCTGTTGAGATCGATGGCGAGACGTACTACGCCATCGGCCTGGGCGATGAGAGCACGCTTCTGGAGGCCGGGCTGCCGGAACTCCCGAACGTCTGCCGAAGCATCATCATTCCCGACGATGCCGACATGGCCGTCCGCGTTATCTCTTCGCACTTCACCGACTTCGAGAACGTCCCGGTCACCCCGTCGAAGGGCAACCTCTACCGGAACATCAATCCGGCCACCGTGTCGTACGAGTTCGGCGATTTCTACGGGACCGACGCATGGTATCCGGCCGAGCTGGCGACCGCGCGCGCCCCGTACATCATGCGCGACTTCCGCGGTATGGTCGTGGTCGTCAACCCGATCCAGTACAACGCCGCGACGCAGACGCTTCGCGTGTACGACCGCGTGACGGTCGAGGTGACGGAGTCCGGTGCGGCAGCGAGCCCGCTGACGCACCGTCCCGCCAGCATGAATTCAGAATTCCGCAAGATCTATGAGCGGCACTTCCTCAACTTCGCCGACGCGCCGCAGTCGCGCTACCCGTCGGTCGACGACCTCGGCAACATGCTGGTCATCTGCTACGACGACCCCGCATGGCTGGCGGCCATGCAGCCGTTCGTCGAGTGGAAGAACCAGATGGGTGTGCCGTGCGAGATGGTCACGGTGACGGACGCCGGCAGCACGTCGGCCAACATCGCGACTTACATCTCCAACTACTACACAACCAACGGTCTGACCTACGTCCTGCTCGTCGGCGATGCCGCGCAGATCCCGACGCCCACCGCGTGGGGCGGTTCGTCCGACCCGACGTACTCGCTCATCACGCCCGACAACTACGGCGATCTGTTCGTCGGCCGCTTCTCCGCGGAGACGGTCGCACACGTCGAGACACAGGTCCTCCGCTCGGTCGAGTACGAGAAGCGCCCGCAGGCGGATGGCGAGTGGTACCACAAGGGCATGGGTGTGGCGTCGAACCAGGGTCCCGGCGACGACGGCGAGTACGACAACGTGCACATCGGCTACATCGGCGATGATTTGCTCGCTTTCACGTACACCGAGGTCGACGGGATCTACGACCCGACCGGCACCGCGGCGATGGTGACGACGGCCCTCAACGACGGCCGGAGCATCATCAACTACTGCGGGCACGGCTCGACGACGAGCTGGAGCTCGACCGGGTTCTCCAACACGCACGTCAACGCGCTCACTAACGACAACATGCTCCCCTTCGCGATGAGCGTGGCTTGCGTCAACGGCCAGTTCGACGGCTATACGTGCTTCGGCGAGGCCTGGCTCCGCGCGACCAACGGGAGTAACGGTGAGCCCACCGGCGCCATCGGCTTCTACGCCTCCTCGACGAACCAGTCGTGGAACCCGCCGATGGACGCTCAGGACGAGATAAACGACTTGCTCGTGGCGGGCGCCAAGCGGACGTACGGCGGCATCTGTTACAACGGTTGCGGTCACGGCATCGACGAGTACGGCACTGACGGTGACGAGGTGTTCCTGACGTGGCACATCTTCGGCGACCCGTCGCTCCGCGTGCGGACCGACACGCCGGCACCTATCAATGTCACGCATCTGTCGGTCATCTACCCGAACATGCTCACCTGGGACGTCGGCGTGATGGACGGCGCGACGCCGGTCGAGGATGCGCTCTGCTGTCTGTACCACGACGGCACGATCTACGCCTCGGGCATGACGGATGCCACAGGCAATGTGACAATGGACGTTCTGAGCATGATCCCGGTCGGCGAGACAATGACGCTGACCGTGACCGGCTTCAACACCGAGACCTACACAGCCGACATCCTGGCCATCGTCCCGGTCAGCTACACTATCGTTCCTGCCTCGATCCCGATCAGCACGCCGACCGACGTGACCGTGACGATCCTGGACGACGGCGGGCTGCCGCTTCCGGATGTCGAGCTGACGGTTGGCGGGTGGTACT
>CAZNHF010000075.1:0-12054 GCA_964572375.1 uncultured bacterium | reverse complement strand
TCAAGCGCGCGTTCGACCGCATCCTCCTCGACGAGTTCCAGGACACCGACCCGCTGCAGTGTGAGATCGCGTTCTTCCTCGCCGAGCAAGAGGACGACAACGCGAAGACGTGGGACACGGTCGTTCTGGAGCCGGGGAAGCTCTTCGTCGTCGGTGACCCGAAGCAGTCGATCTACAGGTTCCGCCGCGCCGACATCGAAACCTACGAAAGGGCCCGTGAGCTGATCCGTTCGGCCGGCGGCGTGCTCGAGCTCGTTGAGAACTTCAGAACGCGACCTGCCATCATCGAAGGCATCAACGCCGTCTTCGAGCCGCTCATGCAACCTCCGGCCGAGGGGGAGCGACGGTACCAGCCGGACTACGCAGCGCTGACGGCGTTCCGCCCCCGCGACGAGCACGGGGCCGGAACGGTCCTTCTGGACCTGACCGGCGTGCTCCCGGAGAAGTCGAAGGTCGGGCAGACGCGGGCGGCGGAGGCACGGGCCGTGGCAGGGTTCCTCAAGGCGATCCGCGAGTCCGACGACTACCGCGTCTATGACCGAACACTCAAGCAGTGGCGCCGTCCTGAACTCAAGGATGTCGCCATCCTGTTCCGGACCATGACATCGCTCGACGCCTATGAGGACGCGCTCGCCCGCTACGAGATCGACTACCGGATCGCGGGTGGGAAGCAGTTCTACATCAGGAGCGAGGTCCTCGAGCTCATCACGGTGCTCTCGGCCATTGAGAATCCGCACAACGCCGCCGCCGTCGTCGGCGCGCTGAGATCACCGTTCTTCGGCGTCTCGGACGACGACATCGTCGTCCACAGGCTCAAGGCGGGGTCGCTCTCTTACCTCGACGACACCGGCGGCGTACCCGTCGTCCGGGGAGCGCTGGATATCCTTCGCGAGCTCCATGTTGATCGCGAGTCGGACCGCGTCGCAGCCCTGATAGAGCGCCTCTTCGAGAGGACGAAGGCGCCCGAGCTCTTCCTCCTCAAACCCTCGGGCGAACAGCGGCATGCGAATCTCATGAAGGTCACCGAACTCGCCGACGCGCTGGAGCGTACGGAGCACGTCTCGTTCGGCGGGTTCGTCAGGTGGCTTCGGGAGACCATCCAGCTCGCCCCCGAGGAGTCCGAGTCTCCGCTCTCCGAGGAGGGAGACGACTTCGTCCGGCTGATGACGGTCCACAAGGCCAAGGGGCTCGAGTTCCCGATCACGATCCTCGCGGACCTCTCGAGCTACTCGAGCCGCAAGGAAGAGATTATCGTCGACCGCATCAAGGAACGTATGGACTTCGGGTTCGGCTCGAAGGAGAACGCGTTCGGGACAGACACCTACGAAGACGCAAGGAAGACGGAGGACCTGCACAGGAATGCGGAGGTGGTACGTCTGCTCTATGTCGCCGCGACTCGCGCGAGGGATCTCGTGGTCATCCCGTGGACCGACGACGGCGGCCCGGCCCCGAGCCGCGGTCTCCTCCCCCGACTCCAACCGCTTCTGGATCTCGAATCGTCCGGCGGCGACGAGACGGGCAAGAAGCGCCCCGTACCGTCCGATGTCGCCCGGCTCGACGCCGGTGAGTTGGACCCGGGACACGGGAATCGAGCGGCCGGACGGCTCCGCGCGGCGGACATCCTTGATGCGGCGGGCACATCCGGCGACGCCGCGGATGCACGGGAGACCTGGCGGAAGAACCTGACCGGTCTGCTCGAAGACGCTCACAGACCTATCACGATCTCCACGCCCTCGGCGGGTGACTACGACAGGACGCTCTCTGGTCCCCTGCGGGAGGACCCTGCGCGGCCCGATCTGGCATTCGGGGGCATGACGTTCGGCACACTCGTTCACGACATCTTCGAGTCGGTTCCGTTCTGTGAGGAGTCGCTGCCGCTCGCCGGAGCATCGGGTCTTGAGACAGCGAGGACCGCCGCATCCCTCGCAGCCGCGACCGGGCTTCCCGACCGCGCCGCCGAGACGGCGGCAGAGCTCGTTGCGCGGGGACTCGATACGGAAGTGATGCGGCGCGCCGCCGGCGCAGCCCGGTGCTGGAAAGAGGTGCCGGTCGTGACCGAGGTCGACGGCGGGCTCCTTGAGGGAACAATCGATCTGCTGTTCGAGGACGACGACGGGCTCGTCATCGTGGACTACAAGACGAACATCCCCGGCGAAGGCGGAGTCGACGCCCTCACCGAGCACTACACGCCCCAGATGCGAAGCTACGCGCGCGCCATCAAGACCGCGACCGGAAGGCGCGTGAACGAGGCCGTACTCCTCTTTCTCCGCGGCGCTGACGACGGCTCCCCCGTCGAACGGCCTGTCCCGCTCTAGACGACTGAGGACGCGCCACCCGACGGCCACCGCACCCGCACACATCAGAACACGAGAAAGGGCGAGAACGGTGCTGCCGTCCTCGCCCTTCGTTGTCTTGCATCGCACCCGGTACTGCCCCGGCCGGGTCCATCCACTGTCCGGTTACTTCAGATACACGACCTTCACCTCGTCATGTCCCACCGGTGTGACGAGCCGGGCGAAGTAGACGCCCGAGCCGACGTCGACGCCGGAGGTGTCGGTCCCGTGCCACACGACGGCGCCGTCTCCGTTCGCATCAGGCGCGGTCTCGATGCGGTCGATGAGCCGCCCGCTTGCCGAGTAGATCTCCACCGCGGCTGACGTACCCCGCGGCGCAGAAAAGCTCACGGTCGTCTGCCCGCGAAAGGGATTCGGCACAGCGTTCATGATCCGCGCGCCCGTCTCCACGTCGTCGGGCACCTCGGTGCCGGTCGGCCAGAGGATGGCGCTCAGAGGTGTCAGCCCCGACGCCGGCACGATGACATCGGTGAACGTGACGGTATCATACCCAGCGCACGAGAACTCGACCGTGTAGGTGCCCTCGACGAGCATCCGCCAGTACCGGCCGTAGAGCACGCCGGTCATTCTCGGCTCGATCTCGGGTGATGAGTTCTCGACGACCTTGACCTCGGCGACGAGCGGCTCCCCGGTCACGCCGTCGATGACGTGTCCCGTCAGGCCCGGCCCGTAGACGCGGTCCAGAGCATAGTACGACCCGCGCGAGACGCGCTCGCAGTACATGTCGACATCGCCGCCGGGCGGGATACACATCTGGCTCATGATCTCCACTGTCAGCCCGATGGTCCCGGTGATGCCGTACTGCCAGTTGCGGCACTTGCCGGCGTTCGAGTATCCGTAGATCGCATAGTACGGCGTGTCATCAAGCTTGAGCGTCTTCGCCGCCAGCGCTCCCGCGACCGCGCTGATGACATCGTAGTCCGGACAGAACCCGATCTGCGGCCAGTACCACGCGTAGTAGACCACATCGCCCATCGAAGCGGCCGGGCTGTGATAGTTGACCGAGAAGATCGGCCTCTCCGCCAGACACAGGTCACGGATGATCTGCGTCTCGTTCTCGGAGAACGGAGCCGGTCCGTGATAGAACGGTGATGCCCAGTCCTCCGCCCCTCCGTCGTCCCAGCTGAAATCGTAGTTGTAGTTCGGGTCGACGCCGTCGACATCGAGGTCGAAGACGCCGTTCTCGTTGTTGTCGCGCTTGTTCTTGCGCCACGTCGTGTCGATCCCGGTTGCGACCACCCAGTGTCCGTCCGGATTGAGCATGGGGATGAACCACATCTCGATGTCATCGATCCACTGCGTCACAGAATCGACGACGCCGTAGTTCGACGTGAGCTCGTCGATCATCCACATCGAGACCTCGCACCCCATGACCTCCTCGGCGTGGTGGACGGCGTTGAAGAGCACGACCGGCTCGTCCTCGTCGACCATCGGATTGTCGGAGATCTTCAGCCCCCAGATCGCCCGGCCGTCCGTCGTGGAGTAGCCGAGCGTGTCGAGCCTCGTGATCGCCGGGTACGCCGCGGCGACCGCCAGGAGCTCGGCCCCGACCTCATCGTGCGTATGATAACGCTCGTGGAGCGCGGACGCCGGCAGCGCCAGCGCCGCGATGAGCGCCGCCGCCAGGACGGCCGCGAGCGTGCCTCGTCTGAGTGTCATGAATCCTCCGTGTCTCTGGCGGCGGGGACGCTCCCCCGACCGCTGGGCGACACCGCCCGGCTGCATTCAGCCAGTCTATCTTCGTCGCCGGGCCCGCTACTTGAGCAGGACCATCTTCGCCTGATGCTCTTCTCCCAGAGCCGAGAGCCGCGCGAAGTAGACGCCGCTTGCGACCTTCTCACCCGCGTCGGACATGCCGTCCCAGACCACGCTGTGGTAGCCGGGGCCCTTCTCGTCGGACAGCAGCGTGCGCACTTGACGACCCGCGACATCGTAGACCGCGATCTCGACGGCGCCCGCGACGGGCATGCCGAAGGCGATCGTCGTGACCGGGTTGAACGGATTCGGCTGGTTGCCGAGAAGCACGACGCGCTGCGGCACGACCGCGTCGTCCTCGACGCCGGTCGAGTTGTACGAGTCCGGCGGGTCGGTCGTAAACTTGATGGCCCGGCCGGAGGCCAGTGCCGCGGCCCCGTCGTCGTAGATGTCCGAGTACGTGTAGAGGACACCGTCGGTCTGGAGCAGATTCTCGATGCCGACCGTCGCGTAGTTCGCGGCCGAGTCACCGTTGTAGACCGTGTGGTACTGGAAGATGATCTCGCTGTCGCCTGTCTCGGCCGGGTAGCTCGCCGGGTCGTGGAGGACAATCTCGAAGGTCTCGAGGTTGCTGTCGTAGGCGGTCGGAACCCGGCTCCACTCGATAACGAAACGACCGTCGCCCATGTTCCGCGTGAGAACCTTGCCGCCGGCCGCCGGATCGAGATCGTCCCAGAGACCCGCGACCATCGCGTCCGGTCCCATCGGCGCCGGGATGAACCAGTTCCGGAACTCGTGATGTGTGATCGGCGCGCCGCCCAGTGCCACCCACCCGTTCGAACAGATGCCAAGCGTCGTGAAGTCGACGCCGTAGTATCTCACCGTGAACGGCAGCGCAATGTTCACGGTCTCGTCATCGTCGAGCCCGAGATCCGTGCCGCCGGTCCCGCCGTAGCTCGAGTCGGTCTCGATCCAGGAGTAGCTCGGCGCCTCGGAGTAGCCGGTGTCGGTGTTGTCATAGGCGTAGTAGCCGTGGCCGTCCGGACCGACCGGGTCGTCGGTCGAAGGCTCACCCACGGTCACCGGAACGATCACGGACTGCAGCAGTCCGTCGCTGCCGTGGAACTCGGCCACGAGCAGGAACTCATGACCGACCGCGACATCGGAAGCGGCCGTGATGGTGAACGTGTCGCCGGAGTTCGACGACGTGCCGTTCGCCGGAACGGTGCCCCAGGTACCGAATGAGTCGCTGATCGTCAGACCGTTCCCTCCTCCGAGGAGGTCGGCGACGACCGAGGCCGCATCAACGTCGCTCATGTTCGCGACGGTCAGCGTGAGGGCTGCCGTCTCACCCGGGTCGAGAATGCCGTCGCCTGAGAAGGTCGCGGCGTAGTACTCGAGCACCGGCGCGCCGACCACGACGCGCGCGTAACTAACGTAGGTTCCACGTGTCGCGTCAGTCGCGGTGAACTCAAAGCCGAACTCCTCGCCGTCGGGGCATCCGTCACCGACGGTGAACACGAACGGCCCGGACCCGCCGTACGCAGCACCCGCGCTCATACTGCCGTACGACACGATCTGGCCGGACGCAACGTGACAGTGAGGACTCGCCAGCCGTGGCGGTCCCTCCGCGATCGTGCAGGTCACGCCGTTGGCCGTCGTCGTTCCGTAGTTCCGAAGCAGGACGCCCAGTTCGATCGTCTCGCCCGGGTTGATCACGCCATCACCGTTGCCGTCCGAGAGTCCAGAGGCATCATCGTCGATGGTGTGAGAGGACCAGCCTACGAAGTCGGTCTGCTGAGCTGTCACGCCACCGGAGTACGGCTTCATGTTCTTCGCGGAGACCGTCACGTAGACAGCGCCGGTCGTGTCGGTCGGGATCGGCATGTCGATGTTGTATCCGCCCGTGAGCGTCCGGACCTCCTGGAGCTCGCCTTCCTTCCAGACGCAGACATCAGCGCCAGGAACCGGGCTTCCGTCTCCGTCCTCAACATGCACCACGAGCATGCTCTGGCCGTGAGGCACTATCCCATCGTGCGTCACGACGAACTCGCCCGGCATTCCCGTTCTGAGGAAGAGCTCCGGGTCACCGATGACGTTATAGACGTTGAAGTAGAAGTCGACATTCTGACCATCCGGATCGGACGAGCCCGGATCGACGTATTCGGGGTAGTTCATGTAGGTCTCGAGCTTGCCGCGGATGAGCGCCTGCCCGAAGTGCTCGAGGCCGTCGTTCAACATGCCCTGGTAGATGCCCGCGTCCATGGCGTTGTTCCACTTCGTGTGCGTCCAGTATTCGCTAGGACCGCACATGGCAGGGCCGCCCTTGAGATCGAAGGGAGTGCCGGCGCGGATCCACTGTTCGCCGAAGCAGGGGTCGGTCGAGCTGTCCCAGTTGCCCGTTCCGCAGACAACGCTCGTCATCACCGGGAGCATCTTCCCGTTCGAAAGCGTGAGGACGTTGTCGGCATAGAACGCCGGGTAGTACCAGCCGGGAGCCCCACCCCAGCCGCGGTAGTTGACGAACGAGACGCCGGCGTCGATGGCATCGATGACATCCTGCGTCCCGGGGGGCGACGGGTTGCTGTAGTACCAGAAGAGCGTATCGACCTCGGCGTAGCCGTGCTCCATGAGCATCTCCGCCACGCGAAGCTTCGTCGTCCTGGGCGTCACCGGCTGCGGATTGCCACAGCAGTTGGCGGCCACCATCAGCGCACGGCCGTACCAGTCATCGCTCGCTGCGTCGCAGTTCCGCTCGTACGAGAGGACCTTGAGTGTGGCCATCACCGCGTCCTGCGCGGTGTCGACCGACATCCGGCCGATGATGACATCCGGGAGGTAGTCAGTACCGTCGAGCTCGGTGTACGGATGGTCGGTGATGTCGCCGTCGTGGAACCACGCGGGCATCCCCGCATCGCGGTCGCCGACGAGGCAGACATAGTCCGGCGGGTTGTCCCAGGTCGAATAGGCGTTCGCAATGTAGTCCTTCACGTCCGTCGACGATGCGCTGACGCCGATATCGGAGAGAAGCGTCAGATGGGTCTCGACGCCGCGCTGGTTCTTCCACGCGATGAACTCGTCGAGCTGCGTGGCCACGCTGTCGATCGAGATGACGAGATAGCTGCCCCGCTTCGTCTCGAGAACGGGGAGTGAATCGTAGTTGTCGACCAGACTCCGGTAGAGCGGCTCGAACGCCTCGGACCGCGACGTTCTCACGATGCTCTTCGGGTTGATCTCTTCACCGCGCGAGTGCTCGAGCCGCACGCGCACCCGCTCGGTCACGACGAGATCTCCCGTCACGGGGTTCCAGCGGACCGGATTGACCCGGAGCTGAACGAGCCTGAGATCACGCATGATCATCGGGTCGCTCATGGTCGCGATCTCCGCCGGGTAGAGAGCGTCCTTCGCGTATATGGAGACGTCCGGAGTGGTCTCGCTCGCGTCCTCGCCCTCCATGCGGAAGGCCTCGAGAGGCTCGATCTCATAGCCGTGGAGAACGCGTTCCTCAACGCTGTCGATCACGATGTCGACGCCGCCGAAATCGGGGATAGCGAGAAGCCATGTGTAGACAGGAAGGTCGGGGGCGCCGGCACGATTGAGCCGCCGCGCACCCGGGATGTCGAGCGTGACGCTCCCGCCGAGGAAGCGGGACGCGGGCTCCAGTTCAAACCCCGGAACCTCGAGCTCGACGACAGTGCCTGCTGCGTCGGATGAGACGATTCGGGCGGTCGCTTCGACCGGCACCGGGGAATCGTTGAGGGGTATCCACTCTCTCGCCATGCCGTTCGCCGCGAAGGCGACGATGATGGCGAGCACAAGCGCAGCAGTCCACCGTGTCACGTTGGCGCTCCTCTCCTCGGGTCCGTTAGATGCCCTGCGCGATATCGCTTTCAGGAAGAGGAGCCGTTGCGCACGCGCGCTACTCCTCCTCCACTATGACAAGTCCCCAATCCCTGTCCGCCAGATAGACGTAGTCGCCGCTCAGGCAGACTCCGTTGGCGTACGGGGTGTCCAGATAGCCGAACGCGGCAGGGGCGAGCGGGTCGCTGACATCGATGACCCTCAAACCGCCGTACCGGTCGGCCACGTATACCTTCTCGCCGTCGGTCGCAATGTCGCTGGCATAGTCGTCAGTGACTATCGACGCGACGATGAACGCGTTCTCCGGATCGGAGATGTCGAAGACCTGTACTCCCGCGAGTCCGTCGGCGACGAACGCGTAGTCGCCATGCGCAGTCACGGCCTGCGCGTTGCCCGGTGTGTCGAACGTCCCGAGCTTCGTCGCATCCTCGGGAGTCGCGAGCTCGTAGATCGTGAGACCGCCCTGTCCCGATGCGACGAGCACGAGGTCGTCGTGCAGGAAGATCCCACGCGCGTACCCCGTGGTGTATCCGTGGTAGACCTCGTTAGGGAACCACGGAGGCCCAAAGTCGAGGTTGATCTCCCAGATGCGGAACCCGCCGTTCCTGTCGGCCACATAGATGTGCATCATGTGGCCCGGGTCGGTGTCCGCAACAGCGACGTCCTCCCCGCTCGTGCTCTGGAGGACCGTCTTCCACGCCGGGTTCGCCGGGTCGCTCACGTCGTACGCTACGACCCCGTTCGGGCCGTCGGTCATGAACGCGAACATCGACCCCGGCGCGTACGCGCACTGGAGCGCCGTGAAATCGTTCGACGCGGTCTCAACATAGACCGGCGCCGCCGGATCGGTCATGTCAAACATGACCATCCCGATCTCACCCGCGGCCACAAATCCCATGTCCCCCACGACCACCACACCCTCTGCGTACCCGGCGGTCGTCACATTCGCGACAAGCCGGTATCCGAGGGCGTCGCTATCGCCGCCGGACACGGGATCACCCTTTCGCGCGCACCCGGCGCCCAGCGCCAGCAGCGCCGCGAGCAGCACGACAACCGTCATCCGGGTCTGCGTGAACCACGAGTGACTGTAACTCTTGATTATAGCATTATTTAGGCGTTCAGTCAAGGAACCGTACCCCCTCCACGACGAACTGCACCGAGAATCTGTCAGCGTCGTAATCCTTTGTCTCTTCGATAGTTGGGACGAGATCAGACTCGGACCTCCGTGAGCGTCTTTCGTACGCGCACACAAGACTCGTCCGATCGGTCAATCCGAGCTTGATCTCGGCTCCAGCGAGCCAGGTCGTGTCGTCGCGTCCGGCGTGATATGCGTCGTCGATGTCAGTTGTCTGGTAGTAGCGGTGCGCGAGCTTGCCGCGAAGCTTGAGTGTCGTTGGAAGTCCGCGGATGCGTCCGGCTTCCCAGCGCGCGACGAGTTCGCACTCGTCCTGATCGAAGCTCGCGTCGCTGTCATCGGAGAGCCGCTTTGCCTCACCCAACTCGTCGTAGCCGCGCGAGAGCGAGCGCCGGTACGCATACTGCGCGTCGAGCCTGAGGCCCGCCACCGGCCTCGCCGTCACGCGTGCGCCGAACGTGTTCGACCTGGTGTCGTACTCGACGAAGTCCTGGTCGTATCCGTAGTCGTCGTAGCGCCACCACCCGGTGAGGTCGACGGGGAACTGCCCGGCGGTCCCGATTCCGGCGCGGAGCGAGTGCTTGCGGAAGTCACACGACCGGTACGCATCGGTGCCGGCCGGTGCGTCAGCGTCCCAGACGTACTTGAGGTGGTATGCGGGGATCGCCGCGTACTCGACCGAGACGCGCGCAAGCTCATCGAGCGTCTCGGTGAACCTCGCATGGAGCTTCGCGAAGCTCTTGTCGCCGTTCGAACCGGTCAGGAACCACGCCGCGCCCGCCATGAACTCCATCGAGCGCACGCCGGGCTCCTCGCGGGTGAAGGCCATGGTGACGGCCGGATCGAGCCGCACGTCATCGGCCGTGTCGAACGGATACCTCTCCGACCGCTCGCCGTCGACGAATTCGTCGACGTCATCGTCGGAATAGCGATAGATGTTGCTGTCGTAGGTTGCACGGAGGCTCCCGCTCCAGTCGAAGCGCCATGGCATGACCTCAAGAGCCTTCGAGAGCGGGTTGACGTCGAGCACACCGGAGGGAGACACGAGCCTGAGCTCGATCTCGTGCGTGCCGGACGGCACGTCGATGCGGATGCGCTCTGAGTGACTCGGCGCAGCGTCTCCGATGTCGGCATATGCTCCCCCGCCGGGGCGCATGTGGAGGACGTGGCGCGCGGATGGTCTGCCGTCGACGGCGACCTCGATGACGACATCGACAGGGCCGTCGTCCGCGTGCGAGAGGGTGATGCCAGGGGCCAGGGCTCCGGCTTCGGCTCCGGGCGCAGTGTCCTCGGTGCGAGCCCCGATCGCGAATCGCCAGCGCACGATCGCTTCGAACACCGAAGGCCCCTCGATGGCGACGCGCACGGGCTGCTCGTGTGTGAGCTCGAAATAGCGGTACACGGTCCCGTTCACACCAACGGCCACAGGGGTGTGCCGGCCTTCCGGCGTGAGCTTCGCGGCGTGCGCCACCCCGGTCACGACGCAGAAGATGAGGAGCGTGACGAGGCATCCGCCCGCGGCAGCTCGCACAGCGTGAGAGGCCTGTCGCAGACTACGATCCATTCGCCACGTCTCCCCCGGGAATGTAGAACTTGAGCGCGACCTCGCGGCCCTGTCCGCCGGCAAGCCGGAACACGAACGTGTGCTGACCCTCGGCAACCGGAAGGTCGAACGTCCGGAGCGCGCCCGGCAGGACGTCACCGCGGTCGCGACACGTCAGTGTGGTGGATGCCTTTGACTCCAGACGGTAGATCGTCTCAGCACCGCCGCCGGAGGAGTCGCCGCCCGGGGTCTCCGATGAGGCGCCGCCCCACGACCTGATCCCGATCATGTAGCTGTGCTCGCCTCTCATCTCCATGTCGAAAACGAGCCGCGCGTTGACCTTGATCGTCGTCGGCCCGCTCACTTCGAGCACGACCGGCTCGGTCTCCGTCGCGAGGTAGTACGTCAGTTCGTTGTCGCGGGCCAGGAGCGTCTCGACGCCGGCGTACGAACGCGGCGCGAGCGACACGCGCTGCGGAACCCGGTCGACCGCCTCAAAGACTCGGAGATCCACGGTGGTCCGCGGACCCGCTGTCAGGTCGTAGGCGTGCCGCCCGGTGGGAACATCGAGGTAGAAGCGTCTGATCTTGCCCGGTGAGAACATCTCGAGCGCGAGATAGGTCGCGGCAGGCCCCGCGGATTCCGTCGACATGTTCTCGACCGTGAGGGGGGCGCCGTCGCACGCCACGTGGACGGCATAGTCCATGGTCGTCACGCTCGTCGGGACGCGGAGCCGCGTGAGCACCTTGACCCGTGTCGGTCCCTCGACGACGAACCGCACCGGTGTCTCGTCAGTCGCGCGATGGTACGAGAGCGTCTTCGAGTCGACCATGATCTGCGTACGCCCGGCGGACGATGCGGGAGTGACACTCTTCCAGTCGGCCGCGGCCGCTGCGAGAGGAAAGGCAAGAAGCGAGATCAGCAGCGCGCCGGTGAGAACTGCACCACGACCGCGCCGCGCGAGCAGACACACGTCTGAGCACGAACGCGCTCTGATAAGAGCTCGGTCCCTCATCACGCGCCCGCCTTCCTGAAGAGGTAGTGCTTGATGTCGATCCGGACGACCACGAAGATCACGAAGGCGTAGAGGATCGCGAAGACGCCGGCCAGAGGCACATTGTAGCGATCCTGATAGAACACGCCGCCCGTCCCGACCTCGGGGAGCGGAACAGGCTCGTCGGCCAGACCGTAGCGCTCGATGAAGTCATCGGGACCAGGGACGTGGAGGATCGGAACGCCCGACTCGGCCATCCGGACGAGTGTTCCGCGCCGTGGGAAGTTCTTCGTCGGGAGGTTCCGCCAGAGACCGGGGCTTATAAGACGACCCGTCTGCGTGCTCCCGATGCTCGCGAGTCCACCACCGATGTTGACGTAGAGGACATACCCATCCTCCCCCGCCTCCGCCTCATAAATCTCCATGCGGCGGTCGATGCTCTCGTCGAGCGTCGGCTCGTCGATGAACGCGA
>CAZNHF010000074.1:0-12115 GCA_964572375.1 uncultured bacterium | reverse complement strand
TGATATTGCCGCTCCCGGGGAGCACACACGAGTAGAGCACGCCCTGCTCGACCGCATCCGGGAAGGCCGCGTCGTCCATCTGCACGGAGTCGAGCGCGTCCGGCAGCGTCATCATGGAGTCGAGGTGCTCGTTCGCCTCCGCCTCGGTGCCCGGCTCACCCTGACGCAGCATGCCGATGTGGCTGTGCGGATCGATGAAGGCCGGCGTGATGGTGTCGAACCTACCGACTACCTTGCCCTTCTTCGTCGTTGATATGCCCTGGATCTTCTGACCGTCGAACATGAGGTACGCGTTGTCGACGATCTTCCTGCCTGTGTATATCCGCTTCGCGTGGATGCAGTTCACCATCGTTCGTCCTTCCGTTGTCTCGCGGTGGCCGGCTCGCGTCGAACCCTCCTCCGCACGTCGAACTTCGCAGCCTACAGCTTCGTCACGTCCTTGATGTCTCCACGGATCCCGACCGTATGCACCTCGAGCGGTGTGTCGGGCACCGTCTCCTCTCGCGCCTTGGCGACCGCCTTTGCGATCCCGCCGCAGCATGGAACCTCCATGCGGACGACCGTGATCGAGCGGGGGGTTGCCTCAACGAATATCTGCTTGAGCTTCTCGTAGTAGTGACCGAGGTCATCGAGCTTCGGGCAGCCGACGACGAGCGCGCGGTCTCCGAGGTAGCGCTCGTGGAAACCGGCGAGCGCGAACGGAACGCAGTCAGCGGCCATGACAAGGTCGGCACCCTTGAGGAATGGCGCGCCAGGCGGGACCAGCATGAGTTGGACCGGCCAGTGCGCGAGACGCGATGGCGCGTCCGCGCCTCCAGCGTCACCCGACGGAGCGCCACTGGATGCGCCTCCTCCGGTCGGCCGCAGCTGCCTCGCGGCCGAGCCGGGACAGGCGTGAACCGGCGGGCCGTCGTCGCGTCCGGCGAGGTGGCGCTTGACCGCCTCCTCGTCGAAGTCGGCGGCGTTGCGCTCCTCGATCGTGATAGCCCCCTGCGGACACTCGCCGAGACAGTCGCCGAGCCCGTCGCAGTAGCTTTCGCTGACGAGCTTCGCCTTGCCGTCGATGATCCGGATGGCTCCCTCGTGACAGGCGTCGGCGCAAAGACCGCACCCGTCACACTTCTCCTCGTCGATGTGGATGATCTTGCGGACGGCCACATGAACCTCCCGATCAATACGAGTCCGCGGCAGCGATGCTCCCACCGCGCTGCCTGTTCCGCCGCTAGTAGCCATCGTCGAGACCGACCAGGTGCGGGACGGACCCGCCCCGGGCGGCAGCGTTGACCGAAACGGCGATCGCCTCCATGCGTTCGCGCTCCGTCCGCGCCGTGCCCGGCGCTCCACCCCGGTGAGGCGACATCACGACGTTCTCGAGCGCGCCGAAGTCGAACCTGGACGGCGAAGTCGACGCGCGGCACGCCTCATCTTCCGGATAGTTGTACCACACATCGAGCCCCGCGGCACCCATCGTTCCGCCGGCGAGCGCCCGATAGAGCGCCTCCTCATCGACGACCGCTCCCCTGCCGACATTGACGAGAATGGCCCCCGACGGCAGGAGCGCCAGACGGCGAGCATCGAGAAACCCCTCGGTCTCGGGCGTCAACGGGAGGGTCACGAAGACCACGTCCGTCTCCGGCAGGAGCCCGTCGACAGCCTCGCGGCCGACGACCAGATGAGCGGCCGCATCCACGCGGTCCCCGACCCCCCGCGTGTGCGCCCGCGCGGCCCCATCCTCCGTCGGCGCCGTGCGGTCCCGCTCGTCCTCGACCCGGCGACGCACGCCCGTCACGTGCATCCCGAACGCCCGGCAGTAGACACCCACGCGCCGCCCGATCGCCCCGTACCCGAGGATGAGCGCGCGTCCGCCGTCGAGTCGAACAACGCCGCCCGAACCGTAGCGCGGAGACCAGTCGCCCGTGCGGAGCGCCCTGTCTCCGGGAACGATCCGCTTCGCGGCCGCGAGCGCCAGCGCGAACGCGAGTTCGGCCGCCGAACCCGCGTTGTGGTGGATGTTGTGAACGGCGGTTCCGGGGTAGCCACGAAGAAGCTCCGCCGTGACCGCGGGGAGCCCGGCCCACGGGATCAGCAGGATGCGGAGCCCGGGGGCAGCGTCAAGGTGGCGCTCCTCCGGCCGCCCCGCGACGAGCAGCTCCGGGACCGCATCGACCGGCAGCTCGTCCCCGAAGGTCAGCGCGACGTTCGGGTCGACGAGCGATTCGAGCAACGCGCGGGCGTCGGGCTCGGGCTCGTGGAGCATGTGAACCCGGTAGACTGTCGCGTCCACGCTCGGGGAGGACGAGGTCATGCGGCGGCTCCTTCCGGTACCCGCGCCAGACGGGCCCCGGCCTGCTGGAGAACAAGACCGGCGATGACGAACACGAGACCGACGACGGTCGCCGGGAGGATGTCCTCGCCGACAAGCGCCCGGATGATGAGCAGCGAGAGGAACGGCGAGAGAAAGACCAGGTTGCCCACCCGCGCCGCGCTGTCCGAGAGCCTCAGCGCCCTCAGCCAGAGGATCGCGGTGAATCCCATCTCGATGGCCCCGACGTAGACGGCGCCGCCGAGGGCGTGCCATCCCGTCAGCCTGAGCGACGAGAAGAGCACGCAGTAGAACAGGAGGAACGGCAGCGCGAGCGTCACGTTCATGAACAGTGCGACAACGGGATCGCGCCGGTCGCGCGTGTTCGCTATCCAGTAGAGCGCCCAGACGAGCGTGCTCGCCAGCGCCAGCCCGACTCCCAGCGGGCTCTCGACCTCGAGCGACGAGAAGCTCCCGTGCGTCGCGATGACCACGACGCCGAAGTAGCTCACGGCCGCACCAATGATGTCCGTCAGGGCCAGCCGCTGCTTGAGCAGCGGGATCGAGAGGAGCGCAAGCACGATGGCCCACGTGTAGTTGAGCGGCTGCGCCACCTGCGCGGGGAGCAGATCGTACGCGTGGAAGAGGATGACGTAGTAGGCCAGCGGGTTCATCAGACCGAGACCGAGCGAGACGATCCAATCCCGCCGCGTGGCCGCACGGACCAGCCCGAACTTCCGTGTGAAGGCGAGCGTTGCACCGAGAACAGTGAATGCCGCGAGTCCGGCGTAGAAGAGTAGCTGCGGCACATCCATGACGCCGAGCGAGAGCTTGAAGGCTGACGCGACGGTGGACCAGAGCAGCACAGCTGAGGCGCCGAGGAGCATGGCCCGCGTCTGCGTGTGCATCAACCCTCCGTCCTCAGCCGGCCCGACGTCCCGACGTGGGCAGCCGCGTGGAATCCGATCTCGAGCGCATCGAGTCCGACCGCGACCGCTTCGCCGAAGTAGAAAGCGATGAGCGCGCGGGCCTGCTCAAGCGTATCAAACCGGAACGAGGTGTCGATGAGGTGCCGTTCAAAGCCGAGCTGCCGCCACCGGGAACCGTCGTCGGCGATCGGCCGGTCACAGAGCTCCGTGAACTCGTCGCCCCCGGCGTTGTCGACGATGACGAGCGGGCCACCATCGACGACCACGCGTTCGAGTTCGCGCACGCCACGGATGAGATCGTCGTCGACCGTGCCGCTTAAGAAGAACGCCCAGGTCGCATACGCGGCGTCGAAGGTATCGTCGTGGAAAGGAATGTCCTGCGCGACGCCCCGGGCCCAGACGAGGTTCCGCGTCCGGTCGACCATTCTGTCGTCCGGCTCCATCGCTACGACGAAGCGACCATCGTGCGAGAGGAGCTCCGCCGTGTGTCCATCCCCCGCGCCCACATCAAGTACGCGCCCGCCCGGGAGTGCGCGGTCCAGAAAGGCGACGACGCGCCCGTCGCGGTCCATGGCGCGACGTTCGATCGCGAACATCCGCCGGTCCCCGCCGCCGTAGAACGGGATCACGAGATCACCGAACCTGTCGCCGCTTCCACTCATGCCGTTGCAGCTCCCCAAAGTTTCGGGCGCCGCTTCGGCTTGTTGCAGAGGCGGCGCCCGCGGATGACGCTCCTACTTCCTGCTCCAGTCCTTGAGTTCGCGCTTGATGCGCTCCTCGATGTCGACCGCGACCCGTCCCCAGTCATCCTCGGAACCCTCGGCCTCGTCGAGCCAGCTTCGTATGCCGCGCTTGATGCGCGACTCGATTCCGACGGATATCTCATCCCAGTCCTTCTCGTCGAAATCGCTCGCTATCTTCACGCACTTCTTCTTGCGGCGCCGCCCACAGGCTCCGCCCAGGCTGATGATGGCGCCAAGGATGAACCCGAGGTCGTAGAGATTGCCGACGTTGTGGGGCTCATACATGCGTACGCTGTCGCTGAAGAGCCCCCAGACGAACGTGATGACGATGATGAAGCCGTGCCAGAGTCCGGCCCAGAAGCCGGCCGCCGGATCATCGACGGAGAACCGGGCGGCTCCCGCGGCACAGCCCGAGAGAACGAATCCGGCCACCAGCACGAGCGCCACGAGAAAGAGTATCTTCCGATGCACAGAACGCCTCCTCTGCTTCAGGAATCTGATCGCGAACGGGTAACGGTACTTCACGCCATCGTTGGCCTCCACGGCGGCGATGATCGCAAACACGATGTCCCCAACGACGACGATCGGCATGATGACGACGCCCGGCGCGCTGGCGACTCCTGTATGATTCCGCGTCAGTCTACCACCGCTCCGGCGGGCCGACAAGGTTCACGCTGGGCGGATGCGGGTGCAGGCGGCGGACGGGCAGCGCCGAGCGGGCCATTCCGCGCTTCGGGCAATCCCCCCGCGCGCCGCTCCGCCGCGCCATCCTGCTTTCCGGCGCCGCCGTGTGAGGGTATAATGGTACGTGTGCCGCTCGGAGGCTCAGCTCCCCGGAGACTCTGCCGTCCGGCGTCACCGAATGACTGAGGGCGCGACCCCGAGCGCTCGACCTTCCCCAGACAGGATAAGACACCATGAGTCGGTCTCACAGGGTCGCAACGCTCGTTTCCACACTCATCGTCAGCGCGCTCGTCTGCGCAGCGCCTTCACAAGCCACGGTCGTCGCCCGCCAGATCACCGATCCCGCGGACCTGCTCGTCGGACCCGCGGCGGACGGCGAACCTGGCGACTACCTGCTGGCAAACGCCGTCGCCGCGTTCATCATCTCGGCCCCTGCTCACCCGCACGGCGAAGCGCTGTCGGGCGGCAACATCCTTGACGCCGCGGCGGCGCCCGGATGGTCGGATGAGTTCGGTGGCCAGTTCGCCACGCTCAGCGGGTTCCCCGGGCAGGCCGTCTACGACAGCCTGTTTCTCGTGCTGGATAGCGGGGCGGGGTACGCGGCCATCGTGGTGAACGGGGTCGACTCCGGCGACCCGGACATCCTCGTGACCACCCGCTACACGCTGGAAGCCGGTAGTAGATACGTCTCGATCAAGACCGAACTCCATAATACCGGGAACACGGTGGCCGGCTACGCCGTCGGCGACGCGCTCGACTGGCGTGATGGCGACCACTTCGTGCCGGGCTACGGCATGGATGTGACCGGGCTCTCCACGATCACGGAGTGGACGGCGTCCCGGGGAAGCTCGACATGCTACGCGTATACGACGCTGTCGGGCGCCTTTGGCGTCACGCACGGTTCAGACTGGTCCAGACCCGTTGTCGTCACCGCGGACCTCCCCGCCGGCGGAACGCTGGCGTCCGTCAGGACGTTCGCCGCTGGCGAGCCGGACCTTGCCTCGGTGAGCGACGTCGTGCACGAGATCCGTGGCATGACGACCGGGGTCCTCGACGGGACGGTCGTCGACGAGACGGACGGCGCCGGCATCCCGGGGGCGTACATCGACTGCAGCGTCAACACGATCTCACCCTACACCGAGATGCTGGCAGACCCGGCCGGCGCCTTCACGGCGACGCTTCCGCAGTCGAACTACGGCCTCGCGGCCGAACCACCCGGCTACTACCCCGGCGAGACCAGCATCTTCGTTGTAGCCGGGATGACGAACGAGATCGAGTTCGAGCTCATGCCTCTCGCCACCTCCGAGGGACGCGGCGACACGCTGACGACGGTGATGCGCCCGATCCTGTCGGTTCCGGCGATCGTGGAACCGGGGCAGAGCTTCTCGATCGAAGCCATCGCGCCGCCGGGAACGTCCGGATGGTCCGCCGAGATCCGGCTCGGTGGTCTGGTGTACGAAACGCCGCTCTGGAATGTCAACTACGACTACTCCCACGGGCGCTGGTTCATGTCGGCGTACGTGCCGTTCGATGCGCCCGAGGCCGTCTTCGACCTCGTCGTCGAGGCCGCGGGCGTCGCTGCCGACACCGTCGCGCACGCCGTTTCGGTCCAGAGCTCGATCGACAGCGACTTCTACTTCATCCACGTGACGGACACACACATGCCGACCCACAGGTTCCACTACCAGCAGGGCGCGGAGGGCGACACGAGCGAGATGGTCGACTTCCGGGCCGTCATCGACGACGCCAACATCATCAACCCGGCGTTCGTCCTCCACACGGGCGACCTCGTCAACGAGGGCGAACTCGAGGACTATCTCGACTGGCACGTCTTTTCGAAGGCTCACCGCATCATGCGCGAGCTCGACGTCCCGGTCTTCGTCGTCGGCGGCAATCACGACCTCGGCGGGTGGGACAGCACGCTCCCGCCTGACGGAACGTCCCGGCGCGACTGGTGGAGCATCTTCGGATGGCGCTATCTGGCAGACCCGTCGGCGGGCGATGGCATCTACACGCAGAACTACACGTTCGACTACGCCGACGCGCACTTCGTCGGGCTCGAGGCGTACAACAACTACGACTCATGGCGGTACGGGATCTACGGCTCGGACAGCTTCACGGACCTGCAGCTCGACTGGCTTGTGGACGACCTCGCGATGACTCCACCGGACATGGCGCAGATCCTGTTCTATCACCTCGACTTCCAGTGGCAGCTCGACCTCGGCGACCTTGGCGTCGACTGCGCAGTCTGGGGGCACATCCACGACAATTGGGGCTCGATCACGCAGTACCCGTACGACCTGGGCACGGACAGCTGCTGCGACGGGAACCGCGCCTTCCGGCTCATCCGCGTGTCCGGCAGCACGGTCACACCGGTCGCCACCCTCTATGCCGGTGACGACGGCGAGGAACTCGAGGTGATCTACCATCCGGAGAACGACGGCGCGTCCGCCGTCATCGGCGCGGTGGTCGTCAACGACTACCCCCAGACCTTCGAGCACGCGGTCGTCAAGTTCCGGGTCCCGGCCGACGCCGTGCCGTACGCGACCGACAACGGCGAGATCGTGCAGACGCTCATCGATGGCGATATCGCGACCGTCACGGTCGCGCTGCCTCTGCCGAGCCACAGCACCGAGTACGTCAACATCGCACCGGCCACTCAAACACCGGAGACGGCCCCGACAAGACTCGCTCTTTCGCCGTGTCATCCGAGCCCCGCCCGGTCTGGCACGTCGCTCTCCTTTGTGCTACCATCCCGCGCGAACGTGCGCCTCGCGGTCTACGATCTCGCAGGCCGCCACGTCGCGGTGCTCGCCGACGACGTTTACGACGGCGGCGAGTACGACATCGACTGGGATCTCCGCGATGCGTCGGGCAGCGAGGTCGCCTCCGGCATCTACTTCTTCCGCCTCGAGGCCGGAGGGGACACGGCGCACCAGAAGCTCGTCGTCATCAGGTAGCGGCGCTGGCGTTCATGGAGTCCCGGCGCCGGCTCGGTCACGGCCGTCGTCTGGCGCAACGTCCGGGCGCTCAAGGCCATGATCTGCGAACTGGTCCCTGCGTTCTTCTTCGCACTCATCGCCGTTGTCGTCGTGAGTCTCCTCACCGAGCCTCCGACCGATGTTCGGATCACGGACGAATAGGAGGCTCTTTCAATGCGCATGCTGGTACTTGGTGGCGGGATGATGGGGAGGGCGGCCGTCTACGACATGGTCCGCCAGGACGACGTCGAGAAGGTCATCGTCGCCGACGTCGACCGCGCGCAGGCCGAGAGCGCAGCGGAATTCGCGGGCTCGGACAAGGCGGTCGCGCACGAGGTCGACGTCACGAACGAGGACGACGTCCTCGGTGCCATGGAGATGGCCGATGGGACCTTAAGCGCGGTGAGCTACAGGTTCAATCTGGAGCTCGCCCGGCTCGCGGTGAAGGCGGGGACGCACTTCTGTGATCTCGGCGGCAACAACACCGTTGTCGACGGCGAACTCGCGCTCCACGACGAGGCGAAGGCGAAGGGCATCACGATCATCCCCGACTGTGGACTCGCGCCGGGCATGGTCAGCCTGCTCGCGATGGCCGGGATGAAGAAGCTCGATGTCACGACGCGCATCCGTATGCGCGTCGGCGGACTCCCCGTCCACCCGAAGCCACCACTCGACTACATGGTCGTCTTCTCGGTCCACGGTCTCATCAACGAGTACATCGAGCCGTGCGTCGTGATCAGGAACGGACGCATCGAGATCGCCGATCCGTTGGTCGACGTGGAGGACATCGAGTTCCCCGACCCGTTCGGGATGCTCGAGGCGTTCAACACGTCCGGCGGCTCATCGACACTCCCGTCGTCGATCCTCGGCAAAGTTGAGGAGCTCGACTACAAGACGATCCGCTATCCGGGACACGTCGCGAAGATCAAGGCGATGATCGGTATCGGGCTGGCGAGCGACACACCGATCGAGGTGGGCGACGTGGCGGTAGCGCCACGGGACGTCCTCGAATCGTGTCTCGCGTCGAGCCTGTCTGCGCCCGATGAGGACCTCGTGTTGTTGCGAGTGACGGTTGAGGGGGTCAAGGACGGCCGCGACACGGTCGTGGTCTACGAGATGATTGACCGGATGGACACCGAGACGGGCTTGACGGCCATGATGCGCGGGACCTCCTTCCCCGCATCGATCATCACGCTCATGATGGCGCGCGGTCAGACGCCGGTGGGCGCGTTCCCGCAGGAGCTCGCGGTCGACAGCGAGGCGTTCATCGAGGAGTTCCTCAAGCGCGGGATGCCGCTCTCGACGTCGATCGCGACACCGTAGCAGATGTCGAACAGCGCCCTCCGTGCACTACGTACGGAGATGAACCGGCGCTTCGGGGCCAGAACGGAAGAGGGGGCGACCAGATGGCCGCCCCCTCTTTGCGTTCATTGGACATCCGCGCGAACATCGGTCTGTCCTATCCCTGCGGCCTGTCGAGTCGCCTACACCTTCTCGGTCACCGACTTGCCCTGCATGAAGAGCAGCAGGTAGTCGCGGCTGCCGGCCTTCGAATCGGTGCCCGACATGTTGAACCCGCCGAACGGGTGCACATCAACGAGTGCGCCGGTGCACTTCCGATTCAGGTAGAGGTTGCCGACGTGGAACTCGCGGCGCGCGCGCTCGAGCTTCTCGCGGTTGGCCGAGTAGAGCGCTCCCGTCAGACCGTACTCGGTGTCGTTCGCGATGCGGAGCGCATCGTCGAAGTCCTGCGCCTTGATCACGGCGCAGACCGGGCCGAAGATCTCCTCCTGCCCGATGGTGTCCCGCGACTTGACGTCCGCGATGATGGTCGGCTCGATGAAAAAGCCGTCGCCCGCGCCCTGGGCGGCCTTGCCGCCGAGCATCAGACGGCCGCCCTCCTTCACGCCAATCTCCGCGTATTTGAGGATCGAATCCATCGCGCGCTTGTTGATGACCGGGCCCATCCAGTTCTTCTGGTCCTTCACGGGACCGACCGTGATCTTCTTCGTCTCCGCGACGAGCTTCTCGAGGAACTCATCGTAGACGCTGGCGTCGACGATGGCGCGCGAGCAGGCCGAGCATTTCTGGCCCTGGAACCCGAACGCGGCGATCGCGGTTCCCTTCGCGGCGGCGGCGACGTCGCCCTCGGAGTCGAGGATGATAGCGTCCTTGCCGCCCATCTCGGCGACGACCCGCTTGATCCAGATCTGGCCCGGCTGCGTCTTCGCGGCGAGTTCGACGATGCCGAGCCCGACCGCGCGTGAACCGGTGAAGGAGATGAACCGCGTGCGCGGGTGCCCGACGAGCGTGTCGCCGATCGAGCCGCCGCTACCGGTGACGGAATTGACGACGCCGGCCGGCAGCTTCACCTCTTCGAGGATCTCCATGAACTTCTGGCCGATGAGCGGCGAATCGCTCGAGGGCTTGAGGACGACGGTGTTCCCGGCGACGAAAGCCGCGGTCGTCATGCCGACGAGGATCGCGAGCGGGAAATTCCACGGTGGGATGACAACTCCCACGCCGAGCGGGATGTAGAGATAGGAGTTCTGCTCGCCCGGGTACGGCGTGAGCGGCTGCTCCTCGGCGTAGCGGAGCGCCTCGCGCGCGTAGAATTCGAGAAAGTCGATGGCCTCGCAGACGTCACCGTCGGCCTCCACCCAACTCTTCCCTTCCTCGAGCACCATCGTCGCGCCCAGCTCGATGCGGCGGCGCTTCATGACGTCGGCGGCGCGGAAGACGTACTCGGCGCGCTCCTGGGGAAGCTTGCGGCTCCACTGCTCGAAGGCGTAGTCAGCGGCCTGGATGGCCTTATCGGCCAGGTCGGGGGTCGCCTTCTGGAACTTCCCGAGCACCTGCGACTGCTCGGACGGGTTGATGGTGTTGAAGGTCCCGTCGCCCTTGACGTACTCGCCGCCGATGATGAGATCGTACTCGCGACCGGCCTCGGCCTCGACCTTCGCGATAGCGGCCTGCATCTCCTTCTTGAGCTTCTCATCCTCGAACGTATAGACATCGCAGTTCGCAAACGGTGGTCTCACGGTCCACTCCTTGTATGTGGCTGACCTCTGTGATTGCGGTCTCGTGTGCGGTGCAGACTATATATGCAGTACCCTGCCTGTATGGTACCCTGCCCGGGGGCCCGTTTCAAGGCCGCTCCCGGCCCGAGGATAGATCCGGCGGCCGCACCTGGAGCACAGGATACGAAACGCAACGAGGGAGGGAACCGTTGCAGGCCCCCTCCCTCGATGAACAGCTCGACCGACCGGATACTACTGGATCAGATAGGCCGTCATGTTGATGGTCTTGACCTCGCCGTTCGTGATCGTAAACAGCGTCAGGACCGGCGAACCCCAGGTACCGCTTCCGTACCAGCCCACGAAGTCACCGAAGCTCCAGCCCAGGCTGTAGTCGTTGTCGAGCCAGTAGTCGATCCACCAGGTGCCCGCGGGCACATTCGACAGCGTGTACGACACGCTGCTCCCGACGCCCACGACGGTCGCGGACATCGACGGCTGGTAGTTGTTCCAGTCATCGTAGCTTGCATAGATCGACACGACGCCGTTCCCGAGCGAGCCGGGAACACCACCTGGCAGCGAGACGGTGCCATGAATGGTGGTCACCTGAGCGGTCACGGTTAGCGAGCCTGAGGAGCTGACGCTGCCTCCCTCGCCGTCGGTGACGGTCACGGCCACGGAGTAAGCACCGGCAGTCCCGGGTGCGGTCCACGTCACGGACGGCCCGGAGCCGCTGATGGCCCCACCATTGGGTGAGTATGCGTAGGAAAGACCGTCGCCATCAGAGTCATTCGCTGTCACCGTGACCGTGGCGGACCCACCTGCGCCAACGCTCGCCGGCGTGACGGTGACCGAGGTGATCGTCGGCGCGTCATTCGTCGGAGACGCCGGGTCACTGCTTGAACACCCGGCCGCGACGACAAGCGAAGCCACCGCCAGCACGAGTAGGACGCTCTTCCAATACCCTCTCACTTGCTCCCCCTCTTCTATCAGACCACTAGCCGGCAACGCCCCCCCCAGCCGCTCCGCGCAAGCAGGGCTGTCGAGAAGGAAAACCCAAAATAGCGAGCCTGCCCAGGCGGCGCCCCGTCAAGGGCCAATGCCGACCCCGGGACGCGCCGCAGGCCGAGGCGCGCCCTTGGAAGGGGTCCGTCACTGGTTTTCTGTGGAAACGCTCCACTTATGCGCGTAGAATGCCCGCATCCGACCCACAGTCCGACAAGCGGACTCGCCTGGGAGACCCGGGAGGAACAATGCGCATTCTCGTGACCGGCGGCGCCGGCTTCATTGGCAGCAACTTCATCAAGCTCTACCTCGCCAGACATCCGGACTGCGAGATCGCCAATCTCGACAAGCTCACATACGCGGGCAACCTCGAGAACCTCCGCGGCGTCGAGAACGACAACCGCTACTCGTTCGTCCAGGGCGATATCTGCGATCCGGACATCGTCGCGCAGGC
>CAZNHF010000073.1:0-12198 GCA_964572375.1 uncultured bacterium | reverse complement strand
ACACGAGGACCTTGCGGCTCTTGCCGTGAGAGACGATCTCGGCGGCCACCCTGGCGTTGTCCACCAGCGGCGTGCCGATCGAGACGTCGTCACCGCGCTTGACCGCGAGAACCTCCTTGAGCTCCACGTTCTCGCCTACTTCGGAACGAAGCAGCGGGACCCGGATAGTATCGCCCTCCGAGACCTTGAACTGAAGCCCACCGGTCCTGACGATGGCATAGTCCACTGTGCCTCCCAGTATCACTGAGAATTCCTGAATCTCATGCTCCAAACCTCCATATTATATATGTATCCGGTGGGCTGTCAAGCCCCATCTCTGAGCTTCTCTCGCCTCATCTGTTCGTGCTAGCCTTCCCCTCGTTCCACTTCCTTCCTCGGGCGCCCCGGTGTGGCGCTCGAGCCGTCGACCGCTCGCGGCGTGGCCGAACGCCCGTATCAGGAGATACTGTGAACATCGCTCAGATCCCCCACATCGGCGAGATCCTCTCGGTCCTCGCGGCCGTCGTCTGGGCGGTCTCCGTCGTGCTCTTCCGCCTCAGCGGTCGGAAGCTCGCGCCTCTCGCGCTCAACCTCTTCAAGAACACCGTCGCCGTCATCCTTCTTCTCGCGACGCTCTATTTCCTTCGGCAGCCGCTCATCCGGCAGGTCCCCCTGATCGACTACGCCCTGCTCCTTCTCGCGGGCGTCCTCGGGATCACGATCGCCGACACGCTCTTCTTCCGTGGTCTGAACCTCGTCGGCGCCGGTCTCTCTCAGGTCGTCAGCTGCGCCTATCCTCCATCCGTCATCCTGCTCTCCTTCATCTTCCTCGGTGAGCGAATGACATGGGGTGATCTTGCCGGGACCGTCTGCATCCTGTTCGGCATCTTCATCTCGGCTCGTCATGAACCACCCGAGGGCACGTCGCGCGCCGACGTCCGCCGCGGGATCCTCATCTGCACCACGTCGATGGTCCTGATGGCCATCAGCGTCATCATGACCAAGCCCATCCTCGACCGTTCGCCGTTGCTGTGGTCGACGACCATCCGGCTGCTGGGCGGCCTCCTCGCGATCGTCCCCATCGCGGTCTTCTCACCCCGGCGCCGGAGCCTGTGGCGCACCTTCATTCCCTCACGGAGTTGGAAGGTCAGCATCCCGGCATCCATCCTGGGCGCCTACCTTGCGATGATCATCTGGCTCGGCGGCATGAAGTACACGCAGGCCTCAACAGCTTCCATCCTCAACCAGACGAGCGCGGTCTTCGTGCTCCCCGTGGCGGCGCTGGTACTCCATGAGGCGATCACGCGCAAGAAGCTCCTTGCGGTGCTTCTCGGCGTCGCCGGGGTCGCTCTCATCACTCTCTTCTAGAGCCGCCTCCTCAGACATTCATCAGAGACAATGTCCGGAGACGGCCTCCGGTGACAGCTTCCACAGACAGCTTCCACAGACAGCTTCCACAGACAGCCACGAACGTGACGAAGGGCCCCGAGAACGGGGCCCTTCGCCGGACGCGTGTGAGACCTCTCCCGCCGCGCCCGCTCGCGCGACCGGGTGGATCCTAGCGATAGAGTGACTTGATGTGTCCCCAGCTCGAGTCTGCGACCGGGGTCATGATGTAGTCAGCCTTGACCTGGAGGATGGCCGTGCGGCCCCACCCCTGGTCGGGGTCCCACGTGCTGTTGTACCAGGCGTACGTGTCCACGCCGTTGAACGTCGTCTGACCACCATTGCCCACGTTGTCATACCCGAAGCAGAAGTAGGCCCCCGGCTGAATGACGAGCGCCCTCCCCGATACATCGATGTACGTGTAGGTCGTCGGCGGGAAGGTCTCCGGGTCCGGATCCAGCGGCGTGAACGCCCCGTAGTACTCGGCCGTCATCGCGTTGCCGGCCGGCGCGTTCATCCCGCCGACATCGCTCCAGAGAACCCAGCCGTAGGCCCCGGTCGTCGGTCCGCAGCACGGGAATCCGAACTCCTTCAGATGGAGCTGCATCCCCGTGTCATTGTAGACGGTGACGATGAACCACTCGCCCCATCCGTCCGACGAGCCGCCCGTATCAGGCACGAAGTCGATGACGCCACCGGTGTTGTACTCGAAGTCAGCCCGAACTCCGCTCGGAGTGTTCGGATGTCCCGGCGTCCACTTGAAGGGCTCGTCGATCTTGGAATTCTGAAGCGCGAAGGCGGGCGTCGCCAGAAGCATGACGACGAGAAGGATAGCAACAGCTCTCATGACAGTACCCTCCGTCCTGGGGACCGCCGCGAACACACGGTGCTTGCTGTGTGGAACTCCGAGGTCGGAAGTCAGTTCGAGGAAGGGAGACGAGTTCACGCTGCTCATGCCGTGTGTGCAACCGGCAGTCCGGTCTGTGCTCGCGGTCTCACGCGCGATGATCCGGGCTTGCTACCCGACAACGAGAGGAGTATACACCCGCGCGGACATCCGGTAAAGGCCTTACTGGCGGCTATCCAGTAGCCGCAGCATCACATCTGCCGGCAGGTCGTACTGGATGTACCGCGTGTGGAACTGGTGCCGCCCCGAACAGCGTCGGATTCGGAGGAGCTCGATCAGCGGTCTGAGAATGGACGCGTTGTAGTACGCGAGAGCTTCGATATCGTTCCCGCGTGCGAGTTCCTTGAGCGCCCCGGTACTGCCGAGCGTCGATGTGGCACGGATCGTTTCGACGCGTTTCGCCAGACGCTCGCGAACCTCAGTGGCATCCGCCTCCCGCTGCGTCACGAACCCGGACCGGTCGAAATGGACGAGCGCATTCCCATGCGTCTCCGGCTCGAGGAACTTCCTCTCCGTATCATCGTCCATGAAGCAGGTGTCCACGAACTCATAGGGGCTTGCGCCCTCGAGCATGTGGAAGACCTGCGAGTGCCCGTGCCACGCCGGCTCGGGAAGTCTGTAGCGCAGCGCGATCGGGGCCACCCCCTCGAGCGCAAGGTCGACCGTCTCGATCACGGCATCCTTCGCTCCGCTCTTGACGGCGACCATGATGTCAAGGTCCGACCACTCGTCCACGCGACCGAACGCAGCGGCGCCTCCCTCCCAGAGCGCCGTGACATCGTCCCTGGCCTTGAGTGCCGAGACGACCGCCGTCAGGATCTGCTCGCGCTTGATCGGATACTCCGGCATCGACTCCTCCTTCACCTCGTCCCGACCGCGATGACGTGCGTCGCGCCCTGGAACCCCACGCTGCGCAGACGCTCCCGGAGCTCCTCACCGCGCGCCACGAGTTCCTCCGACGCCTCCGCGCCGAGTTCTCCCGCGCGGGCGATGTAGAGGTCGATCGCCTGCTCGATCCTCGCCACCGTCTCCGCGGCGAGCGGGTCCGCCTGCACATCCCGGTAATCATCGATCGCCAGTCCGGTCAGCGGGAGAACCTCGAGAAGGGCGCTCAACTGACCGCGCGTATACGTCTCGCGGTGATGGGTCCCGCGCGCGCTGTCGACGACCGCCCACCAGTGATGCAGAGCCACATGCATCTGCTGCGCCTCGGTCTGGCCATCCCGGTACATCTCAAAGACTACCAGCTTCCCGCCCGGCTTGAGAACACGCAGCATCTCGGCCAGCACGTCGTCGAGTCGCTCCATGTGGTGCAGCGAATTCGCGATGGTGACGGTGTCGAAAGACGCGTCGGCGAATGAGAGTTCCGCCGCGTCCTCCACAAGGAATGCGAACCGTCCGTCATCGAAAGTCTCGCGCGCCTTGCCTATAGCCGACTCCGTCGTATCCACACCGGTGATGTGCTCGAAGCTGCCAAGGCACTCGCTCAACGCACCGACGAAGCCTCCTCCGCCGGTTGCGACGTCGAGCACTTCACCTCCCTCGATCACAGAGAGAACCCTGTGCAGGCTGTCCATCTTCGTTTCTCCCCAGCTGGGTCTCAGTCGTCCCTCGACGGCCGCGTCCCGCGGTCTCGCTTGAGCCGACCCCGCTGCTTCTTGGTCGACAGCCTCCGTTCCCTCGAGGCCCGCGTCGGCTTCGTGGCCCGTCGCCGTCGCGGTCGTACTGCCGCCTTCTTCAGCAGAACCACGAGCCGCTCGACGGCATCCTGACGGTTCCGTTCCTGCGTTCTGTGTCTCCTCGCGTCGATCACGATCACGCCGTCCGTCGTCATGCGACGCCCGGCGATCCTCGCGAGCTTTTCCTTGACGTGAGGAGGAAGCGACGGAGACGCCGTCGCATCAAAGCGGAGCTGGACCGCGGTCGCAACCTTGTTGACATTCTGGCCGCCGGGGCCCGATGAGCGAACGAACTCAAAGCTGAGCTCACGTTCCTCGATCGCGATCGTTCTGGTCACGGAGATCACAGAGCGCTCCTGGCCTCCCGGAACGCGTCGACGAACCGGTCGAGCTTCCCGGGGTCGAGCCGTTCCATGAAGCGCCCGTCCACTCTCAGACAGGAGCCGACGATGAAGCCATCGGCGTGCGGCATGTAGCTCGCGATGTTCTCAGGTGTCATCCCGGAGCCGACGATGACGGGGACTCCGGCCGCGCCGGCGACCGCAGCCAGCTCCTTGACGTCGGGCGGAACCTCCGTCCGGACTCCCGTGACGATCACGCCGTCGACGTCGAAGAACTCGGCCTGTCTGAGTTCGTCGATGATCCCGATGTCGCCGGTGAGAGCGTGTGCGCAGTGTTTCTTGTGAATGTCGCCGAAGATGAGGATCCCGCCCGCCCCGAGCTGACGCCTGAGGCGCAGAAGCTCTCCAGCGCACCCCTCGATGAGACCGGCGCCGCCGATGTGCGCGAAGACAAAACCCTCGACACGAACGAAGTCGATATCGCACGCCGCTGCGACCCTCAGCGCATCGAGATTCGCCGCCTCGAGCAGCTGAATCCCCACCGGGCCATCGAAGCGTGCCCTGACATCGGCCGCAATCTCGCTCACGAGCGAGAGCGCCTCGGGATGGAACGGCGGCTTCACGTACGGCACATCGTGGCTGTTCTCGAGCACCACGGCGTCGAGACCCGCGTCGGCGTATCGCGCGAGGTCGGCAAGCGCCCACGAACGGATCTCCGCGTCGTCACCCCCGTAGCGGGGACTTCCGGGCAGGGGCGCCAGCGCGATCATTCCGGCGAGGAAACGGTGCGGGAGCGGTCTCACGATCCGGTCCTCCTCGCGCTTCCGAGGATGCGCACCGAGTCTCCGAGCACACCCTGCAGATAGAGCATCTGAACGAGAACGACGACTACCACGAGAAGCGGAGTCGCCATGAGCACGCCGCCCGCTCCGAGAAGAACGCCCATCAGGATCTGCACTCCGATGAGCAGCGCGGGCGGAAGCGACACGGCCTTCTGGTCGATCTGGGGTGTGATGAGATAGTTCTCGAGAATCTGGACGACCGCGAAGACGAGGATGACGTACAGCGCCTTGACCGGATCGTCCGTCAGCGCGACGAGAATCGCGGGGACGGCTCCGAGCACCGGACCTATGTACGGGACGAACGACGCCAGCGCGGCGATAAGCGCGAGCGCAAGCGCAAGCGGGACTCCGGCGAGGAGGAGTCCGACGACGGTGAGCACACCGACGACGAGCATCGACGCGAGGCGCCCTGCGATCCAGCGTCTGAGCACGTGCCCCAGCGCCGCGGCCACTTCAACTCCGCGCCGGCGTCCGGCGGGAGGAATCAGTTTCACAAGGCCCTTCACGTACGTCTGCGGCGCGATGGCGAAGTAGATCCCGAGCGCCAGCAGTACGATCACGTTGAGCGCAAGGGTCGCCGTCCCGGAAAAGAATCGCGTCACCGGCCCGACGAGTTCGGGGCTGAACAGCGCGATGTCACCAGGCTCGGGGAAGCGCGCGAGGAGGCTTCTCCCCCACGCGTATCTCTCGAGCGCCGCCGCCCCGCGATCGAGCGCGTCCGGCAGGATCTCGCCGAGCGTCGTGACCTGCGTCGCAACCTGCGGTCCGATCGCCCAGAACAGAACGACGAAACCGCCCAGGAACACGACGATGCAGATCCCGAGCGCCGCCAGCCGCGGCAGCGGTGTACGCCCCGCAATGCTCGAGGCGACGCCGTCAAAGAACACGGCCAGGAGTACCGCCCCGAAGAGCAGAAGCAGCACGCCCGCCGCCTTGAAGACGAACACGAGCAGAAGCCCGACAGCCAGCACCATCGCGATCGTGACGGCGACTCTGCGCGTGAATTCGGCCCCTCCGGAGCTCGTGACACTCATCAGTCGCCGCCCCCGGAGTCGTCCTTCTCATCGAGCGAGAGCGCGACCGAGTTGATACAGTAGCGGAGACTCGTAGGCTTCGGCCCATCCTCAAAGACATGCCCCAGATGGGCGTCGCAGTTCCCGCAGATCACCTCCGTGCGACTTCTTCCGCCCGAGTGATCAGGAGCCGTCCCGACGCTCTCGTCTTCTGCCGGTTGCCAGAAGCTAGGCCAGCCCGAGCCCGAGTCGAATTTGCTCGCGCCCGCAAAGAGGACGTGGCCGCACCGCACGCAGCGGAACGAGGCGTTCCCCTTGTAGTCGTTGTACTCGCCCGAAAACGGCTCCTCGGTGCCGCTCTCACATGTCACGCGGTACTGCTCAGGAGTCAGCTTGTTCTTCCAACCCGTGTCGTTCCTGTCCTTCGTGTCGCCCATGCGGTCGTTCCTCTCTGATGGAAGCCGGCGCGATACTCGCGACGACCGTCGACCAGCACACGCCTATGCGTCTCTCGAACCCGTTCCCTTGTCACCGAGATGGCGAACGGAACCCATTCCGTCAACGCTCTTGGAGAGCGAGGGTGATCCGTAGTAGCGGACATCACCACCCCCCGCGATGCTCACATTCAGGCGTTCCGTTGCCCAGACTGTCGCATCGCCGGAGCCGGCGATCTCGATCCGCGTCCGCTCCGTCTTCAGGTCTCCCGCCGAGATATTGCCGGAACCGGCGATATCGATCGACTGACGATCCGCAACGCCGCTCATTCGGACGTCGCCCGACCCCGCGATATCGATCGTGACCGTGCCGCATGTCATATCGTCCAGAGTGATCGTCCCCGAACCCGCGATGTCGATGTCGAACTCGGCCGCGTGCAGACCGGTGCAGTTGACGCTCCCGGAACCCGCGATGCCGAGCGCCTCGACCGACGGCGTCGTGATCGTGTAGCGAATCGCCGTGCGGTTTCGGAAGCTCGCGTGCTTGTCGGGATGACGTAGACGGAGCTTCAGAGTGCCGTCTTCTACATCCGTGAGGATGTACTCGAGCAGGTTGTCGTCGGCCTGGACAATGATCGACGGCTCCTGTCCGAACAGGACCACGGCGTCGCCGGAGCCCTCGATGGCGATTCGTGTGAACACGGTGAGCTCGCGTGTCTCCGTCGCCGCGATACCGGATCCATCGATGGTCACGCGGTTCCCTGTGAGGACACATCCTGATGTGAGTGCCGCCACCACGAGCGTGGCAACGAGAGTGACGACAAGAGATGCCTTCATGGATCCTCTCCTTCCATCTGTTCCGCGCTCGCCGGCCCGGGCCGCACGGGCGCATCGGTATTCGGGCGGCCTTGCGGCCGTCACGCGTCGTCTAGATCGTCACGACCTTCCCGGCCTTCATGATGTCCTCGACGATCCCGTCCATGCTTCCGATCCTCCCCAGTTTCATGCTGCTCTTCAGCCCGAAGAAGTCCACGCAGGTTCCGCATGCGACGAGGTCCACGCCTGCGTCTGCGAGGAGCGCGAGCGCATCGAGCGCCGGCGAGCCTTCAGCGAGCAGCTTCACCGCGGAGTTGTAGAAGATGACACGCACGGGCTTCTCGGAGGAACCGGCGAGCTTCCGGAGGAACGCACCGGTCAGCGTGCGCCCGAGTTCCGCCGAGCCGTACCCCATGGTCTCCCCGTTCACAACGACAACAGCCTTCATCAGGCCCCCTCTCTACCCCTCTTGGTACACCATAGGGTCCGTGGGTTCAAGAAGTCGTTGTTCTCGACGACCACGACGGCGACGACAGCTGCCGCTACTTCCGTAAGCACTCGATCACGCGTCATGAGGTCGCAGTGTCCTCCAACCCGAGATGATACTCGGACCACGCGGGTACGGCGCGGAAGCCGAGCGTCACGTTCAGGTCGAACATCGGGTTGTTCTCCTCATTGTCGGTCTCGATGACGCGAGCCCCACGCTCCCGGGCCCACTCGATCCCCTTGACCTTGAGCGCCGAGGCGATGCCTCGTCTCCGGTGGCTTCTCACGACGCCCGTCAGCCCGGTGTACAGCTTCTCCCGGTCGGCCTCGGTAAGCCACAGTCCGCTCGACCCGACGTACCGCTCGCCGTCGCGCGCGAACCAGTGCGCGTCCATCGAGAGCCTCGGATTCTCGAAACGAGTGCAGAACTGCTCGAATGATGAGCGCGTCGGAGGGTCGGTGAACGGAACATCCTGGAAGAGCTCCCACTGAAGGTCGTAGTACGACCGCTTCCAATCCGGGTCGATCTCGGAAAGCTCAGCAAGACTGTGAATCGTCAGGCCCTGCTCGAGAACCTTCCCGACCGCGGGCGACCATCGGGCAAAGTCGAACTCATCCACGGCGAGCCGCGACACGGCGTACCGCATCGCGAACGCGTACCCACGGTCCGTGATGAACTTGACGTACTCCGGGTGATCCTCGCGCGTCCAGGTCACGAGCTGGGACGGGACACGCTGTTTGAGATGCGCGACCATGAACCCGTACATCGCCGACCCGTGCCCCTGCCGCTGGTGCTCGGGATCCACGTCCACATTCACGAAGTATTTGCCGGGCTTGTGGCACCACTCCAGATCCCCACAGGTGCCGACCGCGACCACTCTGCCGCCGGCCTCTCCAACGAATCGCTTGTGATACCACTTCGGATCCCTGACGCTATCCCCGAAGCGGACCTCATCGACTGTCTCGGCCTCGTCCGGCCAGAGCGCCGTCAGGATCCGTACCATCTCGCCGTATTCGCCGTCCGTCCGTTCGAACGGACGGATTTCAAGCCGTGCTCTTGTCTCGCTCATGGTGATATCTCCGTATTCGTCGCAGCGGCGTCCCCGGTCTTGCCGTCGAGGCGCCGGTGACAGTCGATCCATCCGGGCACGGGCTTGAAGCCGAGCCGGAGGTTGATTCCGTACATGGGATTCGTATCGCCGTTCACGGTCCTCACGCTCCGGAACCCGAGGTCGCGCGCGTCCGCCAGAACGATCGCCTTGAGCGCGGTGGCGATGCCGCGGCGGCGGTGTGTTCTCAGCACACCGGTGATCTCGGTCCCGAGTGTGTCCTTCTCCGCCGGGTTGTGCCAGAGCAGGGTCGCCCCCACCCACGCGTCCCCGTCGAGCGCGACGTACCCCAGTCTCGGGTCAAAGCCCGGCGGCCGCATGATCTTCGAGTACGTCTCGAAGCTTCGCTGGACTGGAGGGTCGTCGTTCGGCATGTCCTGCATGGCCTCCCAGTCCAGGTCGTAGAGCCTTCGGAGTGCGTCCGGGACATGCTCCATCAATCGGTCAAGCCGTTCGATAGCGATCCCGCCGCCCTCGAGCCTCGAAGCGAGCCCAGCGAAGGGAGCCTCGTCAAACTCCCTGAGGTCGAGACGGGACGACGCGCCCCGCATGATCTCCTTGAACCCGCGCTTCTCGATGAACCGGAGCGCCACCTCCCGATCTTCACGAACCCACGTCGCGAAGTACGTCGGCCTGGGATCGGCAGCGGCGAGTTCATTCATGATGTACTCGTAGACCGCCGTTCCGATGCCCCGGTTTCCGAAGTCGGGGTGTACCGAGAAGTACAGCGTGTACTTCCCCGGCACGTGGCTCCAGTTGGACTCACCGAAGTTGCCCGATGCGATCACGGCCCCGTCGAACTCTACCATGATGCGCCGGAAGAGATACTGCTTCTCGCGGGCTTCATCCCGGTGTCTCACGTTCTCAACGCATGTCGGCGCCTCGGGTTGCCAGGCGTTCGCGATCCGAACGACCGCCTCATAGTCGGCGTCGCATCCGTCGAAGTCCCGGATCGTGATTCTGGTATTCGGCTCAGCCATTCTCGGCCTCCCCGGCTCCACTTCCGCCTGCTGCGACCGCCGCGGGCTTGCCCGACTCGGTCTCGGACGCGTCATCTCCGACCAGCTTCCGGTAGTCGACCCATCCCGGCATCCGAACGAACCCGAGTTTGACGTTGAGATCGTACATCGGGTTGTTCTCCTCGTTATCCGTGATGATGTGGCGGACACCGATGTCCCGCGCGAACTCGCTCACGCGGACCTTGAGGTCGGTCGCCACACCTTTCCGACGGTATGGCCTGAATACACCCGTGAGCCCCTGGTAGAGACGCTCGCTGCTCGCGAGGTCCTTCCAGGTGCTCGACATCGCCACGTACTCGTCGCCGTCAAGCGCGATGAACCACGACTCTCCGAAAAACGCGGGGTGATCGAACTGCTTGATCCACTGCTCGAACGGACGACGCGTCAGCGGATCGGGCGTCGGCACGTCCTTGAGGATCGCCCAGACGAGGTCGTAGAGCTTCCTCTTCGCGTCCGGGTCGTTCTCGAGCAGCCAGTCCCCCGTCCGCACGGTCAGACCGGCGCGCTCCGAGCTCCCCTTCGTCGAGCCGAAGCGCTCCCAGTCGAACGTCTCGATATCGAGCCTCGATACCTCCTGGCGCTGGACCTGCTCGAAGCCCCTCCTCGTGAGGAACCGGATGGCGTCGTCGAGATCCTCTCTCGTATCGGTGACGAGCTTGAGGGGCTTGAGGTCCCTCGCCTCGAGCACGCGCATGACGTGGTCATAGAGCTTCGTGCCGATGCCCCGCTTCTGCCATTCGGGATGGACGACGACGAACACGAAGTACTTCCCGGGTTCGTGGCTCCCCGAGTACTCGCCGGTCATGGCATAGGCCACGACATCGCCATCCTCCTCCCACATGTAGCGCTGCTTGAAGTACTTCCTGTCGCGCATCTCATCGCCGACCTTGAGGCCTTCAACGGTCTGGGCCCACTCGGGCCAGACGGCGTTGTGTATCTCGGCCGACCGGGCGTAGTCCCGGTCGCTGTTGTCAAACTTCCGCAGATGGCTCATGGTCTTCTCTCCGTGCCGACCCGACGGACGACCGTCCGCCGGCGCCGTGAATCGAGCCGCTAGGGCTCGCTGTTGTGCTGGTTGTCTCCGTCAGCACCGTTCTCAGGCTCCCTGAGCTTCTTTGTGAAATCGAGCCACGCCGGCGTCGGTTCAAATCCGAGTTCGATGTTGAGCAGGTACATCGGGTTGTTCTCTTCGTTGTCCGTCTGGAGCGTCGTAACGCCGGCCCGCTCTTTCGCGAGCTCGATCGCGGCGACCTTGAGCGCCGTCGCGATCCCTCGGCGCCTGTGGCTCCGGACGACCCCGGTCAACCCCGTGTAGAGCTTCGTCGGTTCCGCCAGCGAGACCCAGAACCCGGTGAGGCCGACCAGCTCGTCGCCGTCGACAGCTGCCAGATGCAGGCTTGGATCGTAGTTCGGTGAGTCAAGTTCCTTCATGAACTGATCGAAGTCGACCTCGGTCGGCGGGTCCGGAAGCGGAACGTCCTTCCATGTCTCCATGTTGAGCTTCCAGTACTTCCGGTCCCAGTCGTCGAAACGCTCCGGGAGCTGCTCGTTCGTCAGGATATCGACTCCCTGCGCCTCGACCTTCTCACGCGTACCGTCGAATCGGGAGGGATCGAATCCCGCCAGGTCGAGCCGCGAGACCTGATACCGCATCACGGACTCGAAACCCCGCTTCTCGAGGAATCGGATGCACTCCGGCCGGTCCTCGCGCGTGTCGGCCGCGAACTCGATCGGCTCGTGCGGCATCAGCAGTTCGACAAGGTGGTCGTAGATGGCGGCACCGTACCCCTTCCGCTGGTAGTCGGGGTGCACCTGAACCCAGATGACGTACTTCCCTGGCTTGTGACACCACTCGCTCTCGAGACATCCGCCATAGCCGACCATCTCGCCATCCACCTCGCCGATCACACGTTTGAACAGGAACTTCGGGGTCCGGATTCTGTCCCGATGCTTCAGCGACTCGACGGCGGACAGTTCGTCCGACCAGTTCGCGTTGTTGATGCCCACGATCGCCTCGTACTCGGCGTCATCGGGAACGAACGGTCTAATAGCAATGTTCATCATGTGTTCTCCTGGTCTGTGTATACGATATGAATGCCGCTCGCCAATTTCCATAGCTACAGAAACCCAGCGAATGGAGTATGCCCGCGGCATCTGTGTAGAAATTGGTCTTCCGGGTGTGGTTTC
>CAZNHF010000072.1:0-12357 GCA_964572375.1 uncultured bacterium | reverse complement strand
CACCATAGCGTTCTACACCGACGCACGCGCGTGGGGCGGCGCCGAGGTCTACATGGCGCAGCTCGTCGCGGGGCTTCGACGCGCGGGCCATGAGACGCCGCTGTTCGTGGCCGATTGGAGTGAAGTGGACGTGTGGGTCGAACATCTCGAGGGGCTCGGCTTCGACGTCACCCGGTTCCGTCACGGCAAGGAGTTCAGTACGCGCGTCTATAAGGACGCGCGACGTCTGCTCGACGGGTTCGAGCTTGTCCACTTCAACAAAACGCACCCCAGAAACTGTCTCCCGGCGATCGCAGCGGCCAGGGCCGCCGGCGTCCGCGCAATCGTGGCGACGGAGCATCTCGCGCTGCCGCCGGACTCACACGTGCCGTTCGGACGGCAGATCATCACCCTGCTCGTGCGACTCACCAACCGGTTCGTCGACCGTACGATCGCGGTCTCCGAGCTGAGCCGCGGCATGCTGATCGATCACTACTCGATCCCCCCGAAGCGCATCGTCGCCATCAGGAACGGACTCGACATCGGTGCACTCGATGGCGAGCGCGACGCGGATGCGGCCAGACGTTCGTTGGGTCTTCCTTCGAACGCCGTCACGGCCGTGCTCGTGGGACGCATGGCGGAGCGGAAGGGGCACAGTTTCGCGCTCAGGGCGATCCCCGCGATCCGCGAGCGCATTCCGGACTTCAGGCTCGTGTTTGTCGGCGAGGGGGAGATCGAAGAGAAGCTCCGCGCGGAGTCGCGCGATCTCGGCGTGGACGATCACGTCGTGTGGGCCGGATTCCGTCGGGACGTGCCGGATATCCTCGCGTGCGTCGATCTTCTGATGCTTCCGTCCGAGGACGAGTGCCTGCCGTTCGTCATCCTCGAGGCGATGGGCGCCCGACTCCCGGTCGTCGCTGCCGATGTCGGAGGTATCAGCGAGCAGATCGAGGACGGGGCGACCGGAATACTCATCGCGCCGCGTGACGCGGCCGGTCTGGCCGCGGCCGTCGTGGATATCCTCGAGCGGCCCGACCGGGGCGCTTCCATGGGGAATGCCGGTCGAGAGAAGCTCGAACGTGAGTTCTCCGTGGACGCTTGTGTGGCGGCCGTGCTTGGTGTCTACGGTGACGTCTGGCGCGAGCGAGCGAGAGGGAGCTCCCGGTGAATCGATCTCTCGACATTCTCTGCATCAATCAGTTCTTCTTCCCGGACAGTCTCGGGGGCGTGGAACGGGTCGCGCACGAGACGATGGCGCGGCTCGTCTCGCGTGGACACCGCGTGGACCTCGTCGGTCAGCGCACCCGGGAGGGCACGCCCGATTCGGAGGTCGTCGACGGGATCACGATGCATCGCTACGGGCGAGCGGAGAGCAGTTGTCGCCCCGGCGGCCTGACATGGGACGCGCTCAGGTCATCCCGACCAGTGCTCGCCGGGCTGGCGCGCGCGAAGCGCTACGACGTCGTTCTCCCGCACCACTATTTTCCCTACTACGCATACCTCCGAACGGTTGAGCCGTCGGCGATCGCTGAAATCATGACGTTCCACGCCTCCTTCTGGCAGGAGCTCAGGTTGGAGGGCGCTGAACGGAGCATGGCGAAACCGCTCGAATCGCTCCTGTTCGGTCGCATGGCCCGCAGGACCGAGGTCGCCTGTCTGGAGCGGGCCGACCGCGTGATAGTTCTCTCGGATTTCTCCGCCGAGCAGCTGGACAGCTACTACGGGTTCGCACGACCGAAGGTCATCAAGATCCCGGGCGGGGTCGACCTCGACCGCTTCCGACCGGCCGACGACCGCGCCGCTGCAAGACGAGAGCTGGGACTGCCGGGGGCGGGCGCCGTGCTCTTCACGGTGAGGAGGCTCGTGCCGCGGATGGGGCTCTCGAATCTCATCACGGCGTTCGCCGACGTCCATCTCGTGCGGCCCGATGCGACACTAGTGATCGCGGGCAGGGGGAGGCTCGAGAGCGAGCTCAAGGCGCAGGCCGCGTCGCTCGGTCTGGGTGAGGCTGTCCACTTCGCCGGGTTCGTTCCAGAGGAGCGGCTTCCCGAGTACTACAGGGCGGCCGATCTGTTCGTGCTGCCGTCGGTCGCGTTCGAGGGATTCGGGATGGTGACGCTGGAGGCTCTCGCGAGCGGTACACCGGCGCTCGGCACGCCGGTCGGCGCGACGCCCGAGATCCTCAAGCCGCTCGCACCCCAGCTCGTGTTCGGCGGCGCCGATCCTGCAGCGCTTCGCCGGGGTATGCAGTCGGTTCTGGAGTGGCTCTCGAACGAGCAGGCCGCGGTTGAGCTGAGGGCACGGTGCCGACGGTATGTTGAGGAGCGCTACGGCTGGGACCGGGCGATCGACGCCCTCGAGAACCTGATGTTCGAGGTGATCGCGCAGAAGGGCGGGACCATTGGCTGACGGCGCGAAGCTCCGGTGGGCGGTCAGACGGCTCGCGGCGATGACGCCGGCGGAAGTGGCCGTGCGAGCTGTGAGGGCTACGCGAAACCGCTTCCGACGGCCGGGTGCCCCGGTGGGTCCGGTTGAACTTGCGAGCCTTGAGCGCGTGCTCGACCCGCGTGAGGTTCGGGGGGGCGAGACCGCCGAGAGCGCGATCCGAAGCGCACTCGACGAGAGCCGCGGCACGCTGCTGCCGGGCGCGCGAGAGACGGCCGGCGTGGCCGACGAGCTCGGGCGGATGGGAACGTCGACGGCGCGAGTGGTCGCCGCCGCCGACGCCGTGCTCGCGGGCAGTCTGCCAGTCTTCGGGTGGACGACCTACGAGACGGCGTATCCCCCGGACTGGCACGTGGACCCGACCTCGGGGAAGAGATGGCCGCTCGACTACTGGGCCGAACTGGACTTCCGGTTCGAGCCGGGACTGGATGAGCCGAGGTACATATGGGAGATCAACAGGCAGCACGAACTCGTCACGTTCGGGCGGGCCTACGCACTGACGGGAGATGAACGCTACGCCGAAGCGGTCTGGGAGTCGATGCGGTCCTGGGCCGAGCGGAATCCGCCGTTCTTCGGCATAAACTGGACGAGCGCGCTTGAAGTCTCTATCCGTCTCGTCTCGTGGGCGTTCGCGATCGATCTTGTGGGCACGGTTGGTGCAACGGATAGCGACGTCCGTACGGTGCTCTCGAGCGCCGCGTTGCAGGCGGCGCATCTGTCTGATAACCTATCGGTTTACGCCTCTTCGCGGAACAACCACCTGATCGGCGAGGCGGCTGGTCTCATGGTGGTGGGCGCGAAGTTCCCGTTCCTCAGGGGGGCGAGCCGATGGCTGGCGTCAGGGCTCGGTCATCTCGAGCGCGAGGTCGTGCGTCAGGTCACCGTCGATGGCGTCCCGAAGGAGCAGGCTCTTCATTACGGCGCCTTCGTCATCGAGTTCGTGCTCGTGGCGTCGGCGGCGCTTCGCACGCGGGGAGCGCAGCTCGGCGCTCCAGTGCGAAAGCGGCTGGCGCGGATGGCCGCCTTTCTCGGTGCGGTCGCCTCGGACGAGGGGGTCGTGCCGGAGATCGGTGATGCTGACGGCGGCAGAGCATTTGAGCTCTCAGACGCGGCGGGCCGCCAGGGGATGCGCGCGGTGGCATGCGCGGCGCTTGAGTCGGGCGCCTGGATTCCGAGCGAAGTGCTCGACGCTGATCTCGAACCGGCGCTCTGGCTCAGAGGACCCGATGTCGTGCGCCACGCGCTGGACACGAAACGCGACCGGCGCACGCGTGAGAGCGCAGCGTTTCCGCAGGGCGGGTATTTCGTTCTGTCACACGCGGGCGCTCACGCCGTGGTCGACTGCGGCGAACTCGGGTACCTGTCGATCGCAGCACACGGTCACGCGGACTGCCTGTCGCTCTGCTACGGCACGAGCGGTCGGTGGCTCCTCGTTGATCCGGGAACGTTCTGCTATCACAGGTCTCGCGACTGGCGGGATCACTTCCGCTCGACGGGCGCACACAACACCGTCGCGATCGACGCGCGGAACCAGTCGGAGATGATCGGCCCCTTCATGTGGGGTGCGCGGGCCAGGGCGAGACAGAAGACGTGGTGTGCGTCGCTGATGGGCGATGTGTTCGAGGGGACCCACGACGGCTACAGCGCCGTGGGCGTCTCGCACTCGCGGACGGTGGCACTCCTCGCGAACGGAGCGTGTGTCATCGTTGACCGGCTGGACGGTCGCGGGCGTCACACACTATCGACCGGTTTCCAGCTTGCGGTCGGTGTCTCGGCAGCGGAGTCGGCGTCATCTACGAAGAAGCTCCGCGGATTCGTCATCGAAGACGGGCACGGCGGCACGGCGACGCTTCACGCGAGCGTTCCCGACGGACTTTCGTGCGGTGTCGTACGTGGCGACGAAGACCCGAAGGCGGGGTGGGTGTCGCGGGGGTTCGGTGAACGTTCACCGGCGCCGCGCGTCCAGTTCTCGGGCGACGTCGAGCTTCCGGCGCTGCTGGTCACGGTCCTTGTTGCAGGGGGTGCCGGCGGGGGGTCGTCGGTCCATGTTGAGGCCGGCGACCGCGAAGGCGTGTCGGTCTCCGTCGGGGCAGGTGCCAGACGACAGCGGTTCCTCGCCGGGCGGGTCCGGCTTGAGAAGCTTCGGTTCGACGGAGCATTCGGGATATCGATCGAGGATGCTTCCGGCGCGAGCGGGTCGTCGAATGCGCTCGGCGCTGTCGGGTTTGACATCAGGGAATGGACGAACGACGGCGAGCCCGTCGATTTCGAAGAGACCGTGAACCGGCTGTAGAACGAAGGATGGAGAGGAGCGGATCTTCCACAATGAGAATCAGCGTATTGGGTCTTGGATACGTCGGCTGCGTGTCGGCGGCATGTCTCGGCGACCTCGGGCACACGATCATCGGCCTGGACGTCGATCCCAGGAAGCTCGAGCCACTGAGGAACGGCACGAGTCCGATCGTCGAGCCCGGGCTGGCGGATCTCATCGCCCGGGGTGTGGCCGAAGGACGGCTGACGGTGACGGAGGACTACGAGCACGCCCTCATGAACACAGACGTGTCGCTCATCTGTGTCGGCACTCCTTCGATGGAAGGGGGCAGCCCCAACCTCGACTACACCAAGCGCGTCTGCCAGCAGATGGGCGAGGTGTTCGCGAGGAAGTCGGAGTTCCACACGGTCGTGTTCAGAAGCACGATCCCTCCGGGAACGGTTGAGAACGAACTCCTGCCGGTCCTAGAGAAGACCTCGGGGAAGAAGGTCGGAGAGACCTTTGGCATCTGTTTCAATCCTGAGTTCCTGCGCGAGGCCTCGGCGGTCCAGGACTTCTACCATCCGCCGAAGATCGTCATCGGCGAACTCGAGCCGGGTTCGAAGGCGGGTGATGTTCTCGAGGAGCTCTACCGGCCGATCGAGTCGCCTCTCGTGAGGACGAATATCAAGACGTCCGAGATGGTCAAGTACGCGGACAACTGCTTTCACGCCCTCAAGGTCTGTTTCGCCAACGAGATCGGCGTGGTCGCGAAGGGGATGGGCGTCCCGGACAGTCACAAGGTCATGGAGATATTCTGTCTCGACACCCAGCTCAACCTCTCGCCGTACTACCTCAAGCCCGGGTTCGCGTTCGGCGGTTCGTGTCTGCCGAAGGACCTCCGGGCGATCGTGCGCATGAGCCAGATGCTCGATCTGGAGTGCCCGGTGCTCGCCGGGGCGATGCCTTCGAACAGGATCCAGATACAGCGTGCGATCGACCATATCCGGAGCACCGGCATGAAGAAGGTCGGCGTGCTCGGCATGAGCTTCAAGGCCGAGACCGATGATCTGAGAGAGAGCCCGATCGTTCAGGTCGTCTCGACGCTGATCGGGAAGGGTTACGAGCTCTGCATATATGACGAAAACATCAACTGGCAGGAGCTTTTCGGTTCGAACCTCGGCTTCCTCGAACACGAGCTGCCGTACGCAGAGACGCTCAGGGCGTCGAGCGTGGACGAACTGCTCGAACGGTCCGAGGTCATCGTCGTGGCCAACAGCGCGAAGGAGTTCAAGGATGTTCCCGAGCGGATGCGTGAGGACCAGGTCATGGTGGACCTCGTTCGTATCGTGGACGATCCTTCGGTCGCGCGCGGCCGATACATCGGTATCGCCTGGTAGCATTTGTCCGGGCGGCACGCGGAGCGTGAGAGGGGTACGGAGGTAGAGCGTGAAGAAGAACAAGAGGATCCTCATCATCGTCGAGAACCTGCCGGTTCCCTTCGACCGGCGCGTGTGGCTCGAGTCGACAACGCTCAGTGAGTCGGGGTACGACGTGAGCGTCATCTGCCCCCAGGGTAGGAGCTACACGAGCGAGTTCGAGGTCATCGAGGGGATCAATATCCACCGCTATCCTCCGCCTCCACCGACGACGAGCAAACTGTCGTATGCGTGGGAGTTTCCGTACTGCTGGTTCACGTCTCTCAAGCTCGCCTTCCGCGTCGCACGGAACGAGGGGTTCGACGCGATCCACGCGTGCAATCCCCCGGACACGTTCTTCCTGATCGCCGCGCTCTTCAAAGTGCTCCGGCGCAGCAAGTTCATCTTCGATCAGCACGATCTCTGTCCGGAGCTGTATCTGTCGCGATTCGGCGGGAGCAAAGCGCTCAATTTCTCGCTCCTGCGAGTTCTCGAGTGGTTGACGTACAGAACCGCCGACATCGTGCTGGCGACCAACGTCTCATACAAGGAGCACGCGGCGACGGTGGGCAAGTTCCCGGCGAACAAGATCTTCGTCGTTCGGAGCGGTCCGAAGCTCGCGCGTTTCACTCCGGTCGCCCCGGAGAGCGGGCTCAAGCGTGGGAAGAGATTTCTCATCTGCTACCTGGGCGTCATGGCGCCGCAGGACGGGCTTGACTACCTCCTCAGATCGATCCGTCACGTTGTGGATGTTGTGAAACGGCGGGACGTGCACTTCGTGCTCATCGGCTCCGGCGATTCGTTCGTGGACATCAAGGCGCTGCGGGACGATCTGGGGCTCGAAGAATGTGTCGAGATGACCGGCCGTATCCCGGACGAGGACGTCCGGCGGTATCTGTCGGCTTCCGACCTCTGCGTCTGTCCGGATCCGAGGAACCCGCTGAACGACGTCTCGACCATGAACAAGGTGCTCGAGTACATGACGTTCGGGAAACCCATGGTCTCGTACGATCTCAAGGAGAGTCACTACTCGGCGCAGGACGGCGCCCTCTACGCTATGCCGAACGACGAGATAGAGTTCGGCGAGCGGATCATACAGCTCCTCGACGATCCGCAGCTCAGGCAGCGCATGGGCGAGGCGAACCGCAAGCGCATCGAGGACGAACTCGCCTGGGAGCACACAAGCGGGGAACTCGTGAAGGCGTACGACACGCTGTTCGGTTTCACCCCGGATGGAGTTCCTGATCCTTGAACGGACCGATCGACTGCGTCGTGGCCGTCACGTACCGCTGCAATTCGCGGTGTGTGATGTGCGATATCTGGAAGTCCGATGGCGACCGGGAGCGCGAGCTTGCGCCTTCCGACTATCGGTGGCTTCCGACGAGCCTGAGATCGATCAACGTCAGCGGCGGGGAGCCGTTTCTCAGGGACGACATCGTCGAGGTCGTGCGGGTCATGCGCGAGCGCTGCCCGCAGGCGAGGATCGTCATCTCGACGAACGGGCTACAGCCCGAGCGGATCGAGAAGGCCGTGACGCAGATGACTGATGTGGCGGTCAGGGTCTCGGTCGATGGTATCGGCGAAGCGCACGACGCGGTGCGAGGTATTCCAGGCGCATATGACCGCGCCATGGAGACGGTTGAACGGCTGAAGGCTCTCGGCGTTGCGGACCTCGGTCTGGCCGCGACGGCCACCGACTCGAACGTCGGCGAGGTGACCAGGGTCCGTGACAAGACGAAGGAACTCGGGCTGATGTTCAGCGTGACCGCGGCGCATAGCTCGCCGATCTTCTTCGGCGAGCACTCGGTGGAGAGGCCACATACGGCGGACTCGGTTCGAGAGATGGCCGACATCATGAATGAGCATCTCCGGTCATGGAGGCCGTTGGAGTGGGCGAGGGCGTACTACATGCGCGGCCTGATCGAGTACATCCGCGGGCGCCCGAGGCGACTGCCATGTCGTGCGGGTACAGACTTCTTCTTCCTCGACCCCTGGGGCGACGTCTATCCGTGCAACATCGGAGGAACGCTCATCGGCAACATTCGCGACGGGAGCTACGAGGATATCAGACGACGCACGTGGCGGCGGGTGAGTGAGGCTGTCGACTCATGTGAGGTCCAGTGCTGGATGGTCTGTACCGTGGCGCCGCCGATGAAGCGGCGTCCCCTCAGACCGGCGCTCTGGATGCTTGGAGCGAAACTGCTCGGGCTTGACACCGGTGTAGACCGGTGACACTCTCAGGCCCGTCGCGTGAAGGGAGCCGGCGCCCGCGATGAAGGTGCTCGCCGCGAACAAATTCTACTTCGTGAAGGGCGGATCGGAGCGCTACTTCTTCGAACTCGCCCGGATCCTCGAGGCGCGCGGACACCGCGTCGCGCCCTTCGCGATGCAGCACGAGATGAACGAAGAGAGCGAGTATGCTCCGTACTTCGTATCTAACGTAGGTTTCAATGGGGACATGGGGCCGGCGCGACGCCTCCGTATGGCGTGTCATGTGCTCTACTCGCGGGAGGCGAGCGCAGCGATCGGGCGACTTGCCGACGAGTTCGAGCCCGATGTGGCGCACCTGCACAACATCGCGCACCAGCTGTCGCCGTCGATTCTCTATGCGCTCAAGCGCCGCGGCGTGCCGATCGTGCAGACGCTGCACGATCACAAGCTGATCTGTCCGAACTACCAGATGTTCGTGCACGGCGAGCCGTGTCGGCGGTGCCGGACCTGGAGGTACTACAACGCAGTACTGAACACGTGCATGCACGACTCGGCTCTCTGGAGCTCGCTCGTCTGTGCGGAGGCGTACTTCCACAAGCTCCTGGGGAGCTACTCGCGGCTCGTGGACCTCTGGATCGCACCGAGCGAGTCGCTCAGACAGAGGATGATCGAGCACGGCGTGGCGGAGGACAGGATCGTCCACCAGCCGTACGCGATCGCGATGGAGCGGTTCGAGCCGAGATACGAGAGCGACGGTTATGCCGTCTCCGTCGGACGTCTGTCGACGGGGAAGGGACTCGTGACTGTTCTGGAGGCGCTCAAGGCCGCGCCGGGGGTCCGGTTCAAGATCGCCGGATCGGGTCCGCTGGAGGACGATCTCAAGCGCCGCGCCAGGGAACTCGGCCTTTCGAACGTCGAGTTCACGGGGTATCTGAAGGGTCGGGAGCTCTCCGAACTCATGCGTGGCGCGCTCTTCGTGGTGATGTCTTCGGAGTGCTACGAGAACTCGCCGCTGACGGTCTACGAAGCGGCGGCGTACGGCAAGGCGGTCATCGGTTCCCGCATGGGTGGGATACCGGAGCTGGTCGTCGAGGGGGACACCGGACTCATCTACGAGCCGGGTGACCACGCAGGGCTCGCGGCGCGCATGAACGAGCTCTGGAACGGCCCGGAGCGGGCCCTCGAGATGGGAAGACGGGCGCGCACGAGAGCGGAGGCCGAGTATGGCCCTGACGCGCACTACGAGAAGATGATGACGATATACGAAAGGGTCATGCATTGAAGATCGCAATGCTCGGGCAGAAGGGGATTCCCGCTACGTATGGCGGCATCGAGCGTCACGTGGAGGAACTGGCGATCCGGCTCGTGGAGCGGGGACACGAAGTGACCGTCTACTGCCGGCCCTACTATACGAAGGTCTCCGGTGACTATCGGGGGGTGAAGCTGCAGTCGATCCCCAGCATCAGGACAAAGCATCTCGATACGGCGTCGCACTGTGCGCTTGCGCTTCCGCACATTCTCGCGCAGGACTATGACATCGTCCACTTTCACGCGCTCGGTCCGTCGCTTTTCGCCAACCTGCCGCGCCATCGGGGCATGAGGACCGTCGTGACGGTGCACGGTCTCGATTGGCAGCGGGAGAAGTGGGGCACGTTCGCGACATGGGTCCTCAGGCGCGGTGAGTACACCTCGGTCCACTACCCTGATCGCACCATCGTCGTCTCCAAGGCACTCCGGGAGTACTTCTGGTCGCACTACGATTACAGCGCGACGTATATCCCGAATGGGACGGTGCTGCCGCACGTGCGCGAGGCCGACAAGATCCGTGAGCTCGGCGTCGACCCGGGCAACTACGTCCTGTTCGTCGGACGCCTCGTGCCGGAGAAGGGTTGCCACTATCTCCTCGACGCGTACCGGAAGCTCGACACGGACTTGCAGCTCGTTGTCGCCGGCGGCACCAGCTTCTCGTCGGAGTACGTCGACCAGCTCCACGAGCTTGGCGGCGACCGGACCAGATTCCTCGGGTACGTCTATGGCGACGTGCTCGACGAGCTCTACTCGAACGCGAGGATCTTCGTGCTCCCTTCGGATCTCGAAGGACTTCCGATCGCGCTTCTGGAAGCGATGAGCTTCGGGAACTGCTGTCTGACGAGCGATATCCCCGAGAATCTCGAGGTTGTCGGGGACTGCGGTGTGACGTTTGAGAAGGCCAACGTCGACGACCTCGCGACGCGTCTGCAAGAACTCATCGGCGATCCGGACCGCTGCAAGTTGCTTGGCGAGCGGGCCAGACGGCACGTTCTGCAGACGTACGACTGGGACGGCGTGACGCTGCACACGGAGGCGATCTACTATTCGTTGAAGCGGGGATTCTGATGGAGATGATGACCCCGAGACCCCCGGCAGGAGAACCGCTTCGGGTCTCTGATCACGGGGGTGTCACGGAGGGACGTGTGGACGTCGCCGGCTTCCTCGAAGATGAGCGGGTCTGCGTCGAGCGACTGCTCGATGCGAATCTTCCTTCGGAGAGTGAATACCCGACGGTCATCCACGAGGCGATCCGCTATTCGGCGCTTGGCGGTGGGAAGCGGATCCGTCCGATACTCGCGCGGGCGGCGGTCCGCGTGCTCGGGTTCGATCCCGGATCTGTCTCGAAGGCCGCGTGCGCGATCGAGTACGTGCACTGCTGCTCCCTTGTGCTTGACGATCTTCCCTCGATGGATGATGCGGCGACGCGGCGCGGGCGTCCGACCCTGCACCGCGCGTTCGGCGTTGCCACCGCCATCCTCGCGGCAGACGCACTGTTGATGCATGCGTTCCGGCTCGTCGCCGACAACGGAGCCGAGGTCGGGTCCGACGGTAGAGGTCTATCCGCGGCGGTGAGCGAGCTTGCCATCGCGGTCGGGTCGTATGGTATGGTCGGTGGTCAGCACGTGGATCTTGTGACCGCCGGGCTCCCGGGTGCGACGGCCGAGACGGTCGAGTACATTCAGAGCAGGAAGACAGCGGCGCTCTTCGTCGTGGCGAGCACGATCGGGGGGAGACTCATGGGTTCTCCCGAGGGTGACCTCGCGACGCTCGCAGCATACGCAAGGAACGTCGGTCTGTGCTATCAGATCGTCGATGACATCCTCGACGCCGAGAGCGATGCGGAGACGCTCGGTAAGGACGTGGGACAGGACGCAGGCAAGCCGACGTTTGTGACCCTGAGGGGCATCGACGGCGCAAGAACGATGGCGGCGGGGCTCTCGGAGGAAGCGTGTGCTATCCTCGGGGGGCTCGACGTGGACACGATGATGCTCGAGAAGATGGCCCGACACTGCGTCAGGCGCGTGTCCTGAGAGCCGGGATCGCACCGAGCTGAGACGCCCGCGCGACGCGCAGCGTGCGGCAGCGGCGACGCGCACGGAGAAAGCATGATCTATCCGGTGATACTTGCGGGAGGGTGGGGTGAACGGCTCTGGCCGATGAGCACCCCGTCGCGTCCGAAGCAGGTGCTTACGCTGGGAGCATCGCGGTCGCTCGTCGGCCGCACACTCGACCGCGTGGCTCCGGTAGCCGTCCCCGGGCGCGCCCTCGTGATGACGAGCGCGCACATCGGGGAGTCGATCCCGGCCGAACTGCCGGGCGTGTCCGAGGAACGCATCGTGGCGGAGCCGATGCGCAAGAACACGGCGCCCGCGATCGCGCTCGCGGCACACATTCTGCTTGGCGAGGATGTCGACGCGGTGATGGTCGTCCTTCCGGCAGACCACATCATCGGCGACGACGACGTCTTCCGGCGGACGCTCCAGCTGGCTGCCGGCGCCGCGAACGACCGGCGCGAGCTCGTGACGCTCGGGATCACACCTTCGCGTCCGGACACCGAGTATGGTTACATCGAGGCGGGGGAGGCTGTCGCAGAGGGTGTGCACCGGGTCCGTCGATTCACGGAAAAGCCGGACGGAGAGACGGCTGTCCGGTTCCTCGAGGCCGGCGGCTACTACTGGAACAGCGGCATGTTCATCTGGCGGGCCGACGTGTTTCTCGAGGAGGTCGCGACGCATCTGCCCG
>CAZNHF010000071.1:0-12588 GCA_964572375.1 uncultured bacterium | reverse complement strand
GGATGCCCGAACGCGCGACCGTCTTCTGGAGGATCTTCCAGTAGCCCATCCGCGTGAGGGGGCGCCCGCGGGCATTAAGAAAGAGCTCGCCCGTCGGCGGGGCCTTCGCGGCGAGCGCAGGTCGCACGCGCTCGCGGTACCTCGCGATCCACTTGACGGCGAACCTGCCGATCGGTATCACACGTTCCTTCGATCCCTTCCCCATGACGCGGATGAAGCGGTCGTCGGCGAACACGTTTGTGCCTTCGAGCGTGATGATCTCGCTCACACGGAGCCCCGCGCCGTAGGCGGTCTCGAACATGGCCCGGTCTCTGATGCCGAGCGGCGTCCTGGTATCGACCGCGTCGAGCAGGCGTTCGACCTCGTGCACGGCGAGGACGTCGGGCAGGCGCCGCAAGTGCTGGCGCGGGTGCTGGTGGAGCGTCGGATCGCCGCTGGCGTTCGTCTCGTCGGACGAATGCAGGAGGTACGTGTGGAAGCCCCTGAGGCACGAGAGCCGTCGGTTCGCGCTGCGGGCCGAAAGCCCGGTAATGACGGCGTCCCCCAGATATCGCTCAACGTGCCTGGCGGTAATCTGTCTCGGAATCGAAACGCCTGTCTTCTCGAGGTATCGCGCGTAGTCGGCGAGATCGGAGCGATACGACGCGATGGTGTTCTCCGAGAGACCGCGCTCGGTCGTCAGATGGTCGAGATACTCCTCGACCGCCTCATCGAGCTGGTTGGGGGCGTCACTCGTCATCGTCGTCGTCCGGCGCATCTCCTTCAAGCTGGAAGAGCACCTCCTTCTTTGCGTCATCGCCGCCGCGTATGAAGGCAAGCCCGATCTGCCCGTTCTCTATCTCGATCAGGCGCCGCTTCATGTCGGTCCCGCCTCCCGAGTAGCCTCCCAGCGTACCGTCGCTGTTCACGACGCGGTGGCATGGAATGACGATGGGGAGCGGGTTGCGGGCCAGCGTCTGTCCGACCGGTCGCGTGGCCCGGGGTGAGCCGGCCTGTCTAGCGACCCACTTGTACGAACGGAGGGTCCCGTACGGGATGTCGCTGACGATGTTGAGTACGCGGCGCGAGAAGTCCGAGAGCGCATCGAGATCCAGCTCGTGCTCGAAATGGATATGCTGGCCTCGGAGGAACGCCCTGATGTCGTCGATGACGCGTCTGAGCGTGATCCGATCCTCGACGGCCAGTACCCGTCCCCCGCGGGTCAGCTGCGAGAGCTCGCGTTCCACATCGAGTTCCTTCGAGAACCGCACGGCGATCAAGCCCCGATCGCCTCTGACCACGAGGAATCGGCCGACGTCGGTCTCGAAGGTCGCGTACTTGAGAACCTTCATGCCCACCCGCTCCTCGCTATCCTGCTTGAGGATCACGAGCTTCGGCCTCCGTGAGCGCCTTCGTGATCCTTCTTGCTGTTGCGATCCCAATGCCGGGTACCTCCGCTATGAGTTCCGGCGAGCTCGAGCGAATGGCCGCGACGGAACCGAACTTCTCCAGGAGCGCTGTCTTGCGCGTGTCGCCGACGCCTGGTATCCCGTCCAGGATCGAGCGCCTGGCGTCCTTCTCTCTGAGCGTCCGGTGGTACGTGACGCTGAATCGGTGCACCTCGTCCCGGGCCTTCACGAGAATGCGCTTCGCGGCCGTCATCTCGGCGTCCGGAAGCGGGCTCTGGCGGCCGGTAACGAAGACCTCTTCGTTCTTCTTGGCGAGCGAGACGAACGTGACGCCGCGGACGCCTGTTTCGCGGGCGGCCGCGACCGCGGCCGAGAGCTGACCTTTTCCGCCATCCACAAGGAAGAGGTCCGGGAGCTCGGACTCCCCGCGCAGGAGCGATGAGAGGTGGCGTCCAACGACCTCCCGAATCATAGCATAGTCGTCTGGGCCTTTCACGGTCCGGATGCGGTATCGGCGGTAGAGCGACCGATCGGGGCGTCCGTCGCGGAATGAGACGACAGTGCCGACCGCGTTAGTTCCCTGCACATTCGAGATGTCTACGGCCGAGAGCAGTCGAGGTGGACGGCTCATCCTGAGGTACTCGCCAAGCTCGACGATGGCCTTTGGAGCCCGGCGCGACTCGAAGGCGCGGCGAAGCGCCGTGAGGGCGTTCTGCTCGGCGAACTCGCCGAGAAGCCGCTTTTCGCCCCTCACGGGCACCGCCACATGGACGCGGTGGCCGTGGACCGTCGACAGCCACTCGGCGACCTCGTCAAGTCCAGGCGTTTCTCCGGTCACGAGGATCTCGCACGGGACATCGGTGGCCACCGCGTAGAACTGCTTGAGGACCGACTCGCGAATCTCCCCGTCTGTGGTCTCGCGCGAGAACTCGAGCGGGACGTTCTCGCAGCCGACGAGCTTGCCGCGCCTGATCCGCACGATGGATGCGATGCCGTATTCGGCGTGCCGCGCCGTCGCGACGACGTCCCTGTCGACCTCCCTGGCCGTGAGGACGCGCTGACGCTGCGTGACCTTCGCGATGTCGGCGATACGATCGCGGAGCGCGCCGGCGTCCTCGAATCGCTTCGCGGTCGCCGCCCGCTCCATTCGTTCCGTCAGACGACGCGTCAGTTCGTCCCCTCGCCCGCTGAGGAAGAGCATCAGCTCCGAGACGACCTCGGTGTAGTCGTCGTGGGAGACGGCGTCGATGCATGGTCCGAGGCAACGACTGATCTGGTAGTTGAGACACGGTCTCGGTCGCTTCCGGAACGTCTTGCATGTCCGAAGAGGGAAACTCTGCTGCACGAGCCTGAGCGTCCGCCGCATTGCCTTTGCATCGGTGTAAGGACCGAAGTAGCGCGAACCGTCCTGTCGGACGATCCTCGTCACGTGCGCCCGGGGGAATTCCTCGGCGGTGGTGACCTTGATGAATGGATATCGCTTGTCGTCTCTGAGCTTGACGTTGTACCGCGGTCGATGTTCCTTGATCAGGTTCGATTCGAGGACGAGGGCCTCGGTCTCGGACTCCGTGACGATGGTCTCGAATGAGGCGAGCCTCGAGCGGATGATGGCGAGCTTCGGGTCCGGCGAGCCACCGGTCGAGGTGTATGTCCGAAGTCGATTCCGGAGGTTCCGCGCCTTGCCGACATAGAATATCTTCCCCGAGGCGTCCTTGAGCAGATAGACGCCGGGGCTCCCGGGCACGGGAGGGACCTCATGGGGCTTTCTGGACATGTTCTCCTCCTGGAGACAGCGTATCGCCCCGCGCGGCCCCCGTCAACCAGCTCGTTCCAACGGCCGCTTGACTGAAAGACCCCTGCTTGGTATATTCGTCTGGTTACAGAGGAACGGTGTCCGCCCCGGGCGGACCTGGGGCCAGACCGGAGGATTCCACTTGCCGCACAAGAAGTCCACGATCAAGCGACTGAAGCAGTCGAAGAAGCAGAACGAGCGCAACCGAGCCACGAAGTCGAAGATCGCCACGGCGGTCAAGCGCGCCGAAGCGGCGCCGCCCGAGGAGCGTGAGGCCCGAGTTCGCGAGGCCACCTCGGTCATCGACAAGGCCGTGAAGACCAACGTTCTCAAGAAGAACACGGCCTCGCGTCGCAAGTCGCAGCTCATGCGGGCTCGCGCTGCCGAGTAGTTTCCGTCTGTGCAGACGGGCGCACGTGCCCGTCTGTCGGCTCGGGACGACTGCTGCGAGATGAAGAAGCCCCCTCCGGATTCCGGAGGGGGCCTTCTCTGTTTGTGATCCGTCCTGCGTGTTCTGATCGCGACCGGCAGCGGTCCGCTCAGCGAACCGACATGGTCCCTACGCCCTGAGGCCTTCAACGATGCTCAGGATCTCGGCGGCCGCGTTGTCAACGGCCACATCGGTCAGCTCACCGGACTTGCGTATCCGGACCTCGAGGAGACCCGAGTCAAGGCCGCGATCGCCGATCGTGACGCGCACAGGAATACCGATGAGATCGGCGTCCTTGAACTTCACGCCGGCGGAATCGGGACGATCGTCGAGCAGCGTGTCGACGCCGAGACCGCGGAGCTCCTCATAGAGCTTCTCGGCGGCCTCGCGGACCGCGTCGCTCTTGAACTTCAGCGCGACGATCAACACCTCGAACGGCGCCACACTCATGGGCCAGGCGATGCCGTCGTCATCGGAGTGCTGCTCTATGATGGCCGCCACCGTCCTCGAGACGCCGAGACCGTAGCACCCCATGACGAACGGTTTGGTCTTGCCGTTCTCGTCGAGGAACGTGGCGCCCATGCTGTCCGAGTACTTCGTTCCGAGCTTGAACACCTGGCTGACCTCAATCCCCCGGAACGAGTCCATCGGTTTGCCGCACGAGCCGCACGCGTCGCCTTTCCCTATCTGGGCGATGTCCTCAAACGAAGCAACCGCGAAGTCGCGGCCATGGTTGACGTTCCTGACATGTGTGTCCGTCTTGTTCCCGCCGGCGACGAAGTTGCGGAGCGGCTCGACCGTGCGGTCGATCACCTGACGGACCTTGTCGAGTCCGACCGGACCCGCGAACCCGACCGGTGCGCCCGTCACGCTTTCGATCACTGCGGGCGGCGCCGCCTCGAGGATACTTGCGCCCAGCACGCGCGCCAGCTTCTCCTCGTTCACTTCGCGGTCGCCGCGGATGACCGCGAGCACGGGCTTGTCATCGGCCAGATAGACGATGGTCTTCACCAGACGCCAGGGCTCGATCCCGAGGAAGCCCGAGACCTCCTCGATGGTCTTCATGTCCGGTGTCGCGACCTCCTCCATCGGAAGGGGATCCTCGACGGGCATCACGCTGGCGATGAGTCCCTCCGCCTGTTCGTTCGTGGCGGCATAGCCGCACTCGCAGACGATGACCTCGGACTCGCCGGTGTCGGACAGCACCATGAATTCGTGTGAGCTGCTGCCGCCGATCGCGCCTGTGGCAGCTTCGACGGGGCGGTATGTGAGATCGCACCGATCGAAGATGCGGCTGTAGGCGTCGTAGATGATGCGGTAGGTCTTGTCGAGGCTCTCGGCGTCGCGATGGAAGCTGTAGGCGTCCTTCATCGTGAACTCGCGCGCCCGTACGACGCCGAACCGGGGCCGGATCTCATCACGGAACTTCGTCTGGATCTGGTAGAGCGTGAAAGGGAGCTGTTTGTACGAATTGACCTCGTTCCGGACGATGTCGGTCACGACTTCCTCGTGGGTTGGACCAAGTGCGAACTCGCGGCCGTTCCTGTCGTGGACCCGCCAGAGTTCCTTCCCGTAGACGCCCCATCGCCCGGTCTCCTCCCATAGCTCCGCCGGGCTGATGACGGGCATGAGTATCTCCTGGCAGCCCACGGCGTCCATCTCCTCGCGTACGATACCCTCGACCCTCTTGAGCACACGCCAGCCGAGAGGCAGATAGCTGTACACGCCGGACGTCAGCCTCCTGATGAGGCCGGCTCTGAGCATGAGCTTGTGACTCGTCGTCTCAGCGTGCGAGGGGTCTTCCTTGTGGGTGGGTATGAGTGCCTTGCTCCAGCGCATCCTGTTTCCCGTCTCCTTTGTGTGGGGTTACGCCTCGTCCGAGTGTCCGGACCGTCCGGCCCAGCCGTCGCGGCGCTCCCTTCTGAGTTCCTTGAGTTCCTCGTACAGCGCGCGCACCTCCGGGAAGTCGAAGTCTCTGACGTTGTGGTCGTAGTCCCAGAAGTCAGCAAGCATCCTGTTGCCTTCCTGCTCGTACAGGTAGGCCTGAGTGAACATCTCGAGCTTGTCGACCGCCCGGACGAACCGTCCCTCGATCGAGGAACGCTCCGCGAATTCCTTCCAGAGCGCGATCGACTCCTCGGCCGATTCATCGTTCCCGAGGAGCTCGACGAGGATTCTGAGCTCAGCCGCCTCCTTGAGGTCCTCGCCAAGCAGGCGCGAGGCCGGCGCGTGGATATCACCGAGCATGTGCTCCGGGAGGTCGTGTACGAGGGCTATCCTGATGGCCCGGCCGACGTCCATCTTGACGGAGACCCGCGGCGCGAGCAGCATCACGATGAGAGCCATCGCGTACGAATGCTCGGCGACGCTCTCGCCGTCCCGGACGCCGCGCACGCGCCACCCCATGCGCGGGATGGTCTTGAGTTCGTTGGCTCTCAGAATGATGTCGAGGAGGCTCCTGTCGCCCGCCATCGCAAACTCCTGTCTCAGAGGCCCAGCACATCCTGCATGTCGTAGAGTCCCGGTTCCCGTCCGTGGACGAAGCGTATGGCGTGAGCGGCCCCGCGGGCGAACGCCGCGCGATCGAACGCCTCGTGCGTGAGAACGAGTTCCTCGGCGTCCGATGTCAGATGGACGGAATGCCGTCCCACGATGCTCCCTGCCCTGAGCGAATGGACGCCGATCTCCCCCCGCTCGCGGAGCGCGTCGGTTCCGGAGCGGCCGAGGCTCACTGCTCGAGCGCCGTCCGTTCCGCGGGCCTCCGCGACGATTTCGATGAGGCGCGCCGCCGTTCCGCTCGGGGCGTCCCTCTTGGACCTGTGGTGCGCTTCCACGATCTCGACGTCGAAATCGGCGTCGAGACGGGACGCTGCCTGCCTCACGAGACCGAAGAGCAGATTCACGCCGAGGCTTGTGTTCGGAGCCACGACGATCGGGGACCTGGCCGAGGCTTCCTGCACGGTCGCCAGCTCGTGGGCCGAAAGCCCGGTCGTGCCGATCACGAGTCCCGTGCCGTCGCGGCTGGCGCGCTCGGCGCATGCCACGGCCTGAGGAGGAGTCGAGAAGTCGACGACGACGTCGTAGCTGCCCTGGGACAGCTCACCAAGTCCTTCGCTCACGACGACCTCGACAGCGCCCTCACCCCAGTGTTCACAGAGCCGGCGCCCCACGCTCGGGTGGCCCGGCAGCTCCACTCCCCCGACGAGTGAGAGGTCGTGCGCCTCCTCGACGGTGCGCGCGATCATGCCGCCCATGCGACCGCAGATTCCGCTGACAACGACTCGTATCACGACGACGTCCCCCCGTCACGGGGTCAAATGGACCCGGTCCGATACCCGGGCAGCAGCAACGAAACTCTACGATAGCACGAAGCCGTTGCCGGGGGCAACGGCCGCTGGGCGACGTGTTCGGTGGGTGCGTGGCCGGGAGATCGGTCAGTTAGCGTTGGGGCGGCTTCCCCGAGGGTTCTTGGTGTGCTCGGCATCCAGCGTGTGGCGTACCGCTTCGGCGATTTCCTTCGGTCCGAAAGGCTTCTGGAGATACATCGTCGCCTCGTCGAGGAATCCGCTGTTCTCCTCGCCCTTGGGATAGCCGCTCATAACGATGAGGGGCACGTTGTAGCCACGGTCGGAGAACGAGTCCCAGAGTTCGCGGCCGTTCATCTCCGGCATCACGACGTCTGTCATGAGCACGGCCACATCGTCGCCGGACTCCTCCATCCGCTCGAGAGCCTCTCTGCCGTTCGCGGCCGCAATGACGTTGTAGCCGTTCGCGGAGAGGACGCTGACGATGAGCCCCCGGACGTTGTCGTCGTCCTCGACGAGCAGAACCGTCTCGTGGCCATGCGTCGCGTCCGCCGATTCGGCGCTCTTGGACTCTTCGAACTCGGGCTCCTTGAGCGGCAGATAGACGCTGAAGGTCGTCCCCTCTCCGGGTTTGCTTTCGATATCCACGAATCCGCCGTGTCGACGGATGACGCTGAACACGATCGAGAGCCCGAGACCCGTCCCCTTGCCTGCTTCTTTGGTCGTGAAGAACGGCTCGAAGATGCGCTCCTGTGTCTCCTTGTCCATACCGGTCCCGGTGTCGGAGACCTCGATGACCTGGCATCGCTCGACGCCGGGGATCGTAAACCGCTGGGCGAGCGGTCCGATGTTATCGTACTCGCGCGTCGATATGCGGAGAGTGCCCTCTCCGGACATCGCGTCACGAGCGTTGATGGCGAGGTTCATCACGATCTGTGCAAGCTGCTGCTTGTCTCCAGTCGTGCGGCTGAGATCCTTGGTCAGATCGAGTTCCACCTTCACGCCGTCCCCGAGCATGCGGCGGAGGAGCTTCATCATCTCCTCGATGCTCTCATTGAGATTGACGGCCGATGCCTGAGCGGTGTCCTTTCGGCTGAACGTCAGAAGCTGACGCGTCAGCCCCGCGGCGCGCTCGCTCGCCATGATGATTTCCTTGAGACCGCCCGACTCGCTGTACTCCTCCGGCAGACGACCCATCAGCAGCTGCGCGTAGCCCTGGATCGTCGTCAGGAGGTTGTTGAAGTCGTGCGCGACACCGCCTGCGAGCTGTCCGACGGCCTCCATCTTCTTCGCGTGGTTGTACTCGGCCTCCAGGTGAGCCCGCTCCTCGAGTTCGGTCTGGCGACCGCTGGCGCGAGCGATCAAAGCGGCGATGACCTCGAGGATCTTGACGTCCTCCTCGCCCCACGAACCCTTGCGCGAACACTGCTCGAAGCTCATCCAGCCCACGACGGCCTCGTTGACGGTGACGGGCAGCAACAGCAGCGACCTGATGCCCTGCTCGAGCAGCGCGGCCGAAGCGTCGAACGGCAGCTCCTGCGTGTCGTCGATCCTGATCGCCTGGCCACCGGCCATTGCGTCGCGCCACTCCGACGATGCCTCGAGCGGATGCGGTGCGCCTGCGCCGACGGCTTCAGTCCCACGCGTCGTCCACTCGTGCCGGACGGAGCTGAGGCGTTCGCCGGTGCTTCGGTCGACGAGCCGCACGCGGTCGAGTGACCATGCCCTGCCGACACGGCGGATGACGTCGTCGAAGTGACCGGTCGGCGCGTCGTAGTCCTTGAGAAGGATCTCGGATATGCGATGGAGCAGGGCCTCGTAGCGCACCTGCAACCGGAGGCGGTCCCGCGCGACGAGGTTCATCCGTCCCACCCAGAGGATGGCACCGACCGACACGAGCAAAGCGAGATCGTGGTCCGTCAGACGGGGTTCCTGCGCGCTGTCCTCGGCAAGCGTTCCGGCGACGAGAACAGTCTTCCTCCCATCGTTCGAGACGCTCGGCACCCACGTGAAGAACGGCAGGCCGAGCGCCGCCCTCACGGTCTCCGTCCACGGGGTCTGCTCGGTCTCACCGTTGACGACCGAAGCGGACGTCCAGAGGTCGCGGTCGATGCCCGCAAGACCGATGGGATCGGGACGCTGATCGCCCTGGTAGCCGAGTGCGGCCACGGGGCGCAGCACCCCGTCATCTTCATCGTGTTCAAGTACGACCGCGCGCTTCATCCAGAGTTCAGCGACGATCGACTTGAGAGCGATGTCGTAGAGCGCTCCGATGGATCCGGCCGCTCCGATCTTGCGCTGGAAACCGGCAAGAAATCCGAATGCCTCGCGGGAACGGCGCACCTCCTGCGTGAGATGAAGGACCTTGTACTCGGCGCGCAGCGATTCGCCGCCGAGCTTATCCACCCGCTTGCGGAGGCCCGCCACGTGTCGCTCGAGCTCCTCGACCCGGGCGTCGCTGTCAGGCACCCGCGCATCACTTTCTGATGCACGGGCGGCCCCATCGGACGCCGAAGGCGCTGTCGCGCCGGGCGAGAGCGTTATCTCACCCGGCACATTCGCGCCAGTCATTCCGGACGAAGGGTCCGCTCGCTTCCCATTGTTGAGATCATCGGACACCGCAGGTCTCCCGGTTCGTTCCCGGCACAGGTGCTGACTGCTTTCTGTACGTTACTCCGAGAGGACGACGAGAACGCCGGTCCAGTCCAGAGCGCGCGAGCCACCCATGAACGGGGCGATCTCGACGCCGGAGTAGAAGCCCAGCAGCGGCATCTCTGTGCCGATGGTTTCCTGGATGATGGCACCTTCTTCCGCTCCCGCTCCGCAGAACCCGCTGGTCCTGCCGGCGCAGTCGATGTAGATGCCGAGGAACGGATCCTCGTTCTTGACCTCAGCGAGCAAGTTCCGCGAGACGTCCCTGGCGGAGCTGAGCATCTGCTCGTTGCTTCTGCGCATGACCTGGATCTGCTCACCCGGACCGAAGTCCGACTCGAACAGGATGAGAGAGCCGTCTTCGGGGTTGACCCCGGCGATCAGGCGGTTGAGGTACTCCTTCTCGTTGAAGTCGCCGTACGGATCGGTCCCGTAGTTGGCGCCCAGCGTTACGAGAAGCGAATACTGCTGCCAGTCCTGCCCCGCGCCCGCGCCGATGATGTCCTCGATCACATCGAGCGCCCGGCGACCGTCCAGCTCACGCACGATCGGGCCGTCGATGCTCGTGATCGTGTGGTAATCGCTCGCGGGCTCACAGCCGTGGCTGATCGCGTGATGGACGTTGCAGTCGCCGTTGATCAGCACGCCCGAGGCATGCTGCATCAGCGCCTCGCCTCCAGCGAAGACAGGCGAGCCGCGCCACTGGTAGTCCTTCATGACGCCGCCGCCCAGGATCGGCACGTGCGGGCCATCGAAGGCGCGCTCAACACCCTTGATCAGCTGGCTGCCGAGGTTCACCGCGAACGGGTCCTCACTCTTGATCGAGTCGTAGAAGAACAGAGCTCCCTTGGTCTGCTCGTCGCTCTTATCGGACATCATCTGGCCGAACTCGACGCCTGCATCCAGCGCGCCGTCGTTGAGGCGTCCGACCGCGATCGGGTCGAAGCTGATCCTGTTCGAGGAGACCACGGCAACGCCGGCCTCGTACCCGCCGTAGCCGGCCTTCTCGTTCGTGATGACGCCGACGGTCATTCCGCCGATGAGCGTGCCGTCGCCAACGACCTCCCTGACCGAGCGCAGGAAGGCGAACGGATCGTGGTTGCCCCCGCAGAACGCCATCGTGAAGTCACTGCTTGCCGCGGACGCGTACATCATCGCCTTTTCAGCGGCCTGACGACCTGCCGTCACGGAGTCCGTGCTGTCGGAGTACCCGACACCCGACTTCACCGTCCTCATTCTCTCCTCCTTGCCGGCGCTCATGGCCGGCGGTCGCGAGTGCGTCTCCGGGGGCGCACCGGAGCGCTTTCTCCTCATATTCCTGCGATTCCCATGGGCTCACCCACGGCGTGTCTTGCCCGGAATGCGCCTCGTACAGGGCTGTTTTCAGCAAGTCCCGTACCAGCAAACGTCCCAATTCGGGTGATTTGGCGCAAAGGATGGGCTTGGAACGATGGAATTCGTGCACGGAATGAACAGCAGGAGGCATCCTCCGTGCGGACCGCGGGCACGGCCCGGCTCTCGTGGCAAGCTGCAACCAGACAGGTTCCTGGTGCCGTGTGACATGTTCAGTGGATGAACATCACGGCGCGCCGCCGTCACGGATGCCAGACGCAGCGAACGGCGGCCTTTGGCGCCGTGGTCGTGGCGCCCGCCGCCGTTCGTCAGTAGGGGTCTATCTCGCCGAAGGTGGACCCGCTACTTGTGAGAAGCGCCGTGCATGAGACTGATGCTCGATGGAGTACTGCTCTCCTCGCGCGGACGGTTCTTCAGATGCGCGGCGGCCTGCTCAGGCGACCAGCCCATCATCCTGACCTTGTCGCCTCGGGCGATGGTGATCAGATGCGGCACGCAGAATCCGGAAGTCTGGTTCTCGAGGGCTCCTACCACCGCGCTGGCCGTCTGTCCGTCGACGATGAAGTGCTCGGCTCCCGGGGCGTGAATGCCCCAGATCGCGTAGTATGGCATGACCTGGAGTGCGACGAGGCGCTCGTACAGCTCCTTGAGGACACTCGGGTCGTCGTTGACGCCCCGGAGGAGCGGACCCTGCTGGAGCATGACGATACCGGCATCGGCCAGCATCCGAATGCCGCGCTCAAGGTCGGGCGTGATCTCGCGCGGATGCACGAACGAGAACGTCATGTAGATCGGGCGGTACTGCCGGAGTATCGCGACCAGCTTCTCGGTGATGCGTGACGGAACATAGATCGCGGCACGGCTCGTGATGCGGATGATCTGGACATGATCGATCGCGTGGATCGACGAGATCCAGTGCTCGAGTTCGTCGTCCTCGAGATAGAGCGGCTCTCCACCGGTGATGATGACGTCCCGGATCTCCTCATGCTCGCGGATGTAGTTGAGCGCCGCTTGTCCTTCGTCCTCGCTCAGGTGCTTGACCTTCCGCCCCTTCCTGAAACAGAAGCGACAGTGCGACGGACACCCGAGCGACGGGATGAAGAGAAGCTTGCCGGGGTACCGGTGGATGATGCCGGGTACCGGCTGGTACTTCGCCTCGTCCTCGTGGACGTCGTCGTCGACCTCGCCCGGCCGGCTCGTGAGCTCGGCCACAGACGGTACCACGACCTTACGGAGAGGATCGTTAGGATCACCCGGATCGATCAGATTAAGGTAATGCCGCGAGATCTTCAGCGGGTATGCGGTCTTGAGCGCGTCGCTCGCCCGCTTCTCCCCATCGGTCAGCTTGAGAATGCGGTCGAGTTCTGCTCGTGTCGTTATCAGGCGATCGTAATCGCGCTGCCACTGTTCGCGGTGGTCCATCTGTCCTCCAGACATGTTAGGGGATGCGAGGGGTCTTGTTCTGGTGCGCCCAGATCCACCGTTCGCCAATCCACCGTTCGTCCCAAAAATAAACCGCGACACTTTCCGGACCTTCTCCGGAAAGCGTTCGCGGTAACCGTAATCTAAAACAGGGCACGGTCACATTATGTGACCGTGCCCTGGGTGTCCAGTCCTAAGTTGTAGCTTGTGGCAAGCAGCGCTTCTCGTGCGCCCACTCCCGAGGTC
>CAZNHF010000070.1:0-12621 GCA_964572375.1 uncultured bacterium | reverse complement strand
CTGTCCATCAGCGTCGCGGCCGGTCCACTCCACGAAGTGCTGACCCGCGCCGAGGTTGTCGTCGATGAGCGTGACAACCTTGCGGCCGGCGATGTCGTAGACGTCAATCATGACGTCCTGCGGCGCCGGCAGCGTGAAGGCGATGGTCGTCTTCGGATTGAACGGGTTCGGCATGTTCTGCGCCAGACCGAGCTTTGCTCCGACCGGGTTGTCAACACCGACCGGGTTCACGGCGATATCAGAGTCACCGCGCGGCTCGATCTTGTAGTTGCCGTAGATGAACTCGACAACACCCATGACGTACACATTGTCGCCCTGGACAGGATCGTAGGCGTAGTAGGCATCGTCATCGACGCGACACGTGTCGCCCGCCGCACCGTTCGTGATGGCCCACTCGCCGAAGACAATATTCTCGACCGCGACGGTCGCATCCTCGGCGTGAACAAGCACACCCTCGAAGCACTCGCCGCTGGCCTTCGTCTGAAGGAGAGCGGTGTCGATCGACAGCGGTGTCGGGTCAGCCGCCTTCGATGTGACGAGAACGGCCGACTCAGGGAAATGCAGCGCGATCTCGGTCTCGCCCCAGTTCTCCTGAACCTCACCGCAGACGATGATCTCGTCGCCCCGCTCGAAGGTCACGGTACCGGTGCGGTCGTAGACCTTGACGCCGTCCCAGCAGCCACCGCCGCTGGTCTGGATCGTGAAGTAGTAGTCGCTGTAAACGCCAGGCTCGGCTGTAACGATACCCGTCGTGTTGACCGCGAGCGTGTCGTACGGCGAGACGTCACTCACGCCGGGGTCGACGACGTACTGGATGTTCTGGATCGTCTCCATACCAACGTAGAAGCTGTACGAGCCCACCGACGGTGTCTTGGCCGTCATGGAGCCATCCGAAGCCTCGACGTAGTAGAGAACCTCATTGCCATCCACCCACGGACCGATCGATGCAGTGTAGCCCGCGCGCGTTGCCACCATCGACGTCTGCGACCACACTCCGCTCGCCCTCTCCTTGTAGATGAGAGTGGCGGAGCTGATGCCCTGGTTGTCGCTGATATCTGCCGAAATGGTCACATTGCCGGCAACCGGCGGGACCGGCGAGTAGCGGACCGTTTCGATCCTCGGCGGACCGATGATGTCGTCAGCAGTAATCGGCTCGATCTTGTACTGATCGTAGCTGTACATCACGATGCCGCGAACCTCGTCGAGCACGTCAAAGAGCACCGGCACATAGCTGTAGTAGCCGTAGTCATCGACCTGCGCGCCGCCGGAACCGTCATCGACGTACCACTGGCCGTAGCCGTCCGGCTCGGCCACCACGGTGACGTTGCTCACGCTGACGAGCTGGCTCTCGTAAGGCTCAGCCAGGTACTCCGGCGTGCCTGTCGGCTCGGGGTACAGGTCGCCGGTCGTAACCGCGGCGTACCCGTACGTCGAGTTTCCGGTCGAGTTGACAACGAGCGCGTCAGCGAAGTGGATGACGACCTCGGTCTCGCCGTAGTACTCGGTGACCGTGCCACAGGCCGTGATCTCGTCGCCCACGTTCAGCTCGAACGGGACATCGTACGTACCGTAGATCTTGAGCCCCTCGAACGGGCCGTTGCCCTCGTGGATCATGCAGAAGGCGGTCGAAAAGTCACCGATACCGGAGGTCACGCGGCCGGTTACGTTAACGGCCTTGCCGACCAGCGGAGAGTCGGTCAGACCCTCGTCCACGTACTGGATCGTGTAGATGTCGGTGATGCCGACCGAGAAGTGATACGGACCACTGAAGCCCTCAGCCGGGTAGCTCAGCTTCGCCCCGTTGTCGTCGATAGCGCGAACGAAGTAGCCGACCTGCTCACCGTCGGGCATGAGCGGCAGCTGTGCCGTGTACAGGTCGCCAACAGGTGACGCGGCAACCATCATCCAGCCGCTGCCCGTCGTCTCCATGTTGTAGTACACGTTCACCGAGTCGACGGTGCCGTCGTCGGTGACGGTCGCGGAGATCTCGACATTGTCGAACGACGTCGGCGGGATCGGCGAGTAGCGCACCGTACTGATCCACGGCGGCGTGTTCAGAACGTTCACCGCTCCCGGCGTCGGCGCCTGAAGCGTGAAGTCACTGATCGAGCTATTGGTGTCCGTGCTGCTGGGGTCACGACCGAGCGTGTTGCCCAGGAACGGGATCGAATCGAACGCATTGTCGACGAGCCCGTCGTCGCCAAAGCACGGATCCGTCGTGCAGTACGCCGGGTCCTTGTACTCGACGAGGTCGACAAGCGTCGTCAGCGACGCCGTGGTGTACAGATAGACGACGTCGGCCTTGCTGGTTGATCCACAGATGATACCGTAGCCCCTGCCGCCAACGAGCTGGATCTCGTCGCTGAAGCCCGTCCCCGGATCGTCGTCAAGGAGGGTCATGTTCGGCACGAACAGGTAGTCATTGTCGGCGTAGAAAGACGGATCGAACATCTCGAAGTCCGCCTCGATCCCGAACTCCTCAAAGAAGCCGTCGTCGCCGTCGTGCGCGTCCTTGGTGACCACGAGGTAGTCGTTGGCCCCGATCATCGTGCCGGTGGGGAACTGCCAGCGGTCTTCGCCGCCGCAGAGCTGCGCGTACTCCGGACCGCAGAGTACGTATCCGCCGATGTCGACCGGCGTGGCGCTCGTGTTGTAGAGCTCGATGAACTCGGCTCCGTCATACGTGCCGGCGGAATCGCAGTAGATCTCGTTGATCACGATGTCTGCCGACGCGGTACCGATGGCCAGAACCAGCACCATCGCTACTGCAAGGGTGTATCTCAACATGGAAGGACCTCCTTCGGGTGCCCTGTCCTCACTGTGAACGCCAGATGCTCAGGTGATACGAGGAACGCTCTCCCCCTAGCCTCCTTTAGATAGAGGTACTCTGTGCTCTTCGCATGCCGTCAGCCCCGGCAGCACGCGAGAGATAGTTGTCACCACTTGGGAATTATACCACACAGAGCATGACTTGTCCAGTGTTCACGTCGGAGGCCTGCGTACGCAACTGCACATCTCGCAAAGTGTTAGGCCCCGAGGGGCGCGCAAAGAAACACCCCGTCCGATGTCGAGCCCTCGAACGGGGTGTTGTCACTAGTCAGACAGGAACCGAAAACTCACCGTACGCGCCCGCCGGCCATCCTGCGCCCGACGGGTCGCACGCCTCCGGCGCATCAATCGTATGCGCCGTCGGTCTTCTCGGTTGGTGCCGCCAACGGCTCCATCCCCTTCATCGCCGCAACGAGCGCCGGATCGATCTCCGAGTCGTCACGCCGTGCCCAGCGGCCGTCCGTCGTGTTGCCTATCGGCGTGTGGCGCTCGATGTAGTGGACTACCGCGTCCATGCACGTGGTCGAGGTTCGCATCGTCTGCTCATCCGGGATGCCGGGAAGCATGTAGAGCCCCGCGTTGCCCGAAGCGAGGAAGTCGGTCGTCACGATGCGGTACGTCGCATCGGGATCCCACTGCTCGCCGCCGATCGTAAGATGCGTGATGCGGTCGTAGTCGGGTCGCGTCTTGCTGTAAGTGATCTTCGCACCCGACATGTAGACACCGTGATGGTCACCACTGACGCGGTACTCGATGATCTCCTTGAGGAGTCTTCCGCCGACCTCGAAGACAACGAGGGTGTTGCCGAACGGAAGGACCCGGAATACCTGGCGCGGCGACACCGCGCCCGCGGGTATCTCGTCGCGGATGCCGCCGAGGTTCGTGAACGCGAAGTCCGCGGCAACCTCTTCACGCATCGCGTCACAGACGAGATTACCCATCCGGGTCTCGCCGTCGCCGCCTCGCGTGAGATCAACATTGGCGGTGCCGATGACCTTGTCCATCCCTGCCTCGGCATCGGCGACCATCGCTGTGATAATCTCCGAAGCTTCTGGATTCGGCCACCACTCATCCTCGAAGAGCGTAATGAGGTCTCCTCGATAGGACGGCGTCTCGTACCCGACGAGCGTCTTCGACTTCCGGTCGATCAGGAGGTCGACATGCCCGACGCCGGAGCCGCGGCCGTAGGTCTGGAAGAAGAGCGTGTGGGTGGACGGATCCTCCCACGGCTTGTCGAATCCCTTGTGGATATGCCCGCCGAAGAAGGCATCGATGCCGGGAACGGCATGGCCGACCTCCATGGCATTGGCGCCCCACTTGCGGTCCTCGAGTGGCTCCCTCGACCCCGCATCCTCACGCTCCTCGTCCTCCAGGAGCTCTTCGTAGCCGACCAGCGGGTCGTACGGAAGACCCATGTGACCGGAGACGATGACGATGTCGGCGCCCAGTGCCCGTACCTCCTCGACGTACCTGGCGGTGATGTCGATGGCCGGCAGGAAGTCGAGCCCAGCGACGTGCTTCGGGAACGCCATCTTCGGCGTATCCGTCGTCGTGATCCCGATGATGGCGACCTTGATGCCGTCGTAGTCCTTGATGATGTACGGCAGGACGCCCTCGACCGGCTCACCGCTGTCCGTCCACCGGAGGTTCGCGGACAGCACTGGCATCTCTGCCATCTCGATGAGATGCCAGAGGTTCTCGCTGCCCTCGTCGAAGTCGTGGTTGCCCAACGTCCAGGCGTCCAGACCAACAAGATTGAAATAGTCGACTACGGCCTCGCCCTTCCGGTAGTTGCCCACCGGAGTCCCCTGGAATATGTCTCCCTGGTCCACGAGCAGGACGTGGCCGCCCCCCTCCTCCGCCAGCGCCCTGAGGCGCTCGATATACGTCACGGCCGATGCTGCGCCGCCCAGCGGAGGCGGGAACTCGCGGTTCATGAACGTCGCACCCGTGCGGTCGATACCGCCATGGATGTCGTTCGTGAAGACCACGGAGAGGCGCATGACGTCGGCGCCTTCGGGCACCGCGTTCGCTGCCAGCGACATAGCCAGCACGCCCACGACGACCATCAGCGCCGTCAGTGCGCTCCATCCTCCTGGTTTCATATCTCACTCCTCACTCGGTGCGCAGCATCCTAGAACGTGTGCGACAGCGTCACGGTACCGATCGAGGTCGTCTCCCTGAGGCGCCCCTCCTCGATGCCGTACTCGCGAACGCCCATCTGGCCACCGACATCGACCCTCACGCCGAGGACGTCGAGCCCGAGACCGAAGCAGAAGGCCGTGCGCGTCGTGTGCTCATCAAAGTACGACGGCTGGTAGACAAATCCAAACCGCGCCTGAGTATTGTCGAAGAACTGGTGCTCAACACCGGCCCGGTACTCGACGGTGTCGTAAAAATCGATGTCGTCCGCCAGGTCGCTCTCGAACTCCGACCAACGCGTGTAGATGACGTCGAAGCTCACGTTCGTCATCATCTCGTTGCGCGGATGGTACTCGAAGCCAACTGCGATGGCGTCCGGGTACTTGTACTCGAAGCTCCCATCGGTCACGCCACCTTCCGCGTCCTCCATGCTGTAGTCCCCGTCGAGCGTGAAGCTCGAGCGATAGACCACGGCCACATCAACGCGGTGCAGCTGCTCGGAGAGCAGACCCACCGTGAACTGCGTCCCCGAGAGGGCGTCGTAGCTCGACCACAACTCGACATCCTCGTCGTCGGAGCCGGCCGGGTAGATCGTACGCTCCTCGGCATCCGCGTCGCCGCGGAGGAAGTCGACTCCAACGCCCAGGAAGAGCGCGTCCATGACCTCCTGCGAGACCGCGACGGAGAAGGCGTTGACGCCGCCATCGTTCTCGATCCAGTAGTCGTAGAGAATCTTGTCCGCGGGCTCGGCCTGTGTGTCCGAGTCCCTGTACTGGACGTGGTAGTTGTAGCTCATGTCGATGCGCGGGCCGTAGCCGACCGCGACGGCCGGCATCCACTCGTAGTCGCCACCCGGCCTCCAGGCCACGCTGCCTGTGTATCGGTCATAGAGGTTCATGTTCATCGCGTACGTGTTGTAAGCGATGATGCCCTCGAAACTGTCGTAGAGCGGCACCTCGCGCGACTCCTCGGCGCTGACGGCGGAAGCCGTGAACATCACGTCGATGCCCTCGGCCTTCCCGACCAACGCAGGGTTCAGCGCCATCCCTCTTGCGCCATCGGCCGACGCGAGCCCGGCGCCGCCCATCCCCATCGTCCGAGCGTCCACTGCATAGATCAGCGTGCCGTACTCCCACTCCGCGTACGTGTAGGCCGAGGCAGCGCTCGCGAGCGCTGCAATGGCCAGGAGAGCGGCAACGACCGTCACTCCTCGTCGCATGATAGTCCTCCCCGTGTTATCCCCGTGTCGTTTCGTTGTTCGTTCCATCGTCGGTCCTCCGCCCGCTACCATGAGTAGTCGAGCTGCACGCGGAAGTTGCTCGCGTCGCCCCGCACGTACGTGGCATCCGGCTCCGGATTGCCCTGCGGGTTCTCGTTGTACTCGCGAGCATCCACGTACGTCAGCGGCCACTCCTGGTTGTTCGTCCAACGGACCCTCAGCGAGAGATGATCGGAGATGCGGTCCGAGATCGAGATCCAGTAGCGGAACGCGTCGCCGTCCATCACCGTGAAGGTGCCGTCTTCGAACATCCATTGGAACCCGTCGTAGTACATCACCGAGCCGGTCACCTTGAGCCAGTCGGTGAAATTGTGCGTCACGGCCGCGCCGATAGCGTAGGACGGAACGGCTGCCGAACCGACGTCCGGATACTCGCCGTCCGGCTCGACGTTGCCTGAGAGGCGCGGTCTCGGAGGCCATTCGATCCACGACCGAGAAGCCAGGAACTCGACCTCATCGAACTTCGAGATGCGGTACTCGACCGAGAATCGTGTCTCAACCTGCTCATAGCTTTGCGGCGTCAGCCAGTCGTCACCGAGCCTCCCCTGCCACTTCTGCCGCAGGTTCATCACGACGTTATAGATCGGCTGGAACCTGAGCTTGACCACGAGCCGTGAGTAGTCGGCGCCGTCGCTCTTCCGCTGCCAGACGTCGTACTCAAACGACGGCGTCAGGCGATGCGAGAAGCGATAGCGCGCGTTCATGTAGAGACCGCGCTCAGCCTGCGGCGTCACCGAGTTGTCATAGAGCAGCCCGTAGAGCGGATCCGAGAGGTAGTACTCGTCCTCGAGAATCGCCCCCTTGTAACGTTTGTACTCCGCGAAGCCGCGGTTGTACGGGTTGTCAAAACCCACGTCGTAGTCGCGGTAGACCGCGAGGAAGCTCAGGTTGCTGTACGACGCGTATGCGCTCGCGCTAAGCGCCTTCGGATCGTCGGCGAATTCGAAGATCTCGCCATCGCTGTCCAGACCGGCGTACTCGCCGGCGAATGCGATGTTGTCGACGACCCACTGGAACTCAGTGCCGTACACGCGGCGGAACTTGCCAGGGCTGGAGTAGGTCCCGAAGAGCTCGCTGTCGGCCGCGACGATCTTGTCTTCGTTGTCCTCGGGGATGATCCATGAGACGTCCATGGTCCCGTTCGGATCGTACGCCGGCTTCCAGTACTTATTGTACCGGCTCTCGTACGCGGAGAACCCGATCCACGAACCGGGCGCGAAACCGTACTTCACGTTCGTGCCATACGTCTGCTCGTGAACGACGTCCTTCATGTCCCGCATGCCGGCGGCCGCGAGGTCGTCGTTGTCGATGCGCGGCGCCATGATGATGTACTGGCACACGGTGCCGTCAGGGTTGAGAACGGCGTCCTTCCAGTCGTCCGAGTAGAACAGGACCGTCTTGAAATTGCCGATGGTCATCTCGGTCGCGACACCGGTCAGCTGGTACTCCTGGCTCGGCGTGATATCACCAAGGATCCCCATGTATCGCTTGTCCCAGCCGTATCCGGAGTTCCTCGGCTTGAAGTAATCCGTGTTCTGCATCACCAGGCCCTGACCGAACGCCAGCGCGTAGTTGCCGATGATGATGTTGTCGAACTGCACCGGACCCCACGACTTGTCGCTGATCGTCGCGTGGAACTTGGCCGACGTCAGCTCTTCATCGCCGAAGCCCTGGTACGCCAGAGCGCCTGCTCTGATGTCCTGACCCCAGCGAGCCCTGACCTTGTGCTGGTAGACGGGACCAGCATCGTCGAGCTCCAGGCGGTCCCACCATGAGTCCTGCCCGCCGGTGGCGATGTTACGGTCCTCCTTGAGGAGGTCCTCCGTATCGAAGATCGCCGGCGAGTCGTATGCCCGGAACTGGTAGCTCCCGCGGAACTTCGTGGCGTCCGACGGCTCGTCGTAGCGAACGAAATTGCGCGTGTTGTAGTAGCCCCAGTACGTGAGCCCGGGAACATTCCTGAGCGCCGTCTGGCGGTCGATGCGGTTGCCCTGGATGTAGCTGTGGATCGCCACGGCATCCGGCGGCGACACGCTCTGGAGGTTCGCCACCTGCTCATAGGATGCGGTGTTGACGTTGAACGGATCTTTCGCCAGATCGATCCAGTAATCCACCAACGCTTCTCCGCCACCCTCCTCGGACTCCCACTGCCTGAAGCGGTAGTAGATGTCATTGATGCGCTGGAGCTCCTCGTCCTCCACGAGCACCGCTTCGATCTTCACCAGCGGCTTGATCTGGAGGAAGCTCTCCATCGTCATTCCCGGAAGATCGACCAGGTCGTAGACGCTCTTGTAGAAGGTCCGGTACTCCCGATATCGCCAGATGGTCTCCGCCATCTCGTCCGATATCGGCAGCGCCCGAATCTCCTCGAGCGACGCCCTGTTCAGATCGAGCATCTCCCCGGCATGAACGCATGGAGCCGCGACGGCCAGCACGAGGCCGACGAGCGCCGCGATGAACCCCATGGCTCTCAACCGTTTCATCGTACCTCCTGTCGGAGAGGCTGAACGCCTCTCCTGTCCGCCGCCTAGAATGTGATGCCGAGGCCGTAAACGTGGCTGCCCGGCAGGGTTTCATGAGACGTGTAGCTGTAGTCGAGTCTCACCATCTTCCATCCGGTCCCGAACCCGAACGAGATCCGGTTCGGCTGGTTCTGGATGCCGCCCCGGAGCGTCAGGTAGTCGTTGACCTCCATCTCGAGACCGAAACACGCGCGGATGTCCTCGTGCGTCTGCTTCTGAAGCTCAAGACAGGTCTGCACGCCACCGTACGGGCTGTAGGCGACGCCGGCGCTGAACCACTGCGGCAGGTCCTTCGCATCGGGGTTGCCGAGCTTCGGGTTGTTGATGTTCTTCGCGAAGAAACCGAACCGCGTGCGACCACGAAGCGTTCCGATCACGCCGACGTCCAGGCCGAACGTGTTCGCCGAGCCGAGGTCCTCGCCTCCGACCGTCTCCGTCGGGAACGAGAGTCCGAACAGATTGAGGCCGTAGCCGACCGCGAGCGACGAGTGAACGTCCTCCATCAGCATGATGCCGTGACCGATCGTGACCGCGTACTCCTTCTCGAGATCTGTGCCTTCGTACTCGGTCGCGAGGTATCTCACGCCGACCCCGAACGTCCCGTAGTCGGTCGGCACGGACACCGCGCCGGAACCGAGCTTCAGGAAGTCATATCCGTAGAGGTCAACGTAGGACGAGTAGAAGCCGATTTCGTCCTGCATCGAGAGCGCGGCGGGGTTCGTAAAGACCGCCGTCTCGTCGTCCGAGAGCGCCACGAACGCCCCGCCCATAGCCCGGGCTCTCGGAGAAAGCACGAGATTGTCGAAAACGCCGGAGGCTCCGGCCACGCCCGGAACGAGCAGGCTGGCCAGTACGACTGCGGCGATGAAAAGCCTCATTCCTTTCACCCTGTCCTCCTTTGGGTCGCGTACGACCTTGGGGGATGTGCCGTCTCTTTCTATTCGAGCTTCATTCCAACGACGATGGGAGCCGCGTCCTCCACGAGCTCGCCACCCGCGCGGGGTCTCGCCTGGACGTGACAGATATAGACGCCCGGGGCGACCTTCCGCCCCCTGTCGTCCCTGCCGTCCCAGGTCGTCCGCTGCGGGCCAAGACACCAGCCGTCGTAGAGCGTCGCCACCGACCGCCCCTGCAGGTCAAAGATGCGGACCACGATGTGGCTCGCCTTCGGACCGTTGTAGCGGATGTCGATCACGTCGTTCTCGTCGATATCAAGAACCCTGGCTTCGGTCGTCACCTTCACGTTCTCGTCGAAGTGTGAGGTCCTCGTCACGAGGTCGCTCGGGTATCGCGGAGCAAGCTCGTAGCCACCGAAGTACGGCGCGGAGTAATCGTACTGCAGGAGCACGCCTGTCACCTCGAGGCTGTCGCCGAGCGCGTAGCCCGAGAAGTCCAGGTCCGTGAAGTTCTGGTAGACCTGGATCGAACCCGAGCCGTCGTCGATGTAGATGGCGAAGCCCTCGAGGCTGATGATGACGCCCGAGGTCCTCATGAACGTCCCTTCGAGCGACTCCTCACTCATGTCGCCGGTCCGCATCACGGCCGGCTCGATGACGTTAAAGCCGCGCGCGTGCGTCGTCAGCGTAAACGGAACGGCGTCTGTGCCGACCAGCTCCGTCGTCGCGCCGTTCCCGTCACCCGAGATGTACTCCTCAACTTCCCCGGTGATCTCGACGAGGTCGCCCTCCCTCGGCGGACTCACCAGGAGGTTGCCGTTGTACACGTTGACGCCGCCCCCACTCAGATCCTGCACAAAGATGTTCGTCCTGTCGGGCTGGAAGACACCCGGTGGGACGGTAATGAACCCGAGAACGGTGACACCCTGACCGACGAGCGGCGAGATCCCGTTCGCGTCATACGCCTGGACCTCGGAGATGGGCGTCGAATCCTGATAGTGGCCGGTGAAGTTGGCGCCTCCCGCGATCATCTCGTTCTCGGCGAGGTCCTTCACACCGGCGATCGACACCGTGTAGGCGAAGTCAGCGGTCTGGGTTCCCGTGTAGAGAAGGACCGTGCGCAGGTCGGTGGACAGCCAGGCGTCGAGCACCTCAGTGCCGCCGTTGAGCGCATAGTTCGATGTATCCTCGGCACTGTCCCTGTCCAGCGACTCCGAGAACGTCAGTTTGGCGAACCGGTCGCCGGCCGCGGCGGCACCCAACACCATCGGAGCGCCGTTGTCCGCCACGTTGTTGACCTCACCCGGCGTCGGATACGATGAGAGCATGAGGTCGACCGAACAATCGTCGGTGTCGGTCGACAGTGCATCGCGCCCGAGCGAGTAGTCGGACGGAATGTAGCCCGGCGTCCAGGCATCCGCAGGGCCGCCAAGACCGTCGCCGGTGCAGTGATCGGTTGCCAGGTATGCGATGTCGCGGTACTCCACGGCATCGACGAGTTCCGTCTTGATGCGGTCGGTGTAGAGATAGACGGCCTCGTAGACGCGCGTCGCGCCTATGAGATAGCCGCTCCCGTCCGCACCACCCATGAGGATGATCTCCTGGCTCGTGACCGTGTTGCCGTCCGATGCTGACACGAGGAGGAGATTCGGAACCTGCGTATCATCGGGGTCCTGGTTGTAGTTGAAGTCGCGGAGTTCGTAGTCCGGACTCGTCCCGAAGCGCATGTAGAACCCGATGGCGTGGCGGGCCACTGTGATCGCCTCGCCCGCAGCGATCTCCGAGCCGATCGGAAACTCCCAGAGGTTGACGCCGCCGCACGCCCCGCTGTCGTCCAGGTCCGCAAGGACCCAGCCGGAGATATCGATGGCGGTCGCCAGCGTGTTCCTAAGCTCGATGTACTCGCCGACATCCGCCACGACATTGCTGTTCGCGTAGAGCTCGTTGATGACGACGGAACCCGGATCGCCCGTCGTCGCCACGTGCACCCTGGCCCCGATCCCAAGCGACACGAGTCCCTCGCCCACGACAGCCGTCGCGACGCCGAACTCGTAGTCGCCGGCCGTCGTCGCGACCGTGAGGTCCTCGAGCGTCACGCTGCCGGCCGAACCATGGATGAGATTCACACCCGAGATGGTCACAATGTTGCCGTTCGTGCTGTCCTCGACGACTGAGGCCATGGCGAATGCGGCGCCCTCGAGATCGACGTCCGTCGGATCACCCGAGAACGTCCAGCCCGCCGGGATGGAGACCGCGACGCGCGTCAGCGGATCGGCCTCGCCGATGAGCGAGATCTCGAGATCAGTCTCCTCGCCGGCGAAGAACCAGTTCACATCGGTGGTCGCGACTCCCGAGCCGGAGCCGAGCGACCGCACATCCGCGCGCGACGGCGGCATGATGCCATGATTGTTGTGTCGCGACTGCGTCGGGTCCGGAATGACGACGCCGAAGACATCGAACCGCTCCAGAGGCGGCGTCGAACCGCATATGTCGGTGTACGGATGAAGCATCAGAAGCGTCGTCGTCTCATCGTCGGCGAGCGTGAGCTCCTTGTAGGTCGTACACTCCTGCAAGGGCCACTGCGACGGGAATGACAGATGCGCATCCCTCATCACGACGTAGCTTCCCTCGTAGTCCTCACCCGCCGTCGCCAGATCGTGCGCCGTCACCTCGATAGGAACCGGCGCGGGGTTGCCTGTGCTCAGGAGAACGATCTCCGAGCCCGGGGCCGTGTTTCCGACCCTCAGACGTGTACGCTTGAAGTACGTGACGCCCACCTTGCCGGTGACGCGTACGCTGTCGCCTGGCGAAACGACGGGGTTGGCGACGTTCAACTGCGAGACGAATACGCCACCGGTCGCGTCCTGGATGAAGATGTCGTTCGTGGCGGCAAACGATCCCGTCCCCACGGTCACCACACCCTCGACCGTCACGATCTCGCCGTCGAGCACCG
>CAZNHF010000069.1:0-12682 GCA_964572375.1 uncultured bacterium | reverse complement strand
GCGCCAGCACCCGCCGCGCCAGTCTGGCGCCCGCGGCTGAAACGCGATTCGTTAGGCAGCTCCGGCAACCAGTGCGAGTTAAGGGGAGTTCACATGAAGTACTACTTCTCGACTGAACTGGAGATGAGCTTCGATGACTCCGTCCGTGCCGTCCGAGACGCCTTGAAGGCCGAGGGGTTCGGCGTTCTAACGGAGATCGATGTCAAAGAGACATTGAAGGCGAAACTCGGCGTGGGTTTCAGGCCGTACGTGATCCTCGGCGCATGCAATCCGCCCTTCGCGCACCGAGCGCTGGAGTTGGAGGACAAGATAGGCCTGATGCTGCCGTGCAATGTCATCGTCCAGGAGACCAGCCCGGGTCACGTGGAAGTAGCAGCCATTGATCCAGTGGCGTCGATGCAGGCTGTGGCGAATCCTGCGCTGGCTCAGGTCGGCGCGGAGATTCGGGAGAAGCTGGAGCGCGTGATACGTTCCCTGGGAGCTGCCTAACAGGCGTTTGCAGCTGTTGGGCTTGTCTGTCACGCCCGCTGCATTCGCACCGGTCGCGCCAAGCTGGCGCCCGCAACTGAAACGCGATTCGTTAGACGCCCAGGTCGAAATGCGCGAGCTAGCAGTTGGAGGTCACATGTTCAGTCGGAGGTCTCTCCTCATTGCTGTTGTCATCATCGCGCTAGCCGCGTCGCTGCCGGGTGTCGCCGGGGATGTTGCGGATACGCCGCCATATGAGTTCGATCCAGCCGATTTGGAGATAACGTTGCAGCGTCGCTCATGCTACGGGATGTGCCCGACGTATGACGTCGTCATCCGCGGGGATGGCCACGGTGTCTTCACTGGCCACAAGTTCGTCAAGGAGCTTGGCGAGCGGGTCTTCGAGGTGAAGCCTGAAGACGTCATCGCGCTTCTGCAGCAGTTCTACGACGTGGGGTTCTTCGATCTGCGTGAAGTCTACGAGTCGAGGCCGAATCCACGCCTCACGCCTGAGGGTCGGGTGCAGACCCTGACCATGAGGGTCGAGAATGGCCAGCCGCCGATTCTCGGGATTCGAGTCTGCGACTATTCGAAGTCCGTTATCCTGGGCGTTGGATCTCCCCCAGGGACACGCGAGTTGGCTGCGGCAGTCGATACGCTTGCAGTGTCGTCGCGATTCGTAGGGGAGAAGAGCGAGCGGCATTGAGACATGGGGGCTGGGCGTCTAACTGGCGTTTGCAGCTGACGGGCTGGCTTGTCACGCCCGCTGCATTCGCACCGGTCGCGCCAAGCTGGCGCCCGCAACTGAAACGCGATTCGTTAGACTGCCCCTGAAGATGACGTGCAAGGAGTCGGCATGGCTACAATCATGTGCACCAAGGATCTCTGGGGTGCCATTGGTGGGAGTGGGTCTCTGCTCGAAGGTGCAGATGCCACGTTGCAGCCAGGGCGGCTTGGTCTATGGGGTGCGAAGCCGGTTCCGTTACCGGAGGGTGACTTCTGTGTCGCGCTTCACGAGACAACGTATCTCACGCTCGTGTTTCCGCTCGAGCCACTTCCGGCCTTCCTTGGACACTTCACGCAGGCGGTAGTGACGGAACTCGAGCATCTGGGGATCGAAGGCGGCCTGATGATACGCGAGTTGTCCGAGTCATTCGAGCGCGTGGAGTTCGCGCGACACTCGAACCGGAGTTTGCTTGGTTCTCTGAACGACATAGGTCACCAGCTTGACTGTGCGCTGGAGCTGGAGCGCGATGTGGATGCCGATGTTCTCGTGCGCATTCAGCACCGTCTGAATCGGATGCCGCACTGCAATCGGGAGATCCCGTTTCCCAATCAAGCCGTGTCGCTGCTGTTCTCGGGAGCAACGTCAGCGTAGCATCTGGCGGGCAGTCTAACTGGCGTTTGCAGCTGTCGGGCTTGTCTGTCACGCCCGCTGCATACGCACCGGTCGCGCCAGACTGGCGCCCGCAACTGAAACGCGATTCGCTAGCCGGATGCCTGCGCGGCGATGCGCTTGTGGCGTGCTGGTTGGAAGCTGGGAGCGACGTTCTGATTGGAGGATGGATCATGCAGACGAAGTGGGCGCGCGTCCTCTTCACGGCAGCTGGTCTCTATGACGGAGTGTTGGGACTCGCCTTCCTCTTCGTCCCAACCTGGGTGTTCTCTCTGAACCATGTTGAGCCACCCAATCACCCCGCATACGTGCAGTTTCCAGCCGTGTTGCTGCTCGTCTTTGCGCTGATGTTCTTCCGACTCGCGGCCGATCCTGTGAGCCGGAAGGAGCTGATTCTGTATGGGTGCGTCATCAAGGCTGCTTACTGCGGGATTGTACTCTTCTATCACGCAACGCGTGGGATTCCCTCCATGTGGCTGCCGTGGGCGTGGGCCGACTTGGTGTTTCTGGTGCTGTTTCTTCTCGCGGGGTGGCAGCTGCGATCCCGTTCCTGAGGAACTTCGCGGTGCATGGTGCGCTTCTGAGCGGCGTCCAGTTGTCGTTGCAGAGGCCGGCACCGGCTAACAGGCGTTTTCAGCCGCCGGGTTTGCCGTCACGGCGGACTGCTGACGCGGCTTCGCCGCAGCACCCGCCGCGCCAGGCTTCACGCCCGCGGCTGAAACGCGTTTCGCTAGCCGGGCTGCCCAAGACGTCGCCATCGCGGAAGGAGACTCAGTATGAACGCCGTGAGCTTCACCCGACGGGTCGGCATCGTGGTGGTCACGATCGCTGCATGCGCGGCTCCCGCTTCAGCGGCCACTATCCATGTGGATTGGGCTGGTGGTGGTGACTATCTGACGATCCAAGAGGGGGTCAACGCCGCCACGTATGGAGACACCGTGCTTGTTTCGTCGGGCACGTACTCCGAGCACGTCGACATAGTGGCAGGCGCAGACGGAATCACGCTGGCGAGTATCGCCGGCCGGGAGGCGACCACCATTGACGGTGGCGGTCTCACCGGCAGCTCGACCGTCTACTGCAGCCATGTCGGCGCTGGCACGCGCATCGAGGGGTTCCGGATCACTGGCACCAGTCCAACAAGCGGCGGCTATGCCATATCGGTGTATGAGTCGACGCTCGACATCAGTTCCAGTATCTTCACCGAGTGCACCGGTCGCGCAGGCATCGGTGTAGAGAACAGCGTGGTGGACATCACTGACTGCGTGATCTCCGGTAACAGCAATCCCGGTGGTAGCGGGGGAGGAATCGGCGCCGACAACTCCTACCTCAAGATCACTGACAGCAGCATTCGTGACAACTCTGCAGAGAAGGGCGGGGCCATCCATTGCTGGCAGTGTACCGGACTGGAACTCGTTGGGAACACGATCGCATCGAACACCGCGACAGAAGTAGCGGCGGCAATCGTGCTGTACTACCCCGGCCCCGTCTGCGCGAGCGGGAATGCGTTCGTTGGCAACACGGTGGAGAGCTGGGGAGCGGCGACGATGTACGTGGAAGGCAGCGTGGATCAACTGGTCTTCACCGACAATGTGTTCTTCGGGAACACCAGCCCAGGCGAAATGGGCTCGCTTGTTTTCGCCTTTGGGGCCCCGGACCCCGTCTTCAATGCGAACTTCCTCTGTGACGACGTGATGTACCAGGTTGCATTCGGTTCAACACCGCTTCCCTATGCAACGTTCGATTTCACAGGGAACTGGTGGGGGACCACCGACCCCGTCGAGATATCCAGGAGGATCTTCGATTGCGAGGACAATAGCTGGATCCGTTGGTATGCCGACTTCTCAGGCTGGTGCACCGAAGCGAGTTGCTCCGGGACCGTGACGACAGTTCCGGGGGAGTCCGAACAGCAAGTCAGTTGGGGGAGACTGAAGAGCATGTACCGGTAGTCTCAGTGTGTGTGGCAGCCGGCTAACTGGCGTTTGCAGCTGTCGCCCCGCGCCACCACCTGGCGCAACTGAAACGCGATTCGTTAGGTCGCCATGGAAGTGCGATGACCACGATTGACATGACAGAGACGGACATACCCGCAGTGAGCGCGCTCCTCGCTCGATCCTATGTCGTGCTCGCTGAGCGCGAGGGACTGTCCGCAGAACAGGAGCAATACCTTGTGTCGGAGCGACGTTCGGTCGAGTGTCTCCGTCGCGAGTCGCAGGACCAACGATACATTCTCGCGCGCGACGGGGACGAGATAGTAGGAGTCGTCGCCGTATCGGGGGACCTGATCGGGAAGCTGTACATAGACCCTGAGCACCACGGCCATGGCGTTGGTCGAGCGCTGTACGACTCGGCCGAGTCTCTGATTCGCGAAGCGGGCCACGGTCGAGTCCGGTTGGGCGCGTTTCCAACGGCGGTGCCGTTCTACGAGCAGATGGGTCTGTCGGCCGTGGGGGAGAAAGCGGCAACAGGCCCACTGAGCGGTCGTACCGTGGTGCTGATGGAGAAGATTATGGTTGGGGCGGCGACCTAACTGGCGTTTGCAGCCGCCGGGCTTGTCTGTCACGGCGGACTGCTGACGCGGCTTCGCCGCAGCACCCGCCGCGCCAGACCGACGCCCGCAGCTGAAACGCGATTTGTTAGGGCGAGCACCAAGAACCGACAGAGCTAGGGAGAGTGGCTCGGGGTTCGTCCCACGCTCCCGCCAGTCCGACATGAGTAGATTCGAGGTGCGCTCTCGTTTCGAGACGGGCGCCCCTCTTCTTGTTCCGGTCACGTGTGGCTCTGTTGAAGCAACCGTCGCTGCGACTGTCAGCGCGCTCAGGCAGAGCGAGGCGTGGTCGTGGATGAGATGGAGCGCTTCTGCAGTCGCGACGCGACCCTTGCTTTGGCGCGTGAGGTGGCTCGGAGTTCGGGGCGCCTGTGATTGATGAAGAGTCAGCCATTGACTCAAGATGCTGTGTGTGCTAGTATCTTAGTGTACAGCTGGGCCGTGGCGAGTCGCAGTCCCAGCATGGTCGGAGGACTGACGCCCCCTTGAGTCTCAGCAGTGAGATCTCTTGCGGGGCGCTGTTTGTTTTGGAAGCTTGTGGGGTGCCGCCCTAACTGGCGTTTGCAGCTGTCGGGCTGACTTGTCACGGCGGACTGCTGACGCGGCTTCGCCGCAGCACCCGCCGCGCCAGGCTTGACGCCCGCGGCTGAAACGCGTTTCGTTAGGCGCATGGAGCATGTAGTGAAGCGCTCTCTGATCATACTGACGCTCTTGACTGTACTCGCGCCACGGGTGTCGACGGCTGGGGTACGTGCAGAGCTGGCGCTTGAATCGCCGGTCCTCGGATCGAACATCGAGCCGCTCGCGTTCCCCGTGGGTGTGTCGGGCCGACTTCTGAACGAGTCGCATGTACAGGGAGACTTGTGGTTCATGGCAGGCGTGGGTTGCGGTGGTCTCTGGTCAGAAGCCGAGCAGTTCGAAGCGGGGGAGCCATCGTGCCAGGGTCGTTGGAGCAGCCTTGATCCTGGCCCGTTGCGTCACTGTGACATGTTCATGGGCATCTGTTGGCAATCACAGGAGGCACGGCCGTCGTCGTACGGGGAGTTCTTGGCCGGAGTGACCATGGTCGGTCGAGACGAACTCGAGGGGAGTTTGCTGGTGGGTTTCGCGGCCGGGTATTCATGGCCTCTTGTGAACGGAGTCGACCTGGTCGCTTCCGTCGGTCAACGCGTTCACCTTGCTCTAGGCGAGGGACGCCTGAGCATATCGTTGGCCCTGCGGCGAAGTCCAAACTAGGGCTCCAGCGCCTAACTGGCGTTTGCAGCCGCCGGGCTTGCCTGTCACGGCGGACTGCTAACGCGGCTTCGCCGCAGCACCCGCCGCGCCAGTCTGGTGCCCGCAGCTGCAAACGCGATTCGTTAGGTGGGCTGCACGCACTACGGGGGGACCCGAATGACACGTGGAAACGGGAGACAGCTACCGAAGTGGCCCTTGCGGGTGGCCCTGTCACTCATCCTAGTGCTGGAGGCCTTCCTCACCGTGATGCTCTCGGTCGAGGGAGTCGCAGGGAACATCCCGATGCTCGTGAACTCCGTTGCTCTGATCATCTTCTCTGTTCTTGCGTGGCGCGGTGTCCCCTGGAGTCGCTGGCTTCTGGTTGCGCTCCTGGCGTGGCGAGTCGCAGTGATCGTAGCTGCAACAGCGTCGTACGGTCCGGGTGATCATCGCTTCGGTGGTTCTGTGATCTTGGTGGCGCTGTATGTAGTAGTCGGGTTGCTGGTCGCATCACCGTTGGGTCGTCTGAGGATGGGTGCAGCCACCTAACAGGCGTTTGCAGCCGCCGGGCTTGCCTGTCACGGCGGACTGCTGGCGCAGCTTCGCCGCAGCACCCGCCGCGCCAGACTGACGCCCGCGACTGAAACGCGATTCGTTAGGCACAGCGCACATCAAGAAGTGAGAACGAGATTGACCGGGCGAGCCCCTCACAATGAGGAGGTGGAATCATGAGATATCGGATTCTCACCCCTGCCATCGCCACGGTGCTGTTTGCCGTCCTTCTTGTCTTCGCGGATGATGGTTCGGGTGCATCGAGAACGGAAGTCGAGCTGTCGTGGGACGACGGGAGCGCCGAGGACGGCTTCTCGGCCCTAGCCGGCAGGAAGCTCGCGGTGGGCTTTCAAGCCCCCGAGTCGGCGACGGAGCTCCGGGGAATCCAGATCTATGTTGTGGACGACGGGCTCGAGAACCCGGAGTTCCCGGGTGAACCTACGACGCGCGAGTGCACGATCTGGGTGTGGAAAGACGCTGCGGGTTCGCCGGGCGCAGCGGTGAGCTACGGGCAGTTCGTGGAGCCGGGCTACCCTGAGGAGGCCTGGTTGGAGGTCATGCTGGACGAGCCGGTCGATCTTTCGAACGCAGCCCATTTCCCCGAGCATCGGTTCCACGTGGGGCTCGAGTGGGAGTCTCGCACGAATCCGGTCATCGGACTCGATCTGGATTCGCCTCTGTCGGGCGAGACCCGCTTGTGGGACTGGACGTCGTGGTCCGTGGTGGACACAGCGAATGCGATGGTCCGAGCTGTGGTGTACGACAGCACGGCGGTACCCGTGGAGGTTCAGTCCTGGGGCCGAGTGAAGTCGAGCTTCCGCTAGTCAGGCGCGCGTGCTAACTGGCGTTTGCAGCCGCCGGGCTTGCCTGTCACGGCGGACTGCTGGCGCAGCTTCGCCGCAGCACCCGCCGCGCCAGACTGACGCCCGCGACTGAAACGCGATTCGTTAGACAGCGCGTACAACTCCGATGACTGTCCCGCGCGAGCGGGTTCCGATAGAGCTTGAGCAGGAGCACGGCGTCCACAGGAGGCAATAGAATGACGCGTCGCAGACTTCGCCTGTCGGCGGGATGGCTCGTCATCGTGCTGATCCCTCTGCTTAGCACATGCTCGTTGTCACCGAGCCAGACTGGCGCCATCTATGGATGCGTCCGGGACTCAGACACGCAGCGGGCGATGGTGGGAGCCATCGTTGAGTGTGAGTCCACATGGACGGAGACTGACGCGAGCGGCTGCTACTATCTTGACGGTCTGACAGAGGGCTGGCGGTCAGTTCACGCCACGGCTGGCGGCTACGGGGCGTACTCCAGTGCGGTCAACGTGTCAGGCGTCACACAGCATGACATCCTTATGAATATTGCAGTTGGGGTCTCCCATGTCTATGGCGTCGTCTCCCATCCAGGAATGGGTCCGATTCCGAACGCGAGCGTTGTCATTGGGGACCGTGAGTGCTTCACGGACGCCACGGGGCTCTACGAGCTGTGGAACGTCCTGCGTAGCTATGACCGAGCAGTCGTGTCTTGCGACGGCTTCTGGGCAACCGAGGTAGCGCTGAATCTCGAGGACGAGCACCACGAGGTCAATGTTGGCCTCAAGAAGTGGGCGACCGTCTCCCTAGCGGCCATCGCTGACGCAAGCGTGAGGAGCGACCTGCCGGGTGGTGCCCTGGGTGAAGAGCCAACGCTCGATCTCTTCCACAACGCGGACTACCACTTCAAGTTCTACGCAGCGTTCGACCTCACGATGCATCACCCCGTGAGCATTCCCGAAGAGGCCGACGTCGAGCAAGCGACGATAGAGCTCTACAACGTCTGGCCTTCTGGCGAGTCGGACGAAGGAGTCTTGATTCTCACGGGACTCGTGCGTGAGGTGTGGCGGGAGGGGACGATGACGTGGAGCGGAGCTGCGCCCTATGCTGTAGGAACGTACACAGATGCCAGCTACGTTCCGCGCCTGTACTCGATTGATGTCACGTACGCGGTCGTGCGATGGCTGAGCGGTGCCAGCGACAACTGGGGGATTGTCATCGACACTCCCCTCGAGCAGCAGGCAACTCGGTTCTCATTCGCTTCTCGGGAGCATCCTGAGGAGGGCTGGCGCCCGAAGCTCGTTCTTCACTACGCCTGGTAGCCGGGCAGTTAGCTCGCTTGGAGCGGTGGTCAGTCGCGCGGCGAGACATCGGGTAGTGATTGGCGCCTCCTTGTGATTTGAGTTGAGGGCCCGCTGTCTGACAGGCGTTTGCAGCTGTCGCGTCGCGCCGCCTGGTCGTTGGCTGCTTGCGAGATAGATGATGAGGGCGGCGGCGCTTGTCGGCAGCGTCACTCGCCGTGCACTCGGCTTCGCCGGCACGGCTCGCGTCACTGCCTGGCGCGGCTGAAACGCGATTCGTTAGACGGCGACACGTTTGTGGGGGAGTTGTAGTGATGCGTTGTTGGACTGGAATCGTCATCTGCGCAGTCTTGACTGCGGGCAACCATGCGTCCTGTGCCGGTACGGTCGTCACGCCACAAGCGTCCTCGGTGGCCGTGCACACGGCCGCCAGCTTGGGTGTGCTAGTCGAAGCTGACGCGGACTCCTCGTGGCAGGGGCCGGTGACAGACACGCTGTACGCGGAGGCGCACAGTTCGTGCGCGGCCGACTCCCTCTACTTCGGAACCGTTGCGACTCTGGAGGCGCAGTGGTCGGAGTCATCCTCAGGCGTGGTGGTTGTCCGATCTCAGCTGAGTTGCAGGCACGACGCGGGTGGTCCCGGTGGAGCTGCGAGTATTGGCCCCGCTCTCTGGGTGTACGAGTTCGAGATATCTGAGCCGAGCACACTTGTGGTGGACTACAGTGGCGGGTGGTCTCTCAGGGATATGGAGACCGATCTGCTAATCGATGAAGGGTCCGCGACCTTCGAGATGGACTTGGACGGTCAGAGGATCTTGCTCGTTGGTTCTGGGGTGGAGTCCAGGTCACTCGCCGCAGGCGTCCATCTCCTTGAGCTGGGCTGGATCGAGGAGCAGCCGACCTTGACTGGCAGCGGGTCGCTGTTGGCGACCTACCTAGGTTATCAGGAGTGGAGTGTTGTCACCCAGTCGCCGGTGCAGCGAATGTCTTGGGGCCAGCTCAAGCGGTCGTTCGATCCGGAGCATCGGTAATGGTGGCTGCGTCGGGGGTCGCCGTCTAACTGGCGTTTGCAGCCGCAGGGCAGTCGGAAGACAGGAGAGGAGGTCCGACATGAGAGCACTTATGACGCTCTGTGTGATTCTCCTCGCGTCCTTCGTGGCGGTAGCTGGGCAGAATCCCAATGTCCGGCTGTACGTGAGCTTCGATCCGGTTGAGTACGTTCCCAGCATTCAGCCGGAGTTTCTCGAGACCTACACTGCCTACGTCATGCTCGACTGCCTCGGCACGGAGACGTCCGAGGGCGGCATCGAGAACATCTACTTCAGGTTGGACTCGACAGGTGGGCTTCTCCCATTGAATTCGCTCATTTGGCACGTTCCAGCGGACATTCCGATCACGTGGCCCGAACTCGACGGTGACATCTTCCTTCCGATGACAGAGTGCTTCAGCGATGTCCCGTGTCCGCTTGTGTCGGCCAGTTCAATCTGGGTCGGTGGTTCCGGCTGCATCGTGATCAATGACCACAACGAACTGCCGCGTCATGTCGTTGACTGCAACTGGGAGACTGACTACTACTGCGTGATCAGTCACGGCTCGGTCGCTGGCGGCGAATGTCCACCGGGAGATCCCGGATGTGAGTGCTCGGCGACGCCGGTCGAGAGTTCGAGTTGGGGGAGAGTGAAGGCGTTGTACGGTCGATAGGGGGCGCCCGCCTAACTGGCGTTTGCCGCCGCCGGGCCTGCCTGTCACGGCGGACTGCCAAGCGCAGCTGGCGCTGCGCCAGCACCCGCCGCGCCAGGCTTAACGCCCGCGGCTGAAGCGCATCTCGTTAGACGGCTCTCACGGTGCACTCGCAGATGCCAGTGCATCTGGGCTAGCCAAAACAAGTATGGTATACTGGCACTCGCCGGGCTCACACTTCCATCTGTCCTCGTTTCAGGGAGGTCGACATGAAGTCCATGCTCGGCTCACTTGCAGCAGTGCTCCTCATCGCTTCTCTGGCTTCATCCACCACGATCGCCATCGACCCCTCGGGCAGCGGCGACTACTTGACCATTCAGGAGGGGATCAACGCAGCGGGCGAGGGCGACACCGTTCAGGTCGTTCCCGGCACATACTCCGGGGCCGGTAATACGCAGCTGGATTTCCACGGGACGAATCTCGCCTTGGTCTCGCTCGCAGGTCCGGACAACACGTTCATCCACGGCGACCCGTTCCTTCAGCTGAGTTCGGGGGAGGATACCACGTCGGTTCTTGCCGGCTTCTCGTGTACCGACGCCGAGGTCGTCCTGTCCGGGGCCGGCCTGACGATATCCGACTGCGAGTTCACGCAGGACGGCGTCACCGCGCAGTCCGGCGCACACGTGATCGTGCGCAACACGGTGTTCAGCTACTGTCACACCTACATCTGGGGCGGCGGGATGCGCTGCGAGGACAGCACAGTCGCCCTCGACGGCGTCCTCTTCGACTCCTGCTACAACGCCTCTGCGTTCCATGGATTCGGGGAGGGGATCTCCCTCCGGAACTGCGACGCGTCGATCGTGCGATCGAGGTTCGAGCATTCCGGTATTGGGAGCACCATCGCAGAGGGGACCATCTACTCGGAGAACAGCTCAGTAGCGCTGTCGCACGTCAGCTTCTGGAACAGCTACTCTGACAACATCATCGAGATTCACGGCGGTGACTTCTATGCCACGAACCTCACCATCGCTGGCAGTCCCTCCTCGACGGGGGTGGCTATCGAGTCGGATACTGACCAGACGCACGTCGAGAACTCGATCATCGCCTTCAACGCCGCTCCGTTCGCAGGCAACCCCGGGGCTCTGATCGAACACTCCTGCGTCCACGGGAACACTGCCGGGGACAGCCTGTCCTGTCAGCATGCCGACAATCTGTACGTGGATCCCCTGTTCTGCGATTCCGATTACACATTCCTCGAGGACTGCTCCCCGTGCCTCGGCGTCGCCCCGGGCGGAGGCGACCTCGGTGCCTATCCCGAGGGCTGCCCCTGCGACGACACAACGGGGGTCGACGAGGGCTGCGAGAGACTCGCCTTGATCCGGTCATCCAATCCCATCAGCACAACCGGCACGTTCGTCTTCACACGTCCCGACCGGACCTCGAGCGTCACGCTGGAGCTCTTCACTGTCGGTGGACGACGAGTCGCCGAGCTCAGAGAACCGGTCGTTCGAGGCAGTCACGGCACGTTCGTGTGGGATGGGACCGACTCGGGCAGGAACCCGGTATCGTCCGGCGTGTACGCCTTCTCTCTCCAGGACGACCGGGACGCAGTCCGAGGTCTCGTCACCGTGATCAGGTGAGAGCGGCCCAACAGGCGTTTGCAGCTGTCGCCCCGCGCCGCCCCACCGGGTTAGGGCGTGAGTTGAGATGAAGGGCGGCGGCGCTCCGGCTCGGTCACTCGCGCTGCAATCGGCATCGTCGGCAGCGCTCGCGCTATCGCCTGGCGCGGGTGTTCCCTACATGCTCACCGGGTCGATGGCCATGTCCGCCTACGCGCCGCCGCGGATGACACGCGACATCGACCTGGTCATCGAGTGTGACTCGTCGGATGCTCAGCGACTTATCGAGTTCCTTGAGACGGACTGCTATGTCGACGGCGCCGGTGTGCGAGAGGCGATTCAGCCCCGTGGTTCCTTCAACATCATCCATCGCTTCTACGGGGCCGACTATGACGATGAGGCCCGGGGACGCATCGAGGCAGCCCTGCGGGCAGCCTGACAGACAAGCTCGCGGGCATATCGGAACACTGGTCGCCCGAGGTTGTGGCTGAGCTGAATGGCCAGCAGGTCAAGCTCGTGAAGTTGCTCGGTGCGTTCAAGTGGCACTCGCATTCCAATGAGGACGAGCTGTTCCTGGTCATCAGGGGTGAGATCCGCATCGAGATGAGTGATGAGACGGTCGAGTTGTCTGAGGGTGAGTTCTTCGTGGTGCCTCGGGGGGTAGATCATCGCCCTGTGGCAGACGCGGAAGCCGAGGTGCTGCTGTTCGAGCCGTCCTCGACGATTCGCACTGGTGACTGAGACCAGATCGCATGGTCAGAAGGGCTCGATCGCCGCTCGGCTCTGTGTGCGAAGAGAGTGGGGCAAGGCATCCGGAAGCCGGAGGGGGTTGGAGTATGATACGTCGTCGTCGCAGTCCCATTGTAGTTGCAGCCATGTTCTTTGTTTTTGCTACCATGTTCTCAGTGATCTTCTGGCCTGATGTCTCCTTGGCGGCGAAGCTCGCGTTCTTCGCAGCGGGCGTTGGCTGCGGTGTCGGCATTGGACGCTCGGTGCATAACGTTTCTGGAGACGATAGACGTATGTAGTTGCGGACGGGCGGGGCCGGCTGCCTGACAGGCGTTTGCAGCCGTCGGCCTTGGGTGTCACGGCGTCTG
>CAZNHF010000068.1:0-12696 GCA_964572375.1 uncultured bacterium | reverse complement strand
CGGCACCCGCTGCGCCAGTGCCTGGCGCAGCTGAAACGCGTTTCGTTAGCCAGAAGCCGCTGGTGATGGCGGGACTTTCGGAAGGAAACTGACGGGACATGGAGCGTGTCATCGTCGTCGGGACGAGTTGCGCAGGCAAGACCACGCTCGCCCGTCGCATCGCTGAGGCCCTGGACTTGCCGCACGTTGAACTCGACACGGTATTCTGGGGACCTGATTGGAGTGAGTGTCCGACCGAGCAATTCCGCGAGGCTGTTCGGAAGCACGCGGAGTCGGATCGTTGGGTGGTAGACGGCAATCACAGCAGGGCGCGCGACATCCTGCTGTCTCGGGCGACCGACGCGGTGTGGCTGAACTACTCATTTCCGGTAGTGTTTTGGCGAGGGCTGTGTCGCACGACTCGTCGCGTGTTCTTCCGGGAGGAGTTGTTCGGTGGGAACCGTGAGACGTTCAGACACTCTTTTCTCAGCCGGGGGTCGATTCTGTGGTGGGTGGTCCTGACGTACCGTCGTCGCAGGCGGGCGTATCGGGAGTTGTTCAGCACCGGCTGTGGTGCGCGCGTGCGGCTCATCGAGCTGCGCCGACCTCGTGACGCGGCCGCTCTGATGGAGAGCATTCGCGGCGCTGGCTAACTGGCGTTTGCCGCTGCCGCGCCAGGCTTAACGCCCGCTGCTGAAACGCGATTCGTTAGCCGGACACGATGGGAGATCAACTGAGATGCCACGCCTGACACTGAGCCTCGGCCGCTGGATTCTGCTTGCTGTGCTTGCTGTGCTTGCCGCTTCGGATTCCCTCGGCAGCGTGATACAAGTGCCAGCAGGGCAGCCGACGATACAAGCGGGACTTGATGCGGCCGCGTACGGTGACACTGTGCTTGTCGCCCCGGGCATCTACTATGAGCACGATGTTCTGCTGCGTGACGGTGTTCATCTCATTGGGGAGTCGGCGCGTTCGGGGGCTGTGACGATTGACGCGCAGGGCCTGGGGAGAGTGCTGATTGCTCAGAGCCTCCACGGCAGCACCAGCATCCAGGGACTCACCCTGACCAATGGTGATGCAGGCGACTTAAAGGGTGGGGCATTGTTCTGCAGTGCCTCGTGCCCTGTTGTGAGAGACTGCGAGATGAGGAACAGCCGTGCCGAGCGTGGCGGTGCCGTCATCAGCCGCGACGGTTCCTCTTCGGTGTTCATCGATTGCGTATTCGAGTCCAACGAGTGTGATGTTTGGGGCGGCGGGCTCTACTTCCTCGGTGGCTCTGGCACGATGGACGGTTGTCTAGTCGCCGGCAATCGCTGTGACACCGGCATCCTAATCGCCGAGGGCGGCGGTGTATATGCATCCGACTGCGAACTTGAGCTCACTGGTTGCTCTTTCGCACGCAATGAGGCGCGCTACGGTGGGGGAGTCTACATCACCTCCTCCGAGGGCGTCGTGGGCAACTGCACGTTCCGCGAGAACACTGCCACGAACAGCGCGGGTGCTCTCTACATATCGTGGTCATCTCCTCCGGTGAGCGACTGCTGTTTCGTTGGCAACTCCGCCGGCTATCGAGCCGGAGCTGCGGAGTTCAACGGATACTCAGGCAGCGCTTCCCGCTTCACGCGTTGCGTTTTCGAAGATAACACAGCCGATTTCGAGGGGGCTGTCCTTGCCATGGGTACGACGGATGCTGAGTTCGTTGACTGTGCCTTTGTCCGCAACTCAAGCGCCGACAACGTCGGCGCTGTTAGCCTTGGTGGCGGAAACTGGGGGTTTGACGGTGAGAACGCCTTCATCCGCTGCGAATTCAGTGAGAACTCCACGAGATTGGATGCGGGAGCACTGTCGCTGGGCAAGTACCGCACGTTGCTCGTGGATTGCACCTTCGACAGCAACGCCGCGGGGAGGGATGCCGCAGCAGTGAGGTGCCATGGAAACGCAGTAGCTGAGTTCGTCAACTGCACATTGTACGGAAACTCGGCGGTTGGCAACGGTGCGGCCATCCTTGCGCAGAACTACGCCCAGGTTCTCATATCGAGGAGCATCATGGCGTTTTGCTCTGGGGAACACACAGTCCACCGCCGGGACTCTGCGACGGTCACTGCTGAGTGCTGCGACGCCTACGGAAACCCAACGGGTACAGATTGGACTAGCGGTCTCGCGGGCCAGCTAGGCACCGCGCACAACATGTGTGCCGATCCGTTGTTCTGTCTGGATCTGAACCCCGGCGAGCCTCTAACTCTGCGTGCCAGTACGCCATGCATCATGCCGGACTGCGGAGCGCCCAAGCCCATCGGCGCAAGGAGCGTAGGATGCGAAGTGACGACGGTTGAGCCAGCGAGCTGGGGGGCAATCAAGGCTCGCTACAGATAGGTGCTCGCTGTGTCTGCCTAACTGGCGTTCGCAGCCGTCGGGCTTGCCTGTCACGGCGGACTGCTGACGCGGCTTCGCCGGCACTTGCTGCGCCAGTGGCTGGCGCAGCTGAAACGCGTTTCGTTAGACCTCGTTTCAAGAAACCGGAGGATCTCCTATGGATGCAGAGTTCGAGCAGCGACTGAGAATGCGTTTCAGCCAACTCGCTGAGCTCATGCACTCGCCGGTCTTGCCGCTCGGTGAGATCGCAAGCGCCTCGCCACAGACAGCCCGCCAGCGGGGTGTCTATGCAATCAGCCTACCGGGCGACCCCGGCACGATTGTGTATGTCGGGAGAACGAAGACGAAAACCGTTCAAGGACGCATCCGGGATCATCTTCGTATCAATACGACATCCGACCTTCGAGGAATGCTGAAGGACGCGCCGGATCTTCCGCAGGATACTGAGTCTTACGAAGCGCGCTGGGTGGCCGAGGCGGACGATCGGGAGAGAGGGTTCCGCGAGTACTTCGCGATCTCGATGCTGATGCCGAGGTTCAATAGGATGTGAGACTGGGGCAAGGGCCGAGGTCTAACTGGCGTTTGCAGCCGCCGGGCTTGCTTGTCACGGCGGACTGCTGACGCGGCTTCGCCGCAGCACCCGCCGCGCCAGTCTGGCGCCCGCGGCTGAAACGCGATTCGTTAGGCGGAACTGCGATGCAGGCCCGCTGAGGGAGCAACACATGCGGATTACGATGATCGGTCACAGCACTGTGCTCCTCGAGGTCTCCGGGCTGAGCATTCTCACGGATCCGTACTTCGGCATGCGCGGCAACCCGGCATATGGTCGCCCGAGGCCGCCCGCAAGGACACGACAGGAACTCGCTGGACCGGATGGCGTGCTCGTCTCCCATGGCCACTGGGATCATGCAGACGGCGCGTTTCTGCGTGCCCTCGCGGACGATGTGCCGACAATCACGTCGAGCCGCGTCAAGTGGCTCCTCAAGCTGCATGGGGCGAGGAATGTCATCGGGCTAGGGACGTGGCAAGAGACGCATCTAGGGACTCTCGTCATTACGGCTGTTCCGGCGCCGCACATCGCCGTAGGAGTCGGTTTCGTCATTCAGGGCGAAGGCAAGAGCGTCTACTTCGCGGGCGACACATACCACCGTCCCTTCATGAGAGAGCTTGGTACCCGTTTCGCGCTTGATGTGGCGCTGTTGCCTGTGACGACATATGCCATCCCCATGACGATGGGCGAGCAGCAAGCATTGCGTGCAGCGCGCGATCTGAAGTCGGCAGTGATCGTGCCGATCCACGATGGTCTCAGGCCACGCTCTCCGCTGCTCCGTACGGGGCAAACGCCCGAGCACTTCAAGCAGAGCATGCTGGACACCGGCGTCCCAAGTGAGGTCGTGATTCTGAAGGAGGGGGAGAGCTGGGAGATGTGATGCGATCCTGTGTGGGGCTTGAGCGGTTGCGCCTAGCTGGCGTTTTCAGCCGCCGGGCTTGCCTGTCACGGCGGACTGCCAAGCGCAGCTGCCGCTGCGCCAGCACCCGCCGCGCCAATCTGGCGCCCGCGGCTGCAAACGCGATTCGTTAGGCAGCCTCACGCTACTGTCGCCGTCGCCAGGCGGTCTCAGGGCGCATCTGTTCGACTGGAGGCGATCACAGACATGCGGAAGAGTCTATTCTACGGGCTGGGAGTTCTACAGGCACTCATCGGCGTCGGTGCTGTGGCGGGCGGTCTTGCGCTAGTCCTGGACCCAAGTGGCCAGAGCCTCGGGACGCCGATTGAGTTGCTCGAGAAGACGCCCTTCGCGACCTTCCTAGTCCCGGGCATCGTTCTCTTCATTGTCAACGGTTCGGGGAGCCTCGCTGGAGCCGTGGCCTCATTCGCGAGGCGGCGCTACGCTGGTGAGATGGGTGTGGCCCTGGGTGCCTTTCTCGTTGCGTGGATTGCGGTCCAAGTCTATTGGATGGAGCCCCACTGGCTACACGCACTGTACTTCGGCCTAGGCATTCTGGAAGCAGCTCTGGGCTGGTCGGTGCGAAAGAGCACATTGAGGCGGGGAAGGTCGGCTGCCTAACTTGCGTATGTACCCGACGAGCTTGAGTGTCACGGCGTCTGCAAGGGAGGCCTCGCTTCGCTCGGCCGGCACACCCCGCGCCACCCTTCACGCTCGCGGGTGATACGCGGTCCGTTAGACGGGGCGGAATAGAATAGGAGCATGAATGAAGGTCGTGGCAATCGTCGCACTGGGTAGCGCGCTCATCGGCCTGCTTGGCTGCGGTAGGGGTGAGTTCGCAGTGTTCCCGATAGACATGGCAGGAACTGCTGCAATGTCACCGCAGTTGTTCCAGATCGGGATTGATCGGCTTGATTGCGCGGACGAGGCGGCAGTCGGGGACACTCTTAGTCTCCGGTTCTGGGGGCTCGTCGGATCTGATGGCTGTCACGAGTTTGCGCACTTCATCACGGAACGCGATTCGCACCGGCTCGATGTCACCGTCATGGGTGTTGTGCAGCCCTTGGGTGGGTGTCCCGAAGTTATGGTCATGCTCGGCGGCGAGGAACTCCAGGTCTATCCGTTGTACAAAGGAGACTTGACAGTGGTCGTGCATCAGCCAGGCGGCTCGGTCCTCGTGGACACGGTGCGTGTGTCTGAAATCAGTATGGGGGGCGCGCGGGCTAACTAGCGTTCGCAGCCGTCGGGCTTGCCTGTCACGGCGCACGTGCAGCGCAGCAAGAGAGGTCAGAGTGAAACGGGGCATTACAGTAGGCGTAGCGCTCCTGATGCTAGCTGCTTTCGTCAGCACGGGTGTCGCGGATGATGTGGGCCAGGTTGCGGCGGACACCAGGGCAGATGGACTCGACGAGTTCTTCCGCGAGATCCCTCACGCCAGGTTCGAGTGGAGCTCAGCCGAGGGCGTGTCGGAGCATGCTGCAGTTCGCGTCCCGGTTGAGCTCGGGGGCACAAGGGGGTGGCTTCAGCTGGATACGGGTCTCGATGTGACCATAGTCTACGGGGATCAAGCTACGGAGCATCAGTGGGAGCAGCATGACGGGATGTATCATATCCCCAGTCTCACGATCGGGGACATGGAGCTCGGACCGACATGGGTGCGGACGAAGCCCGAGATGCCAGTGAACGACGGGTTACTTGGCTCGATCGGGCTCGATCTGCTGATCGGTCACATTGTCATCATTGACTACCCCGGCCAGAGATTCGCGTTGCTTTCGCACGGCCAGCTTCCAGGGTGGCTTCTGCGCCGCCTCAGCTGGACCCCCGCAACACTGCGTGACGGCAAGTTGTTCCCGTACGTCACCCTCAGCGGCGAGGGCATAGGTGACCTCTTCTTCGACACGGGTTCGAGCGCGTTCGGGATCACAGTGGACCGCGTGACCTGGACCATGCTGACCGGCGTCTCCGATCCCGAGGAGGCCGCGACTCACTGGACGGTGAGTTCATGGGGCAACACACTGACCGCGATTGGCGAGCCGGCCCAGGGGCCACTCGTCATCGGCTCGGTCCGGATCGCAGGGCCTGAGATCTTCTATCTGGAACAGCAACCGAGGCTGTTCGAGAGCTGGCCGTTCCCGGTCAGTGGGCTCATCGGGAACGCTCCGTTCCTGAACCGGGTAGTCGTTCTCAATTTGGGGCTCAGGCCGCAACTTGGGCTGCTGGAGTAGGGGCACCCGCCCTAACAGGCGTCTTCACCCGCCGGGCTTGCATGTCACGGCGGACTGCCAGCGCGGCTTCGGCGCAGCCCCCGTCGCGCGCCCGTCCTTCGACCTGATCCTGGATATGCAACCGTTGCTGGACGGAGCGGTTCTTCTGGTGCAGGAGCTCGGTGACAGCAAGCCAGCAGTGTCCAGCGCCGGCGAGGAATTCTGGTACGAGGACTATGAGCTAACTTTGCGGCAACGGATAGTCGAGTAGCCTGGCAGCTATTGACCTGAGCGACCGGGAAGATACGTAACAGTCTATTCCGGGTACATGCGTGACTCTCTTTATCTTCTTCACCCCAGCTTGCCCTCACCGCGTGCACACCTGCCGCGCCACCCCACACCTGCGGCTGTTCCGCTGTCGTCGGTTGGCACACCAGGGATCTTGAGATAACCGTGAGTTGCGGAGGAATGCGGTTTGGATCTCATCGATGTCATGCGAGGCGTGGGTGAATATGGTCACGAGTATTACCGCTTCGTCTCGGCCGCTCAGGAGGGGCGCGGATGCAGCGACAGGCTCCATGACAAAGAGAACACCACGCATCGGCGTGCGATCGACCCTGGCGAACATCGTCAGGGTCGACCTCTTTATCTGGACAATAGTCAGTAACTATATCCGAACCAGACCGGGAATAGCGAACGTTCCTATCACTTAGGGACCATAGTGTGCAGTTAACTGGATGTAGTGGACAGAGTGAGCTTTAGATGTGATTATACATTGACATAGCGGGCACGGAGCAGTATAATGACAACGTTTCCTCCCTCGGGAAACGCCCGTCCCTCCCGTTTGGCCCAGATGCTGGACGGGAGCGGGCGGGCACAATGAGGGTTGGGACGCCGCGCGCGTGGAGAGATGCGGTCACATCTGGAAAGCATAAAAGTGGGCGACTGGTGATGGATTCGCAGCCATCCAGTCGCCCGGGCAGAGCCGGGACGCGACCAATCCGTGAGGATCAGGGTCCAGCTCCACGTTTGTCAAATGTGCCCGCGGACGCGGGGAATGTCAAGAGAAGTCTGCAGCCTCAGAAGCGGAAGCGGGGGTGCTGCAGCCTGGACGATGCGACCGGCGGGAGTTGGCTGCTGTGAGAGGTGGGGAACATGAGCGAGGCCGCTGTTGTGGGGAAGACGTGGAGGGGTGATGAACTTCGTAGACGAGCTCCGTGGAGGGACGGCGGGGGGCGAGGCGCGACAGTGCTGATCCTTGCAGTACTCATGGCTTCCGGTGTCTGTGCGGCCCGGGAACAGGAAAGGCAGAGCGGGTCGTTGGATGGGAGGCTGGTGCAGTCGGGCGGGATGGTCTGGATCACCTTGCACGATGACGCGGTCGTTCTGGACGAGGTGGTCGTGCTTCCGCCTGTGGGAGACATTCCAGTGCAGCCCGCTCTCCAGGGGTCGCTCGGATTCAGTGTGGCATCACCGCTCCCACAGTGGTCGGTCAAAGCCGAGTTCGAGCCGACGGCGGGTCCCGGTGGCCCCATCGATGTGAACCGCATCATGGTGCGGTCGCCCGCGACGGACGGGGAGTTCGTCAATATCGCAGGGGGTCTCATCGTCGCGCGTGGGCACGGGCCGGCACCGGCACCGGATCTGTGGTTGGAGGTGCGGGCGAGGCCCGAGTGGACAGACAACGCGGGTCTCTATCACGGGCTGCTTCACCTGACGCCTGTGGTGACGCCGGAGGACCACGACTCCGAGATCGAGTACCCCGGTGCCCTGCGGGTCGTGACAGGCGCCGGAGGAACGCTCGCCAGCGCATTCGGTCCACGGGTGACGGTCCCGGTCGTGATGACCGTCGCGCCCCTCACGATCGTCATGACCTCCGAGACTGAATTCAATATCGAAACGAGTCCGGGTCCGGGCCGGTACTATGTGGAACCGGATCTGGACGTGCTCGTAGCAACCAACGAAGAGCAGTGGGAGCTCCTGCTGATGGGAACACCGTTTGTCTCCGACGAGGACGAGATCCCTCTTGAGAGGGTTGAGTGGTCGGTTCTGGATGCAGGCGGCGAGCCCGGGACCTGGACGATGGTGGGAGACAGCAACTGTCTGATGTCTGGGTACGATGAGCGCGGTGTCCTCTCCGCGAGCTTCCGGTTGGCGCTCGAAGTGATCATCACGGACATCGCCGGGGAGTACATCTGCGAGCTGCACCTGGTCGGGTCGCCGCAGTAGTTCGGCGACCTCTTGCATTGGGGGACGACCCCGTGATCGTGAGAGCGGGCCGGATGTTTCGGTGGGGAACCGTCGCGTGAACGGGATCGACGGAACAGAAAGGAGACGCGATGGGTTTCGGTTCGCGGCCTCGGGCCGCGCGTAGACAGACCGGCTCCCCGAGGACCGGGCCGGGCGGGGAAGCCGGGGTGATCCGCCAACCCCGACAAGGGACGAACGCCTGACGAGACGCATCCCTTTCCCTGTTTAGGCACAGAGGCGGACCAACGGGTTGCGACCTGCAACCTCAAGGAGACTTATACCATGTTGCGCATTCTGATAGCAATCATGGCTGTGGCAGCCCTGGCAGTGTCGGCTGCGGCGTACACCACCACGTGGGACGGCAGTCCGACCGGAGACATCACGATCTATCTCGGCCTGAACTGCTACGTGCAGGTCGAGTGGCAGGACACCGACATCGTCTTCAACGAGGTCGGCGACTGGTACTGCACGCAGCTCGAAGGCGTTGGCTACTCGGCCTGCCCTGACCCGGATGGGAAAGACCCGACGAATCCCTGGGCCGGCGGCGGCTACTACACGAGTGACCTGGGCATGTACTACGAATCAGCGGACGGCGCGGTGATCTTCGTGAGGTCGAACAACCCGCTGTCGATGAAGGTCACGGCCAACGGCAATCTCCACGCGGTCGATCCGGACTGCGGCGACTGCTACATCCCGACCTGGTTCACAGTCGCAGCCGCACCATTCATGGTCGACGGCACGTGGACGGGCGTGGGCAATATCCCGGGAGACGGCTGGGGCACCTATCTGGACGAGGAGGCTGCGGGTACGTTCGGGTACAACGACGGTACCTACGGCATCTATCCGATGCAGAAGGCTTTCCCGTGCAGTCCCGCGTTGGGCAACTGGACCCTCGGACCCCTTTGCCCGGGCGTCGAGGGCACACTGAAGTTCCTGGCCCGTATCCATCGTAACGGTATGGAGGATCCGGGTGGCGACTACACCACAGTTCTGAACGTTTTGTTCAGCAGCCCGTAGATGGAGAGGACGGAGGTGCCGGGGGGATGACTCTCCCCGGCGCCTCCTCAGTCCCCTCCGCGGGAATCCAAGGAGGGTCGTCGTGGAATCATCCCGTCTCATTCTCTGCCTGATCATCGTCCTGGCGTGCGTGTTCGCTTCGAGCGTGGCCGCCCAGGAGACAGAGATCCGCCAGGGCGGCATCGGTATTGGCCCGCTCAAGCTCGTGGCCGATGTGGCCCCGGGCCAGACCTGGGAGGGCAGCTTCCGGATCATCGGCAGCGTGCCCGGCCGGCGCTCGGTGTTCGACATCGAGGTGCGCGATCTCATGCAGTCGTTGATAGGACATAAGGAGTCTGTCGACATCGGCCGGGGTGCTCGATCCGCCTCCGACTGGGTCATCGTCGAGTCTGAAGTGGACATCGAGGGCAACGGACAACGTGACGTTCCCGTCGCGATCAATGTCCCCGACGATGCCTACGGAGCCTATTCCTCGTTCCTCGTCGTCAATCTGCGTCCTGACAGGCCCGCAGCACAGCTCTCAGCGACGGTCATTCCCACGGTCAATGTGGAGATCCTCGTGCGAGTCCGCTCCAGTGGGCCTCTGGAACTCGGGGTCGAAGGGGTCGAGCTCCGCCGAGCGAACGACGGGGAGACAGAGATCCTTGTGGACGTCCGGAACACGGGCGTCTGGGTGAGTGAGCTCCATGGCGACATCCTCATGTATCCACAAGCAGGCGGGTTCCCCGAGCGCATCGAACTTCCGTATCGAAGCGACGGAAGACCCTTTGAGCTCTACCCCGGACAGACGATCCAGCTTCGAGCCCGCGCGCCGCGCGTCCCGCCGGGTACGTATCGCACCGTCGGTCGACTCGAACTCGGCGAGAGGCGCGAGTCGAGGAGCGAGTTCACGCTGACCGTCGCAGGGACCGGGGGCGGCGCGCTATCAGCGGCGCACGCGGACGCGAAGACGGAGATTGGGACGGACCTCTGGATCGAGCAGCCGGTCCACGAGATCAGCCTCCCGCCGGGTGCCGTGCGGTCGGTGCCGATCCGTGTCAGCAATCTGGGCGAGGAGACGATCACGCTCGATGTCGTCGTGGAGGACGCTCGTCTGGAGTCCGACGGGCGGTGGACATACTCGGACTCTCCGGTTTCCACCTCCGGCCTCACGGTCGAGGTCGTTCCCGACACGCTCGTGGTCGGGCCGAACGCCAGCGCCGCGGTCAAGGCAACCGTACAGCTCGACAGGGACGCCTCCCTGAGCTCAACCGTGACGAAGGGCGTGAGATTCATCGGGCGGACGGGTCCGGAGACCGGCGAGTGGCAGACGGTGTACGACGTGGGAGCCCTCATTGTCATTGAGTCCAGGAGCGGCGGAGATGCGTCGCTGGCAATCGAGAACCTGGAACTGGTTCGTTCACATCCTCAGTCGAATCCCGGAAGCGCGGTTCTGACCGTCACGAACCACGGGGGTGGCGTCGGTGAGATCAAGGGTAGGGTGGCGCTCATGTCTGAGCTCGGCGATCTCATCGCTGAGCTGGCCATTGGGAGCAGGAACTGGGAACGCGTGATGCCCGAGGGGCAGAGGAAGTTCCGGATGCCGCTGCCCCTCGTCGCCGACGGTGTGTTCGTTGTCAGAGTTGAACTCGAGCAGAAGAACGCCCCGGGTGACGTGCTGCGCACGGACGCCTCCTTCACCAGTACGGAGAGCATACCGGAGGGACTCCGATGAGGAATCGACGCCCGCGCTCAATGGTCGTCCCTGCGCTGCTCATCCTGGCAGCCCTGTCCGGTTGCGCGGCCCAGACGCCGCTTCACGATGATGCGGACGCGTTGCTGGGTCACTGCGACGGCGTTGAGGTGAACCTGGCAGCGGCCGCATCGCGGTTCAGCGAGGGGGAGTACGCGTTGGCCTCCGAGCTTCTGCGCGGGATCCTCAAGGGCAACACGCCGTACAGGGTCATGCCCGACGTTCTTTACCTGCTGGGTGAGGTCGAGCTGGCCGCTGGAAACACGGGCAGGGCAGCCCTCAGCCTCCACCTTCTTCGCGAGTACTACCCAAGGAAGTGGTCACTTCTGCCGGACCGCACCGAACTCGCGATGATCGCGGACGAGTACGCCCCGGTGCTGTCGGAGGATGCGGGAGCCGGACCTACCCACTCCGGAGCGCCGGGCCGCGTCGCACCAGAGGGCGAGGGGCCTCCGCGGGACGCGCGTATCACGAACCTGTTCTATGAAACCGACATCCTGCAGGTTCTCTCAGACGTCTCGGCTCAGACAGGTGTTCCGATCTTCGCGGCCAAGGGCGTTCGGGGCCTGATCACGGCGGAGTTCGCGGAACTGCCGCTCGAGCAGTGTCTGAGCCGACTCGCCGTACCGCTCGGTCTTGGATACAAGTGGATGGACGGCTACTACCTGGTCGGCGTGGTCGACCCGCGGGAATCCGGGTCGATGTTGATGACCGAGACGATCGAGGTGAGACCCCGGTACATCCTGGCGAAGGATGTCCTCAAGCTCCTGCCGCAGTCGTACGAACGGTACGTGCGGGTCGATCCAGCGGGCGGCAACGTCCTGACACTGACAGGGCCACCGGAGGTCAGGAGTTCGTTCCTTCGGGACTTCGCTGCCGTAGACCAGCCGCCGCGCCAGGTGATGCTCGAGGCCCTGGTCGTCGAAGTGAACAGTGATGTGACAAGAGAGTGGGGTATCGACTGGGAGGTGCTTGGCAGCGAAGGCGGCACGTCGTTCCGTCTCGCGAAACTCGTGCCGGCTCTCATGGATTCATCCTTCCTGGGTCAGCTCATTGACACGGGGGTCGAGGGCGCAGGAGCCGTCACCGATATCGGTGTCGCCGTGAGGGCGCTGGAGGCAAACGGAGCGGCGAACGTGCGAGCGAATCCGCGAGTCGCGACGCTCGACGGTCAGGAGGCACGGATTCGCGTAGGAACCGAGGCGTACTACTCGCTGCTGAGCGGGTCTGTGAGCTACGCCTACTACACGCTGCAGAAGATCGCCACGGGAATCACGCTGAAGATCACGCCGTACGTCGGCGAGTCGGCGGACATCACAACGGATATCTTCGTCGAGGTCAGCGATGTTCGCTCATCGGGCGTGAACGACCTTCCTGTCACCAGCGTGCGTGAGATCGAGACCCGCGCGTGCGTCGGCAACGGGGAATCGATCTTGATCGGCGGGCTTCTATCAGAAGTGGAGAGAACCAAGGAGAGTCGCATTCCCATTCTCGGTCGCATCCCGTTTCTGGGCGCCCTGTTTGGACACACGACGATCGAGAAGGAGAAGAGCGAGATGCTCGTGTTGGTAACGCCGCATGCCATGATCCACCCGACGGAGCTGGCGGGTCTTCTCGAGTAGCGGGCTCGTCGCTCCGCGAGGAACCTCGAGGTCGGACGTGGTCCGTGGAAGGAGACGTCCACATGATGAGT
>CAZNHF010000067.1:0-12780 GCA_964572375.1 uncultured bacterium | reverse complement strand
CTCCGGTGGGGGCCGGAGGGGGAGCTGATCTCTGCGGCTGGGTCGGCTCTGGTGTTGGGATGGGTCGTGTGCGCGTCCCTCCGTGTCCCCCGGGCCGGGGCCGGCCACCAGGCGTTGGAGGAATGCGTGGTCGTCGGTGGCAGGGACAGCGACAGGCTCGTTCGGAGTCTGAGGCAGCTGAACACGGAACTCGCGGCGGGCTGTGTTCTCGAACTCGCATGTGCGTCGGCCCCGGCGCGCGAGGGCCGGCGCACCGGCGACGGCCTTGTGCTGCTCGGGATCATGAGCAGCGGAGCCATCGCGGTGGTGCCCGTGACGCCGGCACGTACTCGTCGTAAGTGGTTGCTCTCGCTCTCCGGATCGATCGCCGAGTGCGCGATGCTTCTCGGTCTTGGCACGGGCATCTACGCGCCCGTATCGGAGAGTGCCGGCAGCTGACCGGAAGCCGGCCGCCCGGCTCGTCGCATCCCATCTGAGCAACAAGCCATCGACAGAGCAGCATCCTTAGAGCAGCGTCCTTCAGGGAGCGGCTGAAACACCTTGCCCGCGTCCAGGCGGCGTGGAAGAATCCATCCAGGGTCGCGATTCACCCACCGCACGCAACCGGGGAGGCACCATGAGCGCCGCCTTCGACGCATTCGTGAAGCGCTATCTGAAGGTCAAGACCGCGGACGTCCCGACCTTTGCTACATTTCTTGGTCTGCATGAGCACGACGCCGAGCTCGGCGAGTTCTCCAGGGACGCGCTTGAGGCGGAGCACGGCCACGATCGCGAGCTTCTCAACGAGCTGGAGGCACTTCCTCTGGATGAAGCGCCCGTCGAGGTACGCGTGGACGCTGCTGCTCTGGCATCGTCGCTGAGGGATGACATCTTCCGCTACGAGACGCTCCGAACCCACGAGCGGATGCCGAACCGATACGTCGGGGCGGCGCTCGGTGGGTGCAACGGTCTTATCATGAAGGAATTCGCGCCGCTGTCGGAGCGCGCTGTCAGCCTGCTCTCACGCGTGCGGCAGATTCCGGGAGTCCTCCAGTGTATGGCCGAGAACGTGCGAGACGTCCCTGACGTCTTCGCCACGGTGTCGGCCGAGTACTGCGCGGGGGGTGTGGCGTTCATGCAGAGCATCGTGGCGGATGTCGTTCCGGAGGTGCCGGCGATCGGCAGGGAGCTCATCGAGGCATGCGGTGCGGCGTCGGCCGCGTTCGAGAAGGCGGCGGCCATGCTCCACGCGATGGCCGAGGAAGCGACGGAGCCATTCGCCGTCGGCCGCGAGTCGTTCGAGTGGCTTCTCAGGAGCACACACCTGCTCGACTTCGACAGCGACGAGCTTGCGGAGTACGGTCGCGAGGCCATGGAGCTGACGCGCGCTCAGATGAAGGAGCTCGCAGCGACCATCGACCCTGACCGGTCGGTCGGGGAGCTTCTGGAGACGCTCAAGGCGGCGCATCCCGCGAAGGCCGCGCTCCGTCAGACCTACGCGTCCGAGATGGCGCGGGCGAGAGATTTCGTGCGGGAGCACGATCTCGTCACCGTCCCGGACGCGGAGGAGCTTCACGTCATTGACACGCCGGTCTACGCGCGGCGCGTGCTACCGTACGCGGCCTACATGCCTCCTGGCTCGTTCGAGAAGCGGCAGCAGGGGCACTTCTACGTCACACCTGTGGACGAGGCGCTGACAGACGAACAGCAGGAGCGCCAGCTCAGAGGCCACAGCCTCCACACGATTCCCATCGTGGCGCTCCACGAGGCATACCCGGGTCATCATCTCCAGTTCGTTCGCGCGAACGCGGGCACCCGGCTCGCGAGGAAGCTGACGTGGAACACGGTCTACGTCGAGGGTTGGGCGCTGTATTGCGAGGAGATGATGAAAGACGCCGGGTTCTTCCCGGACCCCATGACGCAGCTCGGTCAGCTCAAGGAGACGCTCTGGCGGAGCGCCCGGATCGTGGTCGATACATCCATCCAGCGGGGCGAGATGACGCTCGAGGAAGGCATCGATTTCATGGTGCGCGAGGTGAAGCTCGAGCGTGTCAACGCGACCGCGGAGGTCAAGCGCTACGCGACCGCGCCGACGCAGCCGTCAAGCTACATGATCGGCAAGCGCGCGATCATGGACATCCGGCGTCGCTTCGAAGCCGACGCTGGAGATGCGTTCGATCTCAAGACGTTCCATGACAGGCTTCTCGACCTTGGCAGCATCCAGCCGGCGCTTGTCGAGGCTTCGCTCGGGATGCGTGAACTGGAGAGGATATGAGATCGTGAGCCATGTGAACTCCCCCACGGCGGACATACGGACCAGGACGTTCGACAACGGCGTTCGCGTCATCGTGCGCGAAGTGTGCACCGCGCCCGTCGTAGCCCTCAACCTCTGGATAGGAACCGGGTCCGTCGATGACCCGGACGGTGGCGAGGGACTGGCGCATTTCATAGAGCACATGCTGTTCAAGCCGGACGGTCGCTCGGGGACCGACCTTGCAAGCGCGGTCTATGGAGCGGGCGGATATGTGAACGCTATGACCGGGTGCGACCATACGACTTACTACCAGGTCGTCCCGTCCGAGACGTGGCGTTCGGTGCTCGCGGCGCAGGCTGCGGTCGTCCGGTCGCCGGTCTTCGAGCCGGACGACGTGGCGACGGAGCGGGCGGTCATCCTCGAGGAGCTGAGGATGGGGGAGGCGAGCCCGGAGACGCTGGTCTGGCGGCGGCTTATGTCGACCGGGTTCATCGAGCACCCCTGCAGGCGTCCCGTTGTCGGGACGGAGGCGGCCCTCGCCGGCATGACAGCGAGCGACCTCGGCGCTCACTACGACGCGCACTACCGCGGCGGCAACATGGTGCTGGTGGTGGTCGGCGACGTGGAGGCCGACACGGTCTTCAGCTACGCGGAGGAACTGCTGGGCAGTCTGCCTGCCGGAGACCGACCGCCGCACTGGGGCGGTGAGGAGCCGGGGCAGACCTCTTTGAGGGCGCTGAGCGTGCATGGCGCCGTGGCACAGCCGTATCTCTCGATGGCGTTTCACGTGCCCGAAGCCCTCCACAACGACATACCGGCGCTTGATGCGCTCTCCGGCTTGCTCGGACAGGGAAGGAGCTCGCGGCTTCGCCGCCGTCTTGCGCTGGAGCGCGGCATCGTGAGCGACGTGAGCTCGGGAATCGCCGCGTATCGCGATACGGGTCTGTTCATCGTGCGCGCATCTGCGACGACGTCGGACATCGGCGACGTGGCAGGTGGGATCATGGGAGAGGTGCGACGAGTCGCGTCCGAGCCGCCGGGCGGTGAGGAGATGGAGAAGAATCTCCGCAGGCTGGAGGCCGCGTATCTTCTGGAGCATGAGACTCCCGAGGCGATCGCGGGCGGGCTCGGCTACTTCGAGCTTCTGGGTGACTGCCGGCTGGCGGAGACGTATATCGACAGGCTCGCGGCCGTCACGCCGGAGGACGTCGCGCTTGCGGCGCGAACCTACCTGCGCCCGGAGAACGCAACCGTCATCATCTACGGTCCGTCCGAACTCGGTATCGGGGAAGGTGATGTCTCCGGCGCGTTCGCAGAGCATCTCGCAGAGCCTGCTGCTCCGAAGACAGACCCGACCGGTCGGGACGAGATCCCGCTGCGGGAGGTCGTCGCGTCCTGGAGGCCGTCGGGTTTCGAGCGACCGATGATAGTTGCCGAGCGGCGCACGCCGGTCCGCACCCGCGAGACGCTTCCGTCCGGGGCTACGCTCATAACGAGTCACTCGGAGACGCTGCCGCTGACATCCATCGCGATCGGGTTCCGCGGCGGGCATCGCGATGAGGACCGCGCTTCGTCGGGTTCGACGTACCTCGCGATGAGGACGGCGGTTCGTGGAACCGTGCGTCGGTCGGGGGTGGAGCTTGCAGACGACGTCGAGTCGATGGGCACATCGCTCGCCACGATCGTTGACCGCGACGGATTCGGTGTGGGCTCCACGTGTCTTGCGCGGCTTCAGGCCGAGGCCGTGTCGCTGCTCGGCGAGGTCGCACTGGAGCCCGGGTTCGACCCGGCGCAGCTCGAGATGGCTCGGTCGGAGGTTGAGAGCGAGATAGGTGAGATCGAGGACCATCCATCAAGACGCGCCATTCTCAAGATGCTTCCGCTCGTGTTCCCGGACCACCCGTACGGGCGGCCGCTCCGTGGAACGCGGGAGAGTCTTGCCGGCCTTGAAGGTGAGGTCGTGCACGGGCGGTACTGCGAGAGTCTGGGGAATGGGGGACTCGTCGTCTGTGCGAGCGGAAGCGTGGATGTCGATCGTCTGAGAGACGCGGTCGAGCGTGTCGCCGCGGGCATCCCGGGATGGAGGGGTGGTTCGAGCCTGAGCATGGGGGGTGGTGCGGAGCGCAGCGCCCCGGTAGCGGTCGCAGCGGGTTCCCCGCCGCCGGTCCTCCGCGAGCATGTGGAACTTGAACACGGCATACCGGGGCAATCACACGTGGCGCTCGGCCTCGCGGGACCTGCGGCGAGTTCAGACGATGCGGTCCCGCTTCGCTTCCTCGCGCGTGCCCTATCGATGATGGGGGGTCCACTCTGGGTTGCCCTGCGCGAAAACCCGCCGCATGCGTACGCCGTCCACGCGTCACCGCTTCTGCTCGCCTCGGGCGGGGCGGTTCTTCTCTCTGTGACCGCGCGGCCGGGCGACGAGCCGGCGGCAGAGGAGGGACTCCTGTCGGTCCTGCGGGCTGTAGGAGCGAAGGGGCTCGAGGAAGACGAATTCGAGCGCGCGAGAAGCTATGTCGCGGGGACGATGGAGATCGCGATGCAGCGGGAATCGACACGCGCCGCCTCGTACGCTATGTCCGAGCTTCTCGGCGTGGGCTTCGAGTTGATGGAGAAGATGCCGGATCTCATCCGCGGACTGACGAACGACGACATCGTCCGCGTGGCCCGCGCGTACCTCGATCCCGACGCCGGCTACGCGACCGTGACTCTCAGGAGCGCGTAGAAGCCCGGCTGCCGTCGGTGGCCCGGCTGCCGTCGGGCGGTGCCCGGCTACTGTTCCGTGCCCGCCCCTGATTCCCCGTCCGTGCCGGACGGCCCGTACATCTGCCACATCTCCATAAGGTTGTTGACGCGGTCTGCCATGCCGAGCTTCTGATAGCCGGTCATGAGGGCCGCGTAGACGTCGTAGCGGTCGGGCTCGCGCGCGAGCACGTATTCGTACGCCTCAACCGCCTTCTCGAAGTGCGGGCGCGCCTCGTCAGGCTTGTTTTGCCTGTCGTATCCCTCTGCGATCATCAGGTGAACGCCGCCGAACCTTACCCAGGCTTCGATGAGGTCTGGCTGGCTCTCGACGAGCCGTTCGGCGAACGGAAGCGCGAGATGCGGCTGGAGAAGTCGCGCCGCGTAGATGGCGACGAGTCCATTGAGGGCCGGACCATAGTCGGGCGCGAACTTGAGCGCGAGCGTGTAGAGACGGATGGCCTCGTCGGTCTGCTCGGGGTTCTGCATCGCGGTGAAGCCGAGCCGCGAGAAGCCGGCCGCATAGTTTGTGATGAGGCGTGCCGTGGGTCCCGTTTTGTAGATTTCGTTCATTACGCGCCAGTCGTCCTCGACATCCACGATGCTCGAGTAGTCGTAGTTCTCGAAGACATTCTCGTACGTTCTCTCGAGGTCGACCATGTGGTTGCCCGTCTCACGCGTGAGCCTGAAGACCATGCCCTCAAGCTTGAGATTATCGTAGTAGCCCATGAAGTCGTCGACGGTCACCGCGAAGTAGACGGGGCGCTCGAAATCGTTCGTTCGGATGATGTCGTGGATCGCGATATCGCGGAGCGTCACGAGTGTGAGCTCGTTCGTCTGCGGATCGCGTGTCCAGTAGGGGTGCATCTGATCGATCTGTTCGAACGTGAACGAGAGCGGCACACCCGCCTGTTTGACCTGCTTGAGGTGCCAATTGATCTGGCTGAGCGACAGATTGACGATGTCGACATCCAGACGCACTCCCTCGACCTGCTGCAGGTACCAGAGCGGGAACGTGTCGTTGTCGCCGTTCGTGATGAGGATGGCGTCTTCCTCGAGGTAGCTCAGAATGTTCATGCCGTAGTTGTGGGCGATGTAGTTGCCGCTGCGGTCGTTGATGTGGTAGTTGCTCATGAGCGGAAGGAGCGCGAACGCGATCACGGCGACGACCATGACGTTACGCCACACCTTCCCGAGTTCCCTCGCCCACTGCACGATGGCTCCGGAGCCGATGCCCATCCAGATGGCGATCCCGACGTAAGACGGAACCCAGAAGTACTCCCTGCTTCGGACCTCGTGGTCGGAGACGTTCAGGTACAGCAGAAGTCCAACGGAAGCCAGCAGCCACCCGATGAGCATCATCGCGAACGTCCGTCGGTCGCGCTTCGCATGGACCAGGAATCCCCAGAGCGAGAGCGCGAACGGCGCGAAGATGGCGATGAGGTTCCTCGAAGATGTGAACTGCATGCCGTGGTAGCCGCTGATGATCCGGAACTGGTTCGCGAACGGCGTCCGCCTCGGGAAGAATCGCATCGGTTCGTATTGCGCGCGTCTCATGACGGCGAGAACGTCGGAGACCGTCTTCGGCTCGGACTCGTTGATCGCGGGCTCGAGCCTGGCGCGGATGAGCAAGTATGCGTGGACCGTCAGAGCCAGCAGCGTGAGCAGAAGCGCCGCGAGAAGCGCGCGGGCCGGTGCCTGGGGCCGATCGATGGTGCCGTTCCGCATGAGCTTCACGAAGCCCCAAAGACCGATGAGGGACAGCGCGATGGAGAACAGCGCCGATCCGGCCCCGCCTCCGCCGTGCCAGGTCGCCGACTCGACGACTGCGAGTACGCCGAGCAGAACAGAACCAATGGTGAGCCATCCAGGGATCGGCGGGCCGAGAATCGTGTTCTTCGCACGCCGTCCGACCTTCTTGTGCTCGGGCCAGAGACGCGGGAGTGCGAAGAAGGCCGTCTGTCCGAGTCCGAGGATCCAGAGCGCCAACGGCGCGCCCGACCACGCCATTCCCTTGCTCATCAGGAAGAACCCCATCGCGAACGGGACCGCGAGGAGCACCGAGCCGATGTAGCTCCGCTCGAACAGGATCATGAAGAGCAGGAATCCGGGCGCCCACAGGAGGCTTCCCATGTGGATGCCGACACCCAGAGCGAGGAGGTAGAAGACGAGATACAGGAGCTTCCTGGGACGCGAAGGACCGGCAAGCTCCGACCAGCGGAGCACAAGCCAGAGCGTGGCCGCCATCACGAGGACGTTCCAGGCGTAGACCTCGGCCTCGAGCGCGTTCTCCCAGTAGCTGAACGAGAACGCGATGAACAGACACGCCGTGATGCCCGCCACGTATGTCGGGATACCGTCGGCGAACGACTTGATCTCGCCCTCCCAGCGCTTCGCGATCTTTGAGATTGCGAGGGAGAAGAAGACGACGGCGAGAGTCGCGGCGAAGACAGACGTGAAGTTGACCGCCTGTGCCACGTTGGGGAAGGGGAGCAGCCCGAACAGGCGGCTCAGGAGCGTGTAGACCGGCGAGCCGGGCGGGTGCCCGACGCCGAGAATGTAGCCGACGGCGATGAACTCACCGTTGTCCCAGAAGGCCACGACTGGTGCCGTCGTCATCATATAGACGATGAACGAGAACGCTCCCAGCGCCCAGGCGATGATCGTGTTGGTCCGTTCGTGCTGGTACATCGTGTCTCCTCTGGTTCAGTTGGACTCTGTGCTCAACCCGCTCGGACCGCTGCCTTCCGGTGACTGGATTCTCAGAAGCTGCGATATGCGCTCCCGAAGCTGGCTCAGCGTGATGCCACGCGAGATCTGGCCTCCGAGCGCGAGCGAGATATCGCCGGTCTCCTCCGACACGATGACGACGATGGCGTCCGTCTCCTCCGTCAGCCCGACCGCGGCGCGGTGCCGGGTCCCAAGCGTATGGACGTAGTACGGGTTCTGCGAGAGCGGCAGCGTGCAGCGCGCCGCAACGATCTCGTCCCCGTTGATAATGACGGCCCCGTCATGGAGGGGTGTCAGGGGTGTGAAAATGGAGACTATGAGACTCGAGACGACCGGCGCGTTGAGGATCACTCCGGTCTGGTAGTAGTTGACGAGCCGCGCCTGACGCTCAAGGACGATGAGAGCACCGGTGTGCTTCTGCGACATAGCCTTGACGGCGGTCGCGAGAGCGTCGATCGATTCGTGGACTTCGATCCGGACGAACGGCCGGAGCAACCGGCTCTGGCCCATCTGCGCGAGGATGCGCCGGAGTTCGTCCTGGAAGAGGATGACGAAGATGATGGCCCAGAGACCCTTGAGGCCTGTGATGAGCCAGTTCAGCGCATCGAACTGCAGCCACCGGGCCACAAACCCAACGACGACGATGACGAACAGGCTCACGGACATCTGCATCGCGCGCCGGCCCCTGAGCAGCAGAAGCAGCTGGTAGATGACGAACGCGACGATGGCGATGTCTATGATGTCGATGATGATTCTCGAACCGGACATCGTACCTCACTCCTTCGTCGGACACGCGGGGTCGGGACAGCGGCAGCGGCGCTACTCCGGCGTCGAAACGCATGCCTCGATCATACGCACGGCGCGCGCGATCGGACCCACGTCGTGGACGCGCACGATGCGGGCGCCCTGTGCCACGGCATAGGCCGCGGTCGCTATGGTGCCTTCGAGGCGCTCCTCGACGGGGACGTCGAGAACGTTCCCGATGAAGCTCTTCCGGGATGTTCCTATCACGATCGGCTTCCCCAGCACCTTGAGTTCCGGGAGGTGCTTGAGGATGGCCAGGTTGTGTTTCGTAGTCTTTCCGAATCCAATCCCTGGGTCAACGGCAATCTGGTCTTCGGCGATACCGGCTGCCAGGGCTCTCTTGACGCCATCCGCGAGGAACCCGGCGATCTCTCCGATGAGGTCGTCGTAGGACGGCTCCTCCTGCATCGTTGCCGGCGCGCCGCGCATGTGCATGAGGATACAGGCGGCTCCGTGCCCGGCGGTGACGCCCTGGAGTGCCGGGTCACCCGAGAACCCCGCGATATCGTTGACGATCCCGGCACCGGCGGCGAGCGTCTCCCCGGCCACGCGGGCCGAACTCGTATCGATGGAGATGGGACCGGGCCACTCCTCGGCCAGCATCTCGACGACCGGGAGCACCCGCCTGAGTTCCTCGTCTTCCGACACATGGTCGGCACCCGGCCGTGAGGATTGTCCGCCGACGTCGATGATGTCGGCGCCATCCGCGACCAGCGCGAGCGCGTGTCTGAGCGCCTCGGTCGGCTGCATGTAGAGGCCGCCGTCGGAGAACGAATCCGGCGTGACGTTGAGAATACCCATGATGTGCACGCGCTCGGCGAGGTTGAGGGAGAACGATTTCCCCCGGAGCAGCGCCGCAGCCGGCCTGGTCAGACCGTCGAGAATCCCGGCAATGCGTTCGCCGAGGGCGGGCACGTCGAACGGCTGGAACGAGAGACGCTCAACGAGGCGCCCGAGCTGGAGCGGCGTCCCCATGATGAGGACGTCAGAACTCTCGACCGCGTGCGTGAGGACCTGCTTGTGGACTGCGGCGTCCCCGCCGAGCGAGAGCATCTGCTGCTTGAGGATATGCGCGACTGGAACCGAGGCACCGGCGATCTTGAGGACGAGCATCCGGGCCTTGTCCTGCATTGCGTCGATGCCGCCCTCACAGACGCCGATAGCCCGCATCTCGCGGGCGGCGTCTTCGCGGGAGTCGATCAGCACGACACGGGGGGAGAGAGGTTCGGACATCAACCCTCCGTCTTGGCGTCCGGCTCGTCGGCCGGGGATTCCTGCGTGTCTCCGTCCTCCGGTGTCGGGGACTCGTCGCGCCCTGGCGCGTCGATGCTCCGGGGTACGTCGGGGACGTCGGCCTCTTCTGAGACGGCGCGTTTGCCGAGAAGCTCCGCGACATCCTCGCCGGTCAGCGTCTCTCTCTCGAGAAGTGCTTTCGCGAGAATATGGAGGCTCTCCACGTTCTCACGGAGGAGCGCGCGTGACCGCTGGAGCGCCTCGTCGACGAATCGGCGGATCTCCGAGTCGATGAGCTCGGACGTCTTCTCACTGATCTCGTCCGGATAGGCCATCTCACGGCCGAGGAATACCTGTCGGTTGGCGTGGCCGAAGGAGACCGGGCCGAGCGTCTCACTCATGCCCCAGTGGCAGACCATGCTCCGCGCGATCTCTGTGGCGTACCGGATGTCGCTGGCAGCGCCCGTGGTGATCTCGTTGAACACGATCTCCTCGGACGCACGTCCGGCCAGGAGCCCGGCCAGGTCGTCGAGCCAATGCTGCTTTGGCATCACCAGCCGTTCGTCGGACGGGAGGAAGTGCGTCGTTCCGAGCGTGTGGCCGCGCGGCACGATGGTGACCTTGTGAAGCCGCGTGCCGCCCGGGATGAGCCAGCCGACGAGCGTGTGGCCCGCCTCGTGATAGGCCGTAACCTTGAGTTCTTGCTCCGAGAGGACCATGCTCTTCCTCTCCATGCCGAGCATCGTCTTGTCCTTGGCCTCTTCGAAGTCGACCATCGTCACTGAATCACGATTGGCACGGGCGGCATGGAGCGCCGCCTCGTTGACGAGATTCGCAAGATCGGCGCCGGAGAGTCCGGGGGTCCCGCGGGCGAGCGTCTCGAAGTCGATCTCCTTGTCGATAACGACGTGCTTCGCGCTGACCTCGAGGATGCCCTGGCGACCGTTGAGGTCGGGGAGGTCGACGACGATCTGGCGGTCGAAACGCCCGGGCCTGAGGAGCGCCGTGTCGAGCACGTCCGGGCGGTTGGTGGCGGCGAGGAGGATGACTCCCTCGTTCGACTCGAACCCGTCCATCTCGACGAGGAGCTGGTTGAGGGTCTGCTCGCGCTCGTCGTGCCCGCCGCCGAGACCGGCTCCGCGCATCCGACCGACCGCGTCCAGCTCGTCGATGAAGATGATACAAGGCGCGTTGGTCTTGCCCTGCTCGAAGAGGTCGCGGACTCGCGACGCACCGACGCCGACGAACATCTCGACGAAGTCAGAGCCGCTGATCGAGAGGAACGGGACCTCCGCCTCGCCGGCGACGGCCTTCGCGAGCATGGTCTTGCCGGTTCCGGGAGGTCCGACCAGCAGCGCGCCCTTCGGTATCTTGCCGCCGAGCCGCGTGAACTTCTTCGGCGCCTGCAGGAATTCCACAATCTCCTGAAGTTCAACCTTCGCCTCGGGGAGTCCGGCGATGTCGTCGAACGTCACGTCGGGACGGTCTTCCGTCAACAGTCGCGCGGTCGACTTCCCGAAGCTGAAGGCGCGACCGGCGCCCGCGCCGCCGCGCATCGAGCGCATGATGAATACCCAGAACACGATGATGACGGCGAGCGGAAGCACCGAGAAGAGAATCCCGCCCCAGTTCGTGGACGGGGCCTGGCCCGTAAGCTCGGCTGCCGGGTTCAGCTCTTCGACCGTTGTTACGAAGCCGGGGTCTTCAACGAGAAGCCACGCGGTGAATTCGGTGTACTCGAGAGTCTCGCTTCCAATGACGGCGAACGACGACGTCGCGAGCCGCCCGCGGACAAACCTGCCCTCGACGGAGACCGCAGCGATGTTGTTGCCGCGCACCTCGCGCATGAGCTCGCTGTAGGTGATCTCGATGTCCCGGGGGCGGTTCTGTGAGTAGAGCTGCCACGCCATGATCGCGACAAACAGGAATATGATCCACGCGATGAACGGATTCCTGCCCGGCCGCTGTGTCACCGCGAGCCGGCGCTGGAGCTCTTCGCCCCTGCGCTGCTTCTGCTCGGAGCGGCGCTCGTCTCGGCGACCCCGCTCGTCCCGCTGCTTGTTCTCGTTCTTGCCGCTTCTCTCGTTGTCTTCAGGCATGCGTGCTTCCAGTCTCCGGCAGGGCCGGACGGTTCAGTTGATGCAGAGGGTCACGACATTCAGAGGACCGCAGTCGGTCCCCGAGTTTCTGTGGCACGACCCGCCCCCGGCTAGGGAATCTCCTCGCCCTCGATGACGCCGATGTAGGGGAGGTTCCTGTAGCGCTGTGCGAGGTCGAGTCCGTATCCGATCACGAACACATCGGGCACCACGAATCCCACGTAATCGAGTGGAATCTCGACCACCCTGCGTCCCTGCCGGTCAAGCAGGGTGCAGATCTTGACGGTCTTCGGGTGACGCGTCTTGAGGTTCTCGACAATGTACTGGAGCGTGAGCCCCGTATCGATGATGTCCTCGATGATGAGGACGTGGCGGTCCTCGATGCTGATCGAGAGGTCTTCGAGGATCCTGACGATGCCGGTGGATTCGGTTCCGTCGCCGTAGCTCGAGACCTCCATGAAGTCAATCTCGATCGGGGCGTCGATCGTGCGAACGAGGTCCGCAAGGAAGATGAAGCCGCCCTTGAGGATATTCACGAGAATCGGCGGATCGCCCGCGTAGTCGGCCGTGATGCTGGCGCCGAGCTCCTTGATCCGTTTCTGTAGCTGCTCCTCGGTGAGCAGGACCTTACCGATCTGCAGGGTCGTCCTCCGTTGTCTGGGCCCTCACGATGAGCACCTGCCTGGTCTCTGATGATACAGGCGCCACGGCCGCGCGCCTGAACCCCACCACCCACAGAATTCCCTCCGCGTCGCAGAGCACCGGCACTTCGTCGCGGAAGCTGAAGGAGATCTTCTCGTTGATGAAGAGCTCCTTCAGGGTCTTGGTGCCATCCATGCCGAACGGTCGGAACCGGTCACCCTGCTTCCTGGGCCGGACGATAAGCGGTCGGCGGAGCGCGTCGAGGTCGAAGTAGGCGACGCCCGGTGGCGCGGCGTC
>CAZNHF010000066.1:3830-12847 GCA_964572375.1 uncultured bacterium | reverse complement strand
TCTCGAACTTCTCAAGCACGTCGCGCGCGAGCTTGTCGGCGAGCGCCTCCAGCAGATGGTACTTCTTGTTGACGACCTCGGACTCCACCAGACGATAGACCGTTTCGTAATTGACCGTCTTCTTCATGTCGTCCGTCGCGACCGCCTCGCTCAAGTCCGCAAGGATCTCGACGTCGATCTCAAAGCGCTGGCCGAGTTCGCGCTCGTTCTCCGTTGCCCCGTGGTATCCGTACAGACGGATGTTCTCAAGCGATATCACATACTGCGCCATTGTGGCCTCCTCGGGGCCGGTGGCCCCAGGCTGCGGCAAGCGCGTCCAAACTACAGGATTCGGGCGATTCTGGCAACGGCTTCGGCGATCCGCTCCTCGGAAGTCGTCAAGGCCATCCGGACGTACCCCTCTCCCGTCGGGCCAAACCCGGCCCCCGGGGTGACGACCACATGGGCCTCATTGAGCAGACGCGCGGCAAACGCGCTCGAGCCCTCGCCCGTGGGAACCCGCGACCAGATGTAGAAGGTCGCGTGCGGACTCGGCACATTCCACCCTGCGTCACGGAATCCCTGGACCAGCACGTCGCGACGTCTCCTGTAGATCTCGAGCTGCTCGTCGATCCTCGACTGCGGGAGGTGGAGCGCCTCCTCGGCCGCCCTCTGGACGGCGGTGAACACGCCGGAGTCCATGTTGCTCTTCACGTCCGCGAGCGCGTCGAGCACGTCGGCGTTACCAATCGCGAACCCGACGCGCCAGCCTGTCATGTTGAACGTCTTCGAGAGGGAATGGAACTCGATGGCGACCTTACGCGCTCCTTCGGCCTGGAGGATCGAGAGGCGCTCACCCTCGAACAGCATCTCGGCGTACGCCGCGTCATTGATGACCACGAACTCGTGCTCGACCGCCATGTTGACGGCGACCTGGAAGAGCTCCGCGTCCGCCGGCGCCCCGGTCGGGTTGTTCGGATAGTTGAGGAACATCAGCTGCGCTTCGTCCATCGACTCGCGCGGGAGACCGTCGAAGTCCGGTTTGAACCCAAGCTCCGGCTCGAGCCGTACGTGCTTCACCTCTCCCCCGGCGAGCCACGACGCGGCCTGATAGACGGGGTAGCCGGGATCGGGCACGAGCGCGAGACGGCCCGGGTCGAGCACCGCGAGCGGCAGATGACCGAGTCCCTCCTTCGTCCCGATGAGCGTGAGCACTTCGCGTGCGGGGTCGAGCTCGACGCCGTAGCGGTCCGCGTACCAGCGCGCAAAGAGATCGCGGAGCGACGCGTCGCCCCGTTGGGCCGGATAGCGATGTGTCTTCGGGTCGGCGCACGCCTGCTGGAGAGCCCGGACGACCTCCGGAAACGTCGGCAGGTCCGGATCTCCGATACCGAGGTCGATCAGATCGGCTCCGCTCGCTTGGAGCTCACGCTTCGCGCGGTCGATCTCGACAAATAGGTATGGCGGCAAGAGCCTCAGCCGCTGCGCTGCCACTGTCATTGCTTGATACTCTCCACCGGCCCGTTCGGGCTCTCCTTGGTGATGCCGACCAGGAGCTCCCAGAAATCGTTGATATAGATGTAGAGCCCCTGACTACCGCTCGCGCCGTAGAGGAACATGTCGCCGTTCGTAGGAGACGGCGGGATGGCGAGCGTGGGCTCGAGATGGAGGACATGCATGATGTTCACGGGACCATCCGGGTCGATCCGCATCCGGACGGTGTCATTCACCGCGAAGTACATCGGGGAGTCGCCCGAGGCCTGGAGCATCAGACCGTCAGCTGACACGCCCGAGGACACGCGTGCGAGCCCGGCAAGGGCCACGCCGGCCGTCGTGCCGCTGGCCGTCGGGCCGTACTTCGAGAGCTTGAGTTCGTCATATGAACCGTCTGGCGTTTTGGCGATGAACTCGACCGATCCGCTGTTCGCGGTCGACTCGAACACGAAATCGTCGCTGCCGTCGGTCGTGATGTGCACCCGGTTCTCCGGCGCGGCGGTTCCGATGCCCAGATTGCCGGCAAGTTCCGAGTACATGTCATCACCATCCACAGTCCAGTCGCTGTCTCCGCCTGCAGGCGGCGCCTGCCAGATCGCCGCTCCGGCCGCGTCCGACGTCAGCACATGTCCATCGGCAGCGCCGGTGATCATCTCGAAGCCCTCGGTGCGAACGGTGCCGTTGACGTCCAGGTCGGCCGCCGGGCTGGTCGTGCCGACGCCGACGTATCCTGTCGTGTCGATGAAGACAGCGCCGTTCCGAGCCTTCAGCCAGATCGTGCCGCCATCGCGGTTGTTGGCGATCGCCATGCGACCGGGATAGGTCCCGTGGTCGTCATCGTACAGCGCGATGAAGGCGACCGCGCCGTCCTCGTTCTCGAACGAGATGCGTTCCCCGGAGCTGGCGCCCGTGTCCGTGTTCTCGATGATGATGCCGGTCGTGGCGTTCTGGTCGTTCTTGAGATGAAGGGTCTGCTGCGGCGGGACCGCGCCGATCCCGACATCACCCGAAACCCGGTAGACGTCGCCAGCGGCCTCATCCCAGACGCTGCCACCACCGGCGGACGCCGAGTCGGCATGCGCCGCCTGGATAGCTGCCGGGACGGAGCCGAGCTTCATGCGGGCGGACATCAGTTCGCCGTCGAGCAACAGGTCAAGGAAGTAGGTTGTGCCGCCGAAGCTCGGGAGCGGCACGGTCGAGCCGAGCTCGATGTTGAACCAGCCCTCGACGACCGTGACCCCCGCGTGGGGCTCCGGTCCCCAGATCGCGCTGCCACCGGCGGGCACAGTGTAGAGGCGTACGATGATGTCGACGGAACCGTTGATCGGCTCTCCGGTCGTCACATCGGCGAGGAACCCCTGATACCAGACCGTGAGCGGCACCGCGCGTGACGGCCCATCAGCCGAGGCCGCGACGCACGCGAGCGACAGAACCAACGCAAGAGCCATCACCAGCTGGCGCATGGCATTCCCCTCCGCTAAAGGCTGGCTACACTCACGAACCTCCTGCGAGCACTCTAGCGACAGGGAGCCCTGCTGTCAATGAATTCGGCCCAGTCGGTCGACTCAACTCCGATTCCACTGCAACAGAAGAGGGCGCCACGTCCGCACAGCGGCCGAGCGCCCTCGTGTGACTCTGACTCCTGCGTGGCGCGACCATACTTCGGTCGACTACTTCAGCAGCGTGATCTTCCGCGTCTCCGTGAAGCTCTCGGCGACCATCCGCGCGAAGTAGACGCCCGAGGGCAGACCGGTCGCATGGAGGACGGTCTGGTGGAAGCCCGGCTCGACTTCCTTATCGACCAGCGTCCGCACCTCGCGACCCGAGACGTCGTAGATGATGATGCTCACGCGCGCCTGCTTGGGTAGCGAGTAGGCGAACGTCGTCACGGGATTGAAAGGGTTGGGATAGTTCTGCCCGATCGAGAAATGCTTCGGGAACGCGCCCTCCTCGACTCCCGTGAGGAGCCAGCCCGGCTGATACCAGAAGCCGATCTCGCCGATGTAGCTTCCACCCTGCGTGACGCCGATGGCGGGCTGTCCGACCGTACCAACGATCGAATACGAACCCCCGCTCGCGCTGCCCCCGCCGGAGCCGACGACGCTCTGCGAGATGACGTAGTCGGCGTGCGACGGTGCCGCACAGGCCAGTACAGCCAGAAGAACTGCCAGCGTGATGCCGATTCGGTTCATGCCTTCCTCCTGACATTGGGCCGATGGGCTGCCAACAGACAGATACCTGAGACCGAGTCACCCAAATCTATCATATTTCACGAAGTTCGTCAATCATAACTGGAGCCCCCGGATGGGGGCTCCAGCGGAAGGCGTGGAGTCCAGGTCGCCCTGGGGTGGGTCGGCGCACGTGCCCGAATGGACGCTGGCCGGCTGGAACGATCGCTACCGTACCGCAACCACCGCTAGTTCGGGTAGTAGACGGCCGTCATCTGCGCGTTGTTGAACTCGTCGCTTGAGTCCTGCCCGGAAGCCATCTGACCCACAAGATAGTACGTGTACGTGCCTGCTGTGCCGACGTAATGCGTTGTGTGGACGCTGAACGAACGATACACGCCACCGATCGGGTCGATCGGGAGCACCCAGTGCGAGACAAGCGTATACGCTTCCCCAATGCTCGAGGAACTCGTCGAATGGTTCAGCAGCAGATGGTCGGAGACCGAGTTGTTCGCGTGGTTGAGGGTAACCCTGACCGTCGACGTGCAGATGATGTAGCCGGGGCCGGGGACCGTGAGGCTGACCTGCGTGTCGTCGAACTGTGTCACGCTGGAACCGATGGTCGTCGTTGTGTCTTCGTTGTGCACGTCGACGAGGTGCTGAGGCTGCCACGTGGCATTCCCCGATGCATCCGAGGTCAGCGCATCGCCGAACGACGGGCTCGTCGTCAGCTTGAGCCCCGTGGCCTCGACGGTGCCGTCGACATCCAGTTTGGAACCCGGGGTGCTCGTGCCGATGCCGACATCGCCCGAGACGGCCGCGTACATGTCGTCACCGTCAACGGTCCAATCGCTGTCGCCTCCACCACTCGGGGCCCGCCACGACCCAATGCCGGCAGAGTCCGAGGTCAGGACATGGCCACCAGCCGGCGACGTCGTCAGCTTGAATCCGGTCATCTCAGCGGTCCCGCTGACATCGAGCTTCGATGCGGGTGATGCCGTCCCGATGCCAACGTTGCCGGTGCTGCGGTAGACGTTGGCGCCCGAGATGGTCCAGTCGCCATCACCCGAGTCCGCAGCCGCCGAACGCAGCGCCATCGGGACGCTGGCGAGCTTCTGCCTCGGCTCGAGGAGTTCGCCTGCGACCGTGAGTTCGAGGTAGTACGGCGGGGCCATGAACGCGATGAGCGGGAGCGTGCTGCCCAGTTCGATGTTGAACCATCCCTCCGTCACCACCGTCCCCGCGTGGGTCTCGGTCCCCCAGAGCATGGTGCCCCCCGCGGCCTGGTCGTAGATCGCAGCAACGACGGCCAGGGGCCCGTTCACAGGGTCGCCAGTGTCAACGTCCGCCAGGAACCCCTGGTACCACACGGTCCCCGCAACATCCCGCCCACCAGTGTCCGCCAGGAGTGGAATACAGAAGACGGTCGCGAGTACGACCGTCACGACCACAGTGATCATCGCAGAGTTCGACATCGGCTCCTCCTGTCCCACATGAACGCGAAACCGCCCATTCGTTCCGACAACCGGACAGTAGTGTCGCGACTGCGCGGGTGTCAAGAACAATGCCACAACGCCCGGTTCCCGCATCAGGATTCCGGTCACGGGGTGTTGCCGCCGCGTCGGGAGCTGCGTTGTCAGGGAGCTGCCGCCTCGGAACCTGCGGCATCACGGAGAGGCGAGGGCTGCTGCGGCGATTCGGAAAGCGATCAGACGGGGCCACTGCGCTACGGGCGCTTCCGTCTCATCTCTTCCAGCAGTTCGATGGGAATCTCGATCTCGCCGACGTCTATCTGGGGCTTGTTGGCGCCGTGGAAGTCGCTGCCGCCGGTGGCGAGCACTCCACGCTCGCTCGCGATGGTGGCGTAGTGTGCGATGAGCTCGTCTCGCTCCTCGAGTGAGATGAGCGAACCGGTCTTGTCGTGGAAAGGACGATTCTTGTCGTACGTGTAGTAGACCTCGATGCCCCGGACGCCGGCGTCAAGGCAGTGGCTGACGGCCATGTCGACGTTCGGGTCGATGAGCGTCCGATGCTTCGTGAATGTCTCGTTGTAGGCGCCCGGATGCGCAACGGAAGACACGCCACCCGCGCGCTCGATGATATCGACGGTCGCCTCGAGCGTGAGGCTGAAATCCCTCGTCACATGCCAGTCGCCGCCGAACGACGTGTTCTCGAAGAAGGTCTCCGCGCGAAGATCCGGGTAGTGCGTTCTGAGGACCCTCCAGATGTGCGGTCTGCGGACGGTATCGCCCGCGGCGTTGGCCAGCACCTCCCCGCTCTCGATCTCGTATCCGTTCTGCGCGAGGACGGCGAGCTGCTTGAATAGCTTGTCGTTCTTTGCCTTCTGCAGGAGTTCGAGCGCCTCGACGAGTTCGGAATGCTCGGGGTCGATGAAGTATCCGAGGATGTCGATCTCGACGAGATGGCGGGACGGATCGTGCGCGATGCCGATCTCGACCCCCGGGATGACCTCCACGCCGGCAGCAGCACCGGCCGCCAGACCCTCATGGACTCCACCGATCGTGTCGTGGTCCGTGATAGCGATCGCCGAAAGACCCCGCTCACCGGCGCGCGCAACGAGCTCCGATGGCGTGAGTGTCCCATCCGATGCGGTCGTGTGAAGATGAAGATCGATGCGACGATCCACGAACGTGCCTCTCTGTATTGTTTGCGGCGGGCATGAAACTCGGAACGATCTGCGGCAGGCCCGTCGCCTAGACCTCGATCCCGAAGAGATCCTTGAACGCGAACCCGACCACGACCGAAGCAATGAAGAAGATCCAGAGCCAGTTGAACGTGAGACCGAACAACAATCCCTGCTTCTCACCGTAGTGGACCTCGACGCTTCTCACAATCGAGTCCCGCGGCACGGGCGGTTCGGCCGGATACAGGAACGCGCTCCAGGTGCCCGCGCGCGGCTTGAGCGACGCGAACCTGACCGTCCCCAGATCCTCCCCCGCGACAACGACCTTCTCGATCCGACCGCCGGGCGTGACGATGCTGATGGTCCTGGTCCCGCACCGGTCGGCGCGGAGCTTCCACTCGATCTCACCGGTCGCGTTGATGCGGAGCGGCGGCGAGACGATCGAGAGACCGTCCGGCGCCTCGAGTGTGACGTCCGCGTCGCTCGCTCGAACGCCGTCGGCGAGGGCGACCGTGACGACGGTCGTCTCCCCCGGTCGCAGGGGCTCGTGCGCGTACCGGATACCAAGCTGCACCATGACGAAGAGCACCGGGATGAAGAGGAACACGATCGGCCGAAGCGAGTGTTTGAGGTACTGCAGGTTGTACCGCACGACGTTCCCGATGGCGCGGAACATGACCATCGGAGAATTGCGGAAGAGCCACATCTCCATGATGTAGGCCTTCAGCTTGTCCTTCGTCGACGCGATCATCTTCTGGTTCGACGTCTTGCCGAAGATGAACAGCATCACTACGCCCGTCACCGCCGAGACGACCAGCAGTCCGACAATGGGGTGCAGCCGCGCGAACGGCGCGAACAGGAAGTCAGAGCCTCTTGTGATCGCCTTGAGTACCGGCCACATGCGTCTTGCGCTCCAGTGCTGCGAGATTGAATCGGGCCGCCGTGTGCCGCCAGCCCTTGAATACTGCCGATGCTACGAGATGTAGCCGGGCCTACACATCGTGACCAGGGTCACGATATGTAGCCCAAGCCCTTCAGCTTCTCCTTGATGTCCTCTTCGGAGTCCGACTCCTCGAGCTGCGAGAGCTCCTTCTCGAGCGCGTGGATCACAAACTCCTCGACCGACGAGTAGCCGGCCATCTCCGAGTACTTCCTGATCTTGTCGAGCAGGTCCTTGCCGATCTTGACGCTGCCTCCGCCACCGAACATCTTCGCCTCCTTGGAGCTACCGCCTCACACGCCTGCCGGAAGGTCACCCGCCGCACCTCGCTCGCACGGTCGCGCGACGCGCTCTATTCGAAGACCGATCGCCCGATCATCCAGCTCCGCTTCCCGATCCCGAACTCTCCGAGGATCGTCGGAGCCATATCGTAGAGCGACGGCATCTCGTGCGTGATGGGCCGGTTGCAGAAGAGCACCCCCGGCACATGGTGGTAGTCCGCGCAGTGGTCGCCCGACCACTTCTTCATGTTGTCCGTGAGAAGCTCGGGCGGCACCTGCCCGCCGGCCGTCTGGTCCGAGCCGCGGTAGCCGCGACCGTAGCCGACGACGATGTCGGGCGCGGTCGCCTTGTATGGACCGTGATAGACCTCGCTCGCCTTGTACGCCTTGATGACGACGCGGCTGTCGTTCTTCGGGTCGCGTATGACCTCGAGCTTCGTCGCGATCTCGTCTACGAGCGACTGCGTTTCCTCACCCGGTGCCACGATACCCTGCGCTTCGCGTCCACGCTGGTTCACATAGAGACCATTGATTCCCATCCCGAAGGCGCGCGTCCTGCTCCAATCGACTCCGAGGAGCCACTCGACACGGCTCGGGTCGACACCGGGCTTGAGCACGAGATAGCCCTCGTCGTAGAGCCAGCGGTTCAGATGGAACTCGCGGTACCAGGGCGCGAACCCGTGGTCCGAGAGCACGATGAGCGTCGTGTCGTCGTCGAGCGTCCTCATGACCTCGGCGAGGATATCGTCGAACTTGACGTAGAGGTTCGTGAGGTAGTCAGCGAACGCGGCATCCGCGAACGCGTCGTACGCGGGGTGCGCCGGGTCCATGCACCGCCACATGGCGTGCGAACACTGGTCCAGCGAGCCGAAGTAGAAATACAGGAGTCCCTCGTGGAACCGGGAGTACTCGTGCCAGAACGCGCGCTGCCGCTCATCGAAGACGATACCCGACTGCTTCGTGAACTCCTCGTTCCCGAAAACGCCGCACTCGAGTGCCTTGGTGTCCTCGGGCATGTTCTGCGTGTAGAAATAGCCGAGCGCGTCCACCAGCTCCTGCCCATACTCGGGCGGGTCGGTGATCGGGAGCACCTGGTTGGACGGACTGATCTGGACCGGCGTCACGTAGAGCTCGAGCTCAGGGTGCGCCTGCTTGAGCATGAACCGCGCGATCCCGCTGACGGTCACGGCCATCGGCACCATCTCGAACTCGACCTCGACCCACTCGCTGAACTCACCCTCCGTCAGGATCACTTCCTGGTCGCCGATGACAACCTTGGCGACCGGGTTCTCAGGGTCGACGTAGACCGTGAAATCGACCGAGACCTTCTTCTCGCCATAGGGAACCGAGACACCCGTGCGTTCCTCGATGCGCTCATAGTCCTTGAAGTCGTTCGGCGGCCCGTAGAGCTTCGCGTTCACGACACCATCGACGACACGCACCGGATAGATGTAGCCGCCCGAGATGTCGTCGGAACCGGGCCACGGATCGGTCGTGTAGAACGAGAACGT
>CAZNHF010000066.1:0-3730 GCA_964572375.1 uncultured bacterium | reverse complement strand
AAGTCGTAGATGCCGTGGCCGCCCGGGTCGGCGCCCGTGATGAAATTGGACCACGCCACCGGGCTCTGCGGCGGGATGCTCGAGAGGAGCGCGCTGAACCCGCCGGACTCCGCGAGGCGGCTGAACGCGGGGAGCTTCCCCTCGTCCATCATCCGTCTCGTGATCAGCCAATCCATCCCGTCGATGCCGACGACGAGAACCTTCTTCTTGCCCGACGCCACCGCCTCGCGCATCCCCGGAGTCATCTCGACGTAGCCGAGAGATGCGAGCGCCTCCTTGTCCTGCTCCGTCAGCCCCGCGTCCTCGGGCGCATCCGCCGAACAGCCGGAGAGCCAGAGCGCGCCTCCAACGACGACCATCGCGAGCATCAGGACCAGAAGCGCCATCCGGAGCGAAGCTCTGCCCCGACCTGCGTTCTCTTGCGTGCTACGCATCGTCCGCACCTCCCCCGTCATCACCGCCGGTCTTGCCCACCGCGTCGCGCCGGAAGATCGAACGGCCCTGCATGTATGCGGGCACCTTCACCCCGAAGAGTTCGAGGATCGAAGGGCCGATGTCTATGAGTCCCGGACGCTCCATCTCGACCTTGCGGTTCGTGAAGAGAACTCCCGGAACGAGCTTGTAGTCGATGCAGTGGTCACCGCTCCACGACTTGACGTTGTCCTCGATGACGCTCCCGCTCGCCTTGCCCACGGCGCCGTCCCACGAGGCGCGGTAACCCACGTTGTATCCGATGAGGAGGTCGGGCGCGTTCGCCGCGTACGGACCGTTCATCATCTCGGTCGTGTCGTAGACCGATGTGACGGCGGTACCGCCCGTCTCGGTATCCTTCATCCCCTCGAGCTTCTCCTTGATCTCGCGCTTGACGGCGATGTACTCGTCCTTCGAGAGGACGCCCTGCGACTCGCGGCCCCTCCGGTTGAGATAGATGCCCGAGAGCCCGAGCTGATACGCCTTCGTCCGGGACCAGTCGACGTTCTCGAGGTACTCGCCGATGGAAGCTCCATCCTTGGCGGTCATATACCCGTTCTCGAGGAACCAGGTGTTGAGATTCACGCCGCGCTTGAACTGCTTGAAGCCGTGGTCGGAGATGACCAGCAACAACGTCCCCTCGTCGACGTGTTCCATCGTCCGCTCGAGCAGCCCGTCCATCCGGACGTAGAGATCCTCGATGGCGCTCGCGTGCTTCTCGGTATCCTTGTCGCGGTTTGACGGGTTGTCGGCGTCGAGATAGCGCATGAACATGTGCTGGATGCGGTCGGTCGCGTCGAAGACACAGACCGTCACGCCGTTCTTGTTCTTCGAGAGCGAGTTCATAAACATCGTCTCGCGCTCGTCGTTGATCAGCCACGTCTGCTCGAGGAACGCCTGCTCGTCGATCATCCGCTCGTTCAAGGCCCACGTGTCCTCGGCAAGGCCGAGCGTCGCGTACGGACCCTGGAGCTTGGCGAGGTACTGGGAGAACATCGACGGGTACGAGATCGGCATCGCCGGACTCGATGGGTCGAGGTTGATCGGCGTGACGTAGAGCTCGAACTCCGGAGAGATCGAGTTGATGTAGACACGCACGATGCCCTTCACCTTGACACCGAGCCCCGCTTTGAACTCGACCGTGATCCACTCGGAGTACTCACGGAGGCCGAGTTCGAATTCCTCCTCGCCGAACGTGAACCGCGCGCGCTCCGCGGACTCATCGATCTCAGCAAGCCACGGCACCGTCATCTCGGAGTTGTCCTCGACGAACGGGCTCGGTGGACCGGGCAGTTCGCCGATGACCGTCCTCCCGTGTCGCTCGACCAGGAGCAGCGTGCCGCCGGTGTAGCCTCCGGCGCGCTCCGAGTCGGTCGTGAACATCGTGAAGCTGCCCTGTGTACCGCGAAGGTCGGGTACGCACATGGCGGAGAGCTGCACGCCGTTCGCGATCTTCTCCGGCGGGAACGTGATGGGGACTCTCAGAATGTGACACGGGACGTAGCAGTCATCGAGCACCGACCAGAACGGACGGCTCTTTCGCATCAGACGGATCGACGGCTTGCCGAGGGGGATTCTGTACCGCCCAACCTTGAGCACGCGCTCGGGGTTGGAGATGCGCGTCGAACTCAGGATCGGAAGATACGACCGCACGTCGCGATCGAGGAAATCGAAGATATTGTGACGCGAGGCATCGACGCCCGTGGCGAAGGTAGACCACGCGACAGGCGACATTGACGGACACGCAGTCTGGAGCGGTGTGAACGTTCCGGTGGCGGCGAGCTTCGAGAAGTTCGGGAGCTTGCCCTCGTCCATGAACCGCTTCGCGAGGACCGGGTCGAGACCGTCGAGACCCAGCACGATGGCGCGCTTGATCTCGCTCTTACCCTTGACCCTGCGGATGCGGATGGCGCGGACGACCGCGCGGAACGGCCACGAGATCAGGGAGCCGATCGCGAGAAACACGGTCACGAACACGATGCCCAGAGATCCCACGACCGCAAACCCGGCGCCGGGACCGACGTAGGCCTGTGCACTCGCGGGATACGCGAGAGCCGCGGCGAGCGCGGCCAGTGCAACGAATGCGCGTGTTCGGAACGTGGGCATACGCCTCCTACCGGGTCATCGAACCTGACCATCCATAGTAGCCACTTCCCCGGGGCGATTCAAGTACCGACCCGCAGCGAGGATGGGGACTTCCCCGCGTGAACGGGCTCTCCTATACTGAGATGGTCCCCGGGTAGCGGGGATTCCCGGAAAGACGACCATCCATGCACGAACCGAGCCTGAGGTTGTCTCATGACCGGCATCGTATTCAATGTGCAGCGTTACTCGGTCCACGACGGACCGGGCATCCGCACGACCGCCTTTCTGAAGGGATGTCCCCTCGCATGCCCCTGGTGCCACAACCCGGAGGGCATGGCGACGGCTCCTGAGGTCCTCGTGCTTGCCGACCGCTGCGTCGGCTGCCTCGCATGCGTTGAGGCCTGCCCGCAGCCTCCGGTCGAGCGCGCCGACGGACGCGCATGGACGAACCGCGCGGTCTGCCAGGTCTGCGGGCGCTGTGTTGCCGCATGCGTGCGCGGCGCGCGGAAGCTCGTCGGGCGCGAGGTCACATCCGGCGCACTCGTCGATGAGCTCGAGCGTGACCGTCCCTTCTATGAGACATCAGGCGGTGGGGTGACGCTCTCGGGGGGCGAGCCGCTCATGCAGCCCGACTTCGCGCTCTCGGTTCTCAAGCAGTGCCGCGAGCGCGGTCTCCACACCGCGCTCGACACCAGCGGCGCGGCACCGGCCGACATCGCGGCCCGGGCGGCGGAGCTCTCCGACCTCGTGCTCTTTGATCTCAAGATCCTCGACCCGGAGCGGCACCGCGAGGCCGTCGGCAGCGATCTGGGCCCCATCCTCGACAACCTCCGGGCGATGGACGAGGCCGGGGGCGAGATCTGGATCAGGTTCCCGCTCATCTGCGGAGCGACGGATGCAAGGGAGAACCTCGCCGCGCTCGCCGATACCGTGCTCTCGCTCAGCAACACGCGGCGTGTCCACGTTCTCCCCTTCCACCGGACGGCCGCCGACAAGTATGCTCGGCTCGAGCGTTCGTGGCGCCACGACGATCTTCCGAGCGCATCTGATGAAGATGCACAAGAGGCCGTGAAGTATCTCGCAGGACGCGGGCTGGATGCCAGGCCGGGCGGGTAGCGCGGGAGCAGGACGCGGGCTGGATGCCAGGCCGGGCGGGTAGCGCGGGAGCAGGCGG
>CAZNHF010000065.1:0-12921 GCA_964572375.1 uncultured bacterium | reverse complement strand
CGACCCGCCGCGTCAATGTGCGAGTCATCGCGGGTGTGTCCAAGCGTCTCGATATTGTGCTGCAGCCGATCGTCATCCGCGGCGGGGAGGTCATGGTTGAGGCCGAGCGGCCTATGGTCGCAGACGGGTCGCGCATTCGACCGATCAACACGGTGGAGAGCGCCATCGCAACGCAGCCCGGTGTCGTTCTCCACGACGGCGACATCCACGTGCGCGGCGGCCGGTCGTCAGAGGTGAAGACGTACGCGGAGGGTCAGGCCGTATCCTACGCGGAGATGACCGTCGCCGGCTCCGAATTCGCGGCCAATCTGGTTATCGCGAAGCCCGTCAATCTCGAATCGGGCGCCGAGCCGCGGCGCGTGCTCGTTGTCCAACGGCGGATCCCGGGGACATTCGTGCGCGAGTCCATACCGCGCTACTCCGACCACGTGTTCGTGAGAGGGATGCTCGAGAATCCTCTCGATGTCCCGATCCTTTCCGGTCCCGCGGAGGTCTATGTCGAGTCGGCTCCGGCGCGTGGTGGTCCGGCGGTCACGAACTTTGTGGGTAAGGACACGATCTCGGACGTCGCGCCGGGTGAGGAGTTCACGATGTACCTCGGAGCCGACCAGAGCCTCAAGGTCGAACAGGACATCGGCAGAGAAGTTCTCTCGCGGTCCGGGGACAAGAAGACGAAGATCCGCTATACGGTGAGCATCACTTCTGAGAGCTTCCGCGAGGCGCCGGTCGAGCTCTGGATTCTCGATCGCGTTCCGATCTCCACTCTGAAAGACGTGGAGGTGAAGGACATCGAGATTCTGCCCGAGCCCGACGTGCAGGACGACGAGGGGCTCCTCACATGGAAGCTCACACTTGGGGCCGGAGAGAAGACCGAGATCGAAGCTGGCTACACGGTAGAGTTCTCGTCCGAGTATAGCGCCCGCGGGATCAACCTCGAGTAGACCCGCATCGCGACACCAGCCGGTGGCAGGTGGGCGGAGGCACGTGAAGATGTGGTAGTATTCGGGTCGGCTCTTCGGGGCCGGCCCGGTGCTATCCGGCCAGGGCAAGGCGCGCAGGAAGACAGCTCGAGGATGGAACCGTGACAGGCAAACGCAAGAACATCACCAAGCTCTGCATCACAGACGTTGGCAGTACGACAACGAAGGCCATCCTCTTCCGTCGCGAAGACGACGGAACCTGGACGTACATCCGGCGCGAGGCCCCAACCACAGTTGAGCGTCCGTATGAAGACGTGTCGATAGGCGTGATGCAGGCGTTCCGTGCGCTTGAGGCGGCGACAGGTGAGACGCTGTTCGAAGACGGCGCGCCGGTCGTTCCGTACTTCTCGACCTCCAGCGCGGGCGGCGGGCTTGCGATGGTCGTCACCGGCCTCGTCAAGGAGCTAACGGCCGAGACGGCCGAACGCGTGGCGCTCGGCGCCGGCGCGATCGTCCTCGACATCATCTGCATGAACGATGGGCGAACGACCTATCGCCAGATAGAGGACCTCAAGAGGCTCCGCCCCGACATGGTGCTTCTCGCGGGCGGGTATGACGGTGAGGCGATCACGGCGCCCGTCTTCCTCGCGGAGCTCATCGTCGAATCCGAGATCCACCCGAAGCTCAACCCCGACTCGAAACTCCCCATCGTCTACGCCGGCAACATCCACGCCCGTCCGTACGTCGAGCAGACGCTTGGCGATGGATTCCTATTCCGTGTGGTCCCGAACGTCCGGCCGGACGAGATGCACGAGGAGACGCGCCCGGCTCGCGCGGCCATCAACGAGATCTTCATGGACCACGTGATGTCGATGGCTCCCGGCTACGACAAGCTCAAGCCGTGGGTGGCAGCGCCCATCCGGCCGACACCGGCGGCGTTTGCCGATATCATGGCCCTCGCATCCAGGGAGCTTGACGGGACGGTGCTCGCCATCGACATCGGCGGCGCGACCACGGATGTCTTCACGGCGTGCCGCGGTGATGTCATCCGCACGGTCAGCGCGAACATCGGGATGAGCTACAGCGTGCTCAACGTCGCGCGGCTCGCCGGCATTGACGCCATTGCCGAACTCCTTCCACTGGATGTTACAGAACGCGAACTCTGGAACCGTATTGGGAACAAGTACACGCAGCCGACGAGTCTGCCGACGACGCGCGAGGGCGCGATGGTCGAGTGGGCGACAGCGAGCGCCGCGATCCGGCATGCGGTCGGAGAGCACATGCGCGTTCTGCGAGGCATACCGAAGCGTGAGCGTCCTGGCGAGATGGATGTTCCCGCAGCGCCAACCCGGAAGGGGAGCGGCCCTGCAGATCTCCGCATCACCGGATACGACATGGTCATCGGGAGCGGCGGCATTCTCTCGCACTCGCCGCGTGAGGCGGCAGCCCGCATGCTCATCGACGCGCTCAAGCCAGAGAGCGAGGTGAAGCTCGCGGTCGACCGCGCCTTCATGTTTCCGCATCTCGGTGTGCTCGCTGAAGTCGACCAGGCGCTCGCGAAGGAGCTCTTCTTCGAACTCGCGCTCGTCGAGCTCGGCACCGTGGGGGAGCACCGGACCGCAGCTTCGCCCGAGTCGGTGCAAGGCGCGGCCGCGGGGACTGCGCCTGATGACGCAGATGACTCGCACGCGAGAACTGAACTCGCCCCCGCGATTCGTATTCGCAGCGGCCGCATCGCAGCCGTGCGCGAGCTCGCGACGAACGGAGATGTGCTCGTGGGCGTCGGGGAGAAGGTCACATCCGGCACGATCGTCGCGCAGGCGACACGACAGTTCCTCAGACCGTTCTTCCTGACGGTCGCGCGAACTCTGCACATCGATCCCGAGGAACTCGATAGCGTGCTCCTCAAACACGTCGGCGAGAAGGTCAGTCGTGGCGAGATGATTGCGAAGTACCGCATCCGCTTTGGACTCCCGTCATCCTACCGGTCGCCCGTTGACGGCACCATCGAACGCATCCTCCCGGATGGCACGCTTATCGTCCGCGAGCATCTGGAGGACGCGAAGGTCCTCACGACCGTCGAGGCAGCGAAGGACCTCGGGCTCCATCCAAGCAGGCTGAAACCATATCTGCGGGTGTCGGTCGGCGACGAGGTCGAGCGGGGCCAATGGGTCGCGGCGATGCTCAAGGGTGCGACGCACAAGGGGGCGGAGTCGCCCGTGCGCGGGAAGGTCGCGAGGATCGATCTGCACTTCGGAATGGTGATGATCGAACCGCTTCTCGAAGAACTCCAGGTTCCGGCGTGGCTGCCGGGTGTCGTCGAGTCGGTGACGCCTCGCGGGTGCACGGTCGTGAGTGACGGTATCGAGATCGACGGGCTCTGGGGACGTGGTGGCGCGGTCGTGGGTCCGCTTGCGTTTCTCCCGGGCAGCAGGGGCGGGGATGGCGCGATGGCAGAGACGCCGATGGGTGCCGGCTCCGGACCCGCGCGGGGATCGATGGCGGCGGGTTCCGTGGTCGTTTGTGATCGTCTTGACGTGGCCTTACTTGAGACATGCCGCGACGCCGGAGTCGCCGGTGTCATCGCTGGCAGTGTCGATCTCGTGGACGTGCTCGATGTGGAGCTTCCGTTCACTCTGGTCGTGACCGGCGAGTTCGGGACGGCAGGGTTCACCGAAGACATCCGTGCCGCGCTTGCGCCGCACGCCGGTCAGACCGCGCTCATCGACGGGACAACGCAGCTTCGCGTGGGCGTCCAGCGCCCGCGCATAATCCTCCCGACCGGTGCATAATGGGGGCTCCATGAACGACATCATCCATCACCCCATCGGCATTATCCATACGCCGCACACGCGTGCGGAGGAGACCCCCGTCCAGCCGGTCTACGCCCTGGGCATCCCCGGGACGGTCGAGGTGTTCCCAGAGTATGAAGAGGGGCTCCGCGACGTCGAGGGCTTCTCGTATGTCTATCTCGTCTACTCGTTCGACCGGGCCCGTCCACCGAAGCTGACGGTTACTCCCTACATGGAGGACGTTGAGCGCGGCGTCTTCGCCACGCGCGCGCCGCATCGTCCGAATGCGATCGGTCTCAGCATCGTGCGCGTCATCGGCCGCGAGGGGCGAATGCTCAAGGTCGAGGACGTCGACATTCTCGATGGCACACCGCTTCTGGATATCAAGCCATACTCGTCACGCTTCGACGCGCGCGAAGGTGCAGCAAGCGGGTGGCTTGATGCGGTTGATGAGGAGGCAGCGCAGAGACGCGGGCGGCGCGAGTACACGGGTGCGGACGGGAGAACGGAAGCGGGTTCAGACACCGCACCACCACTCTACAAGCATCTCATGGTGGCCCTCGCTCGTCCGGAGGTCTGGAGCCGCTACACTGCGGACACGCTCTGGACCGATCCACACATCGCCACGCAGATGCTCCACTTCCATCTCAACCCGGACACCGAACTCGCGTCGCGGCCGCCCGATTTCATCGAGCGTTCGGTCAATTGGATCATTGAGAGGTTCGGCGTGGGCGAGGGGACCCGCGTTCTCGACCTGGGGTGCGGTCCAGGACTCTACGCTACCCCGCTCGCGAAGACCGGCGCGGCCGTCACGGGCGTCGACTTCTCCGAGAACTCGCTCAAGCACGCCCGCGCGACCGCCGAACGCGAAGGCCTCTCTATAGAATACGTGCATGCCGACTACCTCGAGTACCTGCCGGCGGGCAGGTTCGACCTCATCACCTTCATCTACTGGGACCTGGCGCCGCTCAGCCCGGACCAGCGCGCGTCTCTTCTGAAGAGGTGTCCCGATGCGCTCTCCCCGGACGGCGCGATGGTGCTCGACGTACCGTCCTACAACTACTTCGCGAGCGTGGTCGAGGGGACGAGCATCGAGCACTCCGAGTACGTCGGCTTCTGGTCGCCCGAGGAGCACTTCGTGATCAAGGCGACCCACGCGTACGAATCAGAGCACGTATCGCTCGACAAGTACACGCTCGTTGAGCCGAACCGCACGCGCCAGATCTACAACTGGCTTCAGACCTTCACTCCCGAGTCGCTGGAGCGGGAGCTGAACGAGGCTGGCCTCGAGGTCGTCGAGCTCCTCGGCGACGTCGCCGGCGCTCCGCACGCCCCGGACTCCATCCAGTTTGCGGTCATCGCCCGAAGCCGCTTGTAACCCACCCACATCACCATCGCGGAGCTCGCGTCGGATCAGGAGTACGCGGGGTTTCTGAAGAAACAGTTCTTCGATGTCGCGGGCGGTCATGCTCAGTGGATGGCGGTCACACTCAATAGAGAGTCAGTATTCACCATTCCAGACGACCGTCCTGTGTCGCGGGCTTCGCTTGTCATTCCGGCCGTTCTCGTGCTACAAGTCAAAAGGTGCGGAAGATGATGCCGCCTGGCATCTTCGCCGCCGCAACGCCCTAATCAGCCGGCACTCCAAACGGAGCAGCGCAATGCGCGAATTCCCGGGATGGATGAAGCTCACGCTGGTTCTCATCATGGCGGTCCTCGCCCTCGGCGGGACCTGGCTCTACCGCTCGCAGGAGCGCTCACAGCTGGCTGATGTCGAGAACACCCTCGCGTCGATCGGTCTACTCAAGGCCGAGCAGATAACCGCATGGCGTGCGGAGCGTCTCGGCGATGCCGGGCTTCTGATGGAGAGCCCGTTCGTGAACGAGGGTGTTGCGGCGCTGCTCGGCGGCCGCGACGTGGAGTCGCCGACGGCCAGTCTTCTCGGGGACTTTGAGAGCCTCTGTCGTCAGTACGGCTATGAAGATGTTCTCCTCGTCACGCCGGATGGGACCGTCCGGCTCAGCGCGGGCGACGTGGACGGGAGGATCGCCGACATCTCGATGCGCGCCCTCGAGCAGGCTTTCGACGAGGGTCGTCCGACGCTGACCGACCTCCACATCGGAGAGACGCACACCCAGCCGCATCTGAGCGCGGTTGCGCCGTTCTTCGAAACCACGGTCTCGGGCCGGCGCCCGCTCGCGGCTATCCTGCTCGTCAGCGACGCCCCTGCCACGCTCTACCCCATCATCCAGAGTCGGCCCGTTCCGAGCCGCAGCGCGGAGACGCTGCTCGTGTGTCGCGACGGCGACGATGTGCTCTTCCTCAACGACCTCCGCCATCAGAGCGGGACGGCCCTCACGCTACGTATCCCACTCAGTCGAGCCGACCTCCCGGCGGTCTCCGCTGTTACAGGCCGCTATGGCGTTGTCCGGGGACGCGACTACCGTGGCGAGGACGTCATGGCTGTCGTGCTGCCCGTCCCCGGGTCGAGCTGGGCGATCGTTTCCAAGGTGGACGCGAGCGAAGCGCTGACGGGGTGGCGATTCCGCTCTGCGGTGATTCTCATTCTTGTCGTCGGTCTCATGACGCTCCTTGCGGTCGCGGCGTTCGCTGCATTGCATGTGCAGCGGAGCATCCGATACCGGACTCTCTACGAGAGTGAGGCCGTACTGCGGGTGGCCGAGGAGCGATACGGAATCACGCTTCGGAGCATCGGGGATGCCGTGATCGCGACTGACGGGCAGGGGCTCATCGAGATCATGAACCCGGTCGCAGAGAAACTCACGGGCTGGTCCGGTGAAGCTGCGCGCGGGCGTCCGCTCGAAGAGGTCTTCGAGATCGTCAACGAACGCACGGGCGCATCAGTGGATAGCCCCGTGGACCGCGTGCTGCGCGACGGCGTCATCGTAGGGCTTGCGAATCACACGCTGCTCATCCGCAGGGATGGAGTGGCATGTCCGATTGCGGACAGCGGAGCCGCGATCATGGACGCCGAGCAGAACATCACCGGAGTCGTGGTCGTCTTCCGTGATATGACCGAGGAGCGTCGCAGGGAGAGCGAGCTCCAGGACAGCCTCGGCAGACAGAATCACCTTCTGGGAGTTCTCGGCGCCATCCGCGATGTCAACCAGCTCATCACACGCGAAAGCGACCGCGATCGTCTCGTCCAGGGTGCCTGCGAGTGCATGTCCAGGCGGTTGGAGGGCGGGAGCGCGTGCATTGCGCTGGTCGACCGTGATGGCAACTTTGCCGGGCTGGGGCATGCCGGGGAGGGCGGGCAGTTCGAGCAGGCGAAGGAGTCTCTGGACCGCGGGGAGTGGCCGGAGTGCGCGTCTGCGATTCTGCAGTCATCGGGTCTGGTTGCGATGCCGCAGCCGTCGTCTAGTTGTTGCCGTCCGGACTCGTGCTCCGAGGAGCAGGCGTCCGGCAGTGGTGGCGACCGTACAGGCGGCGATGCCGCCTTCGGGATCCGGCTCGAGCACGAGGGACGCGTCTACGGGCTGTTCACGGCCACGGTCCCGGAGGCGTATGTGGATGACGAGGAGGAGCGCTCGCTCTTCGTCGAGATGGCCGGCGACGTGGCCTTCGCGCTCGCGAAGATCGAGGCGGCGGAGCGTCGCAGGGAGCTGGAAGAGAAATATGATGCAGCTCTGGCGACAACGAGCGACGCGGTGATCGTGATTGATCTCGATGGAAACATCCAGGCATTCAATCTCGGGGCGGAAGCTCTATTCGGTTACGGCGCGGACGAGATTATCGGGACGCACATATCCCGTTTGAGCCCGCAGGAAGGCCTTGAGGAACAGCGGACGATCATTCAGCAGGCTCGCAAGAGCGGCTCGATCCAGGGTTTCGTCTGTGAGCGAGTCCGGAAGGACGGGACCAGGGTCCCTGTCGAAGTCACCTTGAACCTCCGACGGGAGCCAGACGGGGCTCCGGTCGGATTCGTCAGCATCGTCAGGAACATCTCCGAGCGCGTCGCTGCGGAGTCGGCGCTACTTGAGCAGCAGCGCATTCTGGACCAGACCGGACGCATGGCGCGCATCGGCGGGTGGGAACACGAACTCGAGACGGGGGAGGCCGTCTGGACGGCGGCTCTGTACGACATCATCGGTATCGAACCCGGGACGCGACCGCCCGGCGCGAATGAGCATCTCGACTACTATCCACCTGAGCATCGGAAGCGACTTGAGGAGGCTTATGGGCGGGCCGCGCGGGATGGCACGCCGTTCGACCTCGAACTCCAGGCCCACACATCGTCCGGCGAGCTTCTCTGGTGTCGCGTCTACGGAGAACCCGTCTACGCCAACGGACGGTGCGTCCGCCTTCGAGGGACGTTCCAGGACATCACAACGCTGAAGCAGGCAGAGCGGGAACTGCGCAGCCAGGAGGAGAAGTACCGCCTTCTTGCGGACAACACGGTGGACGTCATATGGATGATCGGCCTCGATGCGAGGTTCCTCTACGTGAACCCGGCATCTGAGGCTCTTCTGGGCGCGCGCCCAGAAGAAATCGTCGGGGCCGGGCTCTGGGAGTACTGCGACGAGGACACGTTCGCCATGATGCAGGGTGAGATAGAGAAGACGCTCGCTGCGCTGCCGAACATCCGCGTGGCCGTGTTCGAGGCGGAGATGCGCAAGCGTGACGGAACGCCCGTCCAGGTGGAGATCACCGGCAAGGCGCTCACGGACGAGCAGGGGCGCCCCGTCGCTCTGCAGGGAGTCACACGCAACATCTCCGAGCGCAAGCTCGCCGAAGAGGAGCGCGAGGAGCTTCGGCAGCAGCTCTCGCAGGCGCAGAAGATGGAGTCAGTAGGGCGGCTGGCGGGAGGAGTTGCTCACGACTTCAACAACATGCTCCAGGTGATCCTGGGCAACACCGAGATCGCTCTCCGTCGGGAGAGCGTCAGCAAGGAGCTCCAGGACGATCTCGCGGAGATCAAAGGCGCCGCGCAGAGTTCCGCGAACCTGACGCGGCAGCTCCTCGCCTTCGCCCGCCGTCAGACGGTCGCCCCGAGGATCCTCGATCTGAACGAGACCGTCTCAGCGACGCTCAAAATGTTGCGCAGGCTTATCGGTGAGGACATCGAACTGACCTGGAGGCCCGGGGCATCGCTCGCGGCCGTGATGCTCGATCCGTCGCAGGTCGACCAGATGCTCGCGAATCTCTGCGTCAACGCGCGGGACGCCATCGAAGGAATCGGGCGGATCGACATTTCGACGGGGAACGTTGTCCTCGGTGACGAGTACTGCTCGCAGCATCCCGAAGTGATTCGCGGCGAGCATGTCATGCTGAGCCTGAGTGACGACGGATGCGGGATGGACGCCACGACACTGGCCGACATCTTTGAGCCCTTCTTCACGACGAAGGGCCTCGGGCAGGGCACCGGCCTGGGACTGTCGACCGTCTACGGGATCATCAGACAGAACAGTGGATCCATCGACGTGGAGAGCGCCGTGGGCGAGGGGACCACGTTCAGGATCTACCTTCCCATATGTGAGAGTGCGGCGGAGGAGTTGGGCGAGGAGGCGCGTCCTGCCGAGCACCCGAAGGGTGACGGCGAGAGGGTCCTGCTCGTTGAGGACGAGATCGCCATTCTGCATCTCTGCGAAGCCGTGCTTGGAGAACTTGGCTACTCGGTCTCCTCAGCGACTACGCCAGGCGAGGCGCTCCGCGTCGCACAGCAGATGAAAGACAGCGGCGGCATCGATCTTCTCATTACGGACGTCATCATGCCGGAGATGAACGGGCGCGACCTCGCGGACCGCATCCGGGAGCTGTCGCCGGGCGTCCGGACGCTGTTCATGTCGGGGTACACGGCGGATATCATCGCGAAGCGCGGTGTCCTCGATAAGGGCGTCAGCTTCATTCAGAAGCCCTTCACGGTTGAGGGCATCGCCACAAAGGTGCGCGAGGCGCTTGGCTAGATGGTCGCTGCCTGTGTTCGGTTGCGCCATGGCCGGGAACCCCGGGCTTGCACCCCTGCCCGACTTCCCGCATCATTGTTGGACAGGACGCGATTCTGATGTCATCCCTGACAGGACGCGAATCGGAACCCGCCACAAGGAGCATCTCGTGAGCAACATCGCGTGGAGCGATAGTCTATCCGTGGGTATCGACCTCATAGACGAGCAGCACAAGAGCCTCATTGAGAAGATCGCGCACCTTGAGAACTCGATCCGCACCGGGCAGGGCCCGGCCGAGATCGTGCGCACACTCGATTTTCTCATCGACTACACGGGTTACCACTTCGGAACCGAAGAGAAGAACATGCGCGCGTTCGACTACCCGGAGCTTCCTGCACATCTGGAGAGGCACGCCGAGTTCAACGATACACTCGCCAACCTCAGCGACGACTTCAGAGAGGATGGCGCAACGCAGGGCCTCGCGGATTCGATCGAGACGCTTCTGATGAACTGGTTCATCAAGCACATCCGGGACGTCGACAACAAGTTCGGCGCCTTCCTCCGCGAGAACAACCTGACCATGAGCGAGGACGCATAGCTCGGAGTCCGCGTGACGAACGATCCCAACGACACAAGGAAGCGCGACGAGCGCGAGCGGGATGAACCGCTGGCGCTCGAAGCGTATGAAGCGCTCGCGGACGCGGGCTTTGTTATAGAGCGGCTGGTCGAGCCGCTTCCGATTCCGAAGTTCAGGGAGGCCGACCCGGAGGATTATGCGAAGCTCCTGCGGTGACCTGGATTCCTCTGTGTCCGCGCCGTGAAGAGCGGCGCCCGATGAAGGAGGGTGTTGGATGAAGGTCCGTGATCTGGTAATCGTAGTGCTCGTGTGTTTGCTTGCCGCCGTCGTCGTCGGCTGCTCAGGGAACGAGGCGGAGACAGTGGAGAACGCGGCGTCGAGCGACATGGCAACGCGCGCGGCAGCGGCGCAGGGCGCAGGGTCCACCGGGCCGACGGGGGACATCATCGTGGCCTACTCTGCCGACACCTTTGACGGCATCGTGGACAGAGAGCTCGTCTCGCTGGATGCAGAGGGATGCGCCGGAACACCGTCGATTCTTGTTACTGCGGAAGCACCGACTACGTACCACCTGTACGAGACAGGCGATATCGACGTGGAGAACGCGCTCATCGCGTTCCAGGCGAAGGTCAGGACCGATGGTCTCGAGGGTGAGGCGCTCCTCGAGATGTGGTGCGTCTTCGACGAGATGGGCGAGTTCTTCTCGCGCGCTCTGGACAACCCGGTATCAGGTACCACGAATTGGACCGACGCGGTGGCCGTTTTCCGCCTGGAACCCGGTCAGAACCCGGACAACATCAAGCTCAATCTCGTCGTCACCGGCCCCGGCAGGGTCTGGATCGACGACATCAGAGTTACGAAGGCGCCGCTTGAATAGAACGAGTGACGAGGAGGCGGGGATGCTCAAGAGAAGGGTGTTTTCTGCCATGGTGATCTGCTCCGCCCTCGTGCTGGTCTGGGGCTGCGGCGGCAGCGGCGGCCCGGGCGGGCCTGACGACGATGATGATGACGACCAGCCCGGAGAGCGCATCTATGTCGACGTGTCCAACGCAGGCGTCGAGGATGGCACGTTCGAGCATCCGTACAACACCATCGATGAGGGCGTCGGCGCGGCTGACCGCGGAGACACCGTCATTGTCGCCGCGGGGAACTACGCAGGAGGGTCTGACATCGATGTGCCCGTTGCCATCACGATCCTGGGGGCGGGCGCCCAGCAGACGATCGTCGATACATGGTTCGTCGTCAGCGCGCCGCAGGATACGGCGGAGGTTGTGTTCAAGCGCCTCGCCTTCGAGGGTGCGACGTTCGAGGGGAACCGGGACGAGTCGCGGCGTGGGCCCGCGGAACCGCTCGGGCTTCGCGTCGAGTTCGCTCCCATCCACATCGACAGCTGCGATGCCGGTGCCGTCGGTATCGGGTATCCGCCGGATCATTGCTACACTGTCGAGAACAGCCTCATTGACAGCGTGAACTTCAACCACGGCTTCTCAGACCACGGGACCCACACCGTCAGAGACTGCCTGATCGCCGGGAGCGTGCAGTGCATCCACGGCGGAGGTAGCATCACGACGCTGATCGACGGATGCACGATCGGCGGCTCGATCGATCTGGGCAGCGGTGCGGGGCACACGTTCACGATCTCCAACAACACCGTTCACGGAATACGCGACCGGTCCGGCGCGTGCTTCACGACGATCTCCGGCAACACGCTGCCGACGGGCAACATCGTTGACAAGAGCGGAGGCTGGGGGCTCGAGAGCCAGTTCATCGATTCGAACGTCATTCAGAACGGGGTCATGAAGATAGAGTCCGGCACCGCGACATGCCGGTACAACATCGTCCATGCGCCGGCCGATACGTTCGCGATCGAGATGAACTGCGGGGCTCCCTCCATTCTGATCGGAAATACCGTGACGCTTCCACCCGCCGGCGAGCCGACTGGAGAACCCCACGAATGGCGCAATGTCGGCATTGTAGCCACGTGTGGTGAGGGGGTCATTCAGGACAACACCGTCACCGGCGGCTCCATCGGCATCTGGGAGGTGAGCGGTGTGACGGAGCTCTCCGGAAACGTTGTGAGCGGCTCGCACTACGGCATCGTGGCGGCCCTGGGGATGGACAAGACCGTCAGCGGCAACACAGTGACCGGTTGCGTCTCGGATGGCATCCGTTTCCTCGCGGAGGGTCTCTCGTATGACTACGGTCCGTTCCAGAACAACACGGTGACGGACAACGGCGGGGCGGGTATCCGTCTCTTCCGTGAGATCGATCTTGGTGGCGGCGCGCAGGGGAGCACAGGCGGTAATGTCATCATGGGGAACGGTGACTACGATCTCTATGTCGAGGTTCCGGCAGACTCGGCCGCCGTGATCTTCGCCCGGGGGAACACCTGGGACCACGGCTCGGAGGCCGAGGTCGATGCGGAGGACGTCTACGATGCGAACGACGATCCGTCGCTCGCTGACGTGGACCTGTCGCACCGCTCTGACTGACCTGGTGTCTCTATGGCGCGTCGCGAGCGAGCTGAGTTGCGCGACGGCACGACTGCCGAGCACTAACGCAGAACCGGGGCGCCTCGATCGAGACGCCCCGGTTCCTTGTTCACCCGTCCCGGGTCTGTGGCCTTCACGGACCCCGGACCGGTTGGGAGTGTGGCTGCGTCAGCTCGGGAGCAGCCCGTGCAACATCCTAGTCAAAGAAGAAGTCGAGTCTCAGCGAGTACTCGA
>CAZNHF010000064.1:0-13397 GCA_964572375.1 uncultured bacterium | reverse complement strand
GAATGTGGCGCCCGGCCTGACGCTCCCGAGCGTGATCTCGGCACCTGCGCGATAGAACCTCCGCTCACGCACGAGCGCCGTGTCACCGGCTGCCGTGTAGTCGAGGTCGACGAGTCTTCCTCGCGCCCACACGCGCGAACGCTCGCTCGGTGAGATCTCCGTCTCGAACTGTGTCCGCGTCGAGAGCAGCACATCACCGCGCTCGAGACGTCCATGGCGGAGTTCGGCGGATCCGCCGCCCGGCAGATCCAGCCTGAGCGCGCCCTCGCCGGTAAACTCTGCCGTCGGCAGGGCAAGCCCCCGGAGCTCCCAACGATCCTCGTACCCGGTCTCCCGGAACCGGCCGTTGCCTCGGAAGTGTCCCCCGACGCGGCGGCCTGAGCCCGATGCGGTGAGCCTCGACGTCCCGAGGACGCCGCCGGTCATCGACGGTGCGTCGAACCTGACCACGGCCGCGTTCCCGGCGTTGTCGTCGTCGTCGAGGTCGGACAGCGTGTTCGCATCGAAGACCGAGAGCGCGGCCTCGGCCTCGAGCAGACCATCCCCACCGAGGGCCAGGGCGGCGTCGAGCGCGAGAAGCGACGCGTCCGCGGGAAGCGGGAGCCGGCGGCCGAGGCGGTGACTGCCATCACCCTCTCCCACGTAGTCATAGTGACCGGCGATGTAGTCGTAGGCGTAGTCCCCGCCGTCGTATCGCTCGAAGTCGAGATCGTACGATCCGGAGTCGGCTCCCGCGTACTCGAACGTACCGTCCGGCGCCCGCTCGTAGTCGCCGGCGCCGTAGCCGACCGAATCGACGCCGTCGTCGTGCGCGAGTTCGATATCATCCCCGGCCGCCGCCAGCAGCGCGAGGTCGGCGTCCGTAAGGTCCAGAGTCGCGGGGGCCGTCCGGTCGTCCGACTCCCTGAAGAACGCGGCGCCGAGTTCCAACCGGTCGCCCGCCGTCCTGAACGCGGCTCGTCCGCCGTAGACGTCGCGGTCGTAGTTGGAGGTTGCGTACTCGTAGTCGACCTCGATCCTGCTCTCCGCGGTGACCTGTCTTGTCTCCATGAACTGGAGTTCGCCGGTCGAGTAGTCGATCGTGTAGTCGTTGTCGCGACCGCGGTTGAGACGAACGCCGTCGAGCCACACGCGCTCGCTGCCCGCCACGACGGCGACGCCGACCGCACCGGACGCGTCCGAGAGCAGATAAGGCCCCTGCTTACCATCGACCCCGTTGAGGGCGATGCTGATCTGTTCTCCCGACGCGCGGGCGCCGGCGAGCACGAGGTCGGCCCGGCCCACATCCGCGGTCGCCATGACGCCGGCGAGCTCGCGTCTCATTGAGAAGAGGCTTCCCGACGTGAGCTCGAGCACATAGTCCCCCATCGTGGCGGACGCTCGCTCGCCCTCGATCTCAACGAGCACCTTGTCGAGCGAGCGGAGCTCCGCGGTGTCACCTTCGGGGAGAAGCGGGGTGTTCTGATCCGAGAGGTACGCCCGCACGGACACATCTCGCGCCACGCGGCCTTCGACGTTCAACCGCAGCGACTGCTCGAGCTTGAGGTCGCGATCCGAGCCGACGGTCACGCCGAACGTCTTGGCGCCGCCGATCCTAAGGTTCGATGCCGACTGCGCCCCCCCCGGCTCAGGAACATGCAGCCCGACAAGACTGTCAGGGCTCTCGGGGCCGGCAAAGACGGCTGGAAGCTCGCCCGATCGTTCGATCGCGGCGTAGCGGTATTCGCGCGCGCCGACACCGGACACGTAGAGGTAGCTCAGCACGATGGAAGAGGAATCAGGGAGTTCCCGGAGGATGCGGACGCTCCCGTCCGGGACGTTGAGAAGGTAATCGACGCCGCGTACCGCGGTGACGCCGTCGATCGCCACCGAGTCGGTCCCGGCAACGATGAGCGAGTCGGGGAGCTGGATGGCGCCTGACACCTCCGCACCGGTGAACGTCAGAGCGCGTCGGCCTCTCGTCCTCGTGAACGTTCCCGCAGCCGCGCTCAGAACGCATGCCACGAGCAGAGCGACGCTGAGCGCCGCCCTCCAGCCCGCGCGACTCCGCGTGAGGCGCCGACCGGATGGGCGACCGGACAGGCGACCTCCTGCAAACCGGGCGGAGCGCCTGAGCGACACCCTACCGGTCGATGTCGTACTCGAGTTCGAACACGAGAACCCTGCCTGAGGTCGCGTCCAGGACAAGCAGCCTCCCCGCCCGATCGAAAGCCAGCCCTGACGGGGCGGCATCCGGGCCAAGAGCGTCGCGGCCTGCCGCCGCAACGGCGGTGTTGCCGGACCGGTCAAAGACCGAGACCGTGCCGGACGAAGGATCAGCGACGAAGATGTTGCCGCGTGAATCGAACAGGACATCGAGAGGCGAGAAGCCTTCGCCGGGGGTGATCTGCCTGAGGAGCGATCCGAATTCGTCGTAGAGACGGACGGCCGATGCGCCAGGATCTGCGATGGCGATCTCGCGCGCGGGCCCCATGGCGACACGCACCGGGGTGATGAGTCCTCCTTGCTCGCCACCGAACCGGCCGAGAGGTTCCAGGGGCTCGGCAAACTGCGAATAGACTCTGACGATCTGAGCGTCCGCGTCCGCAACGAAGAGCTCGCCACCGGAACCGAGCGCGAGCCCGACCGGAGTGCCGGTCTGGCTCTCGGTGAGAACAACGCCGACGTAGTTGCCTTCGGCGTCGAACTCGATGACGCGCCGGTTGCCCGCGTCCAGAACGAACGTCGCCAGCCCGGGATCCACGACCACATCGAGCGGCGTGTTGAGCCGGTCGTCCTTCCAGCCGTATCCACCCAGCTCCATGACGACCGTGCCATCCACTCCGATGACGAGGACGCGATGGTTGCCGCTGTCCACAACGAGAAGTCGTCCGCGGTGATCAACGGCAATAGCGCTCGGGCTGTCGAGTCCCCACTGGTCGCCGCCGATCTCCCCCGCCGGAACGAGCGATATCTGCGCGCCGGCGCCGACGTGCGGCGTCGCGACCAGCGTGACGCCCGCCACGAGTGTCATGGCGGCGAGCGAACGCCTCATGGACGTCCGTCGCGTCGTCTGCGGCAGGAACCATGCGAGCATCATGACGTGCTCCGTGTAGGGGGATGCACAATCGGCGGGAGGGGTCCCGCCGTCACATCAGAAGGAGAACTCGAGCGTTGCGCGACTGCCGCACAGACCGTTCTCGTCCGGCACCGGAGCGACCGAAAGCCTCGCGGCCGGAGCGCCGCTCTGTCCCGCGTTGTGGCGCCTCGCCATCCACGCGCTGTCGATGCCCGACAGCGCCCTGTTGAGAACCGCCAGTCCTGTCAGATAGAAAGCGTTCCGTGATGAGACCGACGCCTCGTGCCTGAGGTTACGATACTCCTCGAGTCGAGCGCGTGTCCCCCAGTCCCAGTTGTCGCGGCCGAAATAGCCGTGCTCGAGGTAGTAGTTCTCCTGAGCGTCAAGGTCGTCGGGGAACAGACTCCGCGCCTCACTCCGGATGTCCTCGTTGAAGCTGTCCATACCCTCGCTGCGCATGTAGTCCGCGATGTCCCCGTAGTACGTGTGATCGGCGCCCTGGTCCACACCGAGGAAGACGGATACGTACTCCTCATAGTCGTCCACGCGCATGTTCTCCTGGATGCGGTACGAGGCGTAGCCTACCCAGATGGCGCCCTCCGCAGCCATGAACGCGCGGCCTCGCCCGTTATACCCCGTGTAGAACTCCCCCCACCCCGGCACCGCGAACGACATCAGCATGGCGACGAGCGGGTTCTTCTCTTCCCGCCCCCCCGCCTCGTACGCCGGCTCGGCCGGCTGCGCCTCGGGAGCGAGTTCGCCGATCGGACCGTCGGGACGGAGCGAAAGCCCCTGCCTCGCAAGCCCGCCGGATGAAGCCGGGAATGACGCAGGAGACGCCAGCGCGACCTGAGCCGAGGCCGCGACGGCGATAACGAGAATCCACACGATGGATCGGTTCATCTGCTGCTCCTCAATACCTCGCGACCAGCGCGCACGTCAGTCCCGCGACATCGGTCGGCACCCCGAACTCCAGACCCAGGTCGGCCGGCACGGCCTCGTCACCCGGCGATCTCGCGATGAAGAACGAGTCGAGCGCACTCACCACGTGGTTCAGCAGCGCGGCCATCATGAAGTAGCGGGCCTGCCTGAGGTGCCCATTGCTGTCCTTGCGCATGCCCCAGTACTCGTCCCTGAGCACCATGTCCTCGGACGTCACATCGTTGGGTGAACCGTCGCCGCTCCACCACGGCCAGTAGACGTCGTATTTCCCCACGTCCTCGTAGAACTCCTGCGAACCCTCCGGCGCCAGCGGCCGGCACCCGTTCGCGTAGTCCTGCGGATCATCCAGACAGTTCTCGTTGAAGAAATCCTGATACGCGGCGAGGTTCCAGTTCTCGATAACGAAGTCCTCGTAGTCGCCCCGTTCCTCCAGCCCCTTCTTGTCGAGGTAGTAGAAGCCTCCCCACATGGCGGCTTCGGCCAGAAGATAGAGATAGCCGCGCTTCTCGCCCTGGACGATCTGTCCCGCGCCCGGGACTGCCAGCGACAGCAGCAGCATCTTCGGCGGATCGTGAACCTTCTCGACCCGAGCGGTAGTCCCGGCGACGGCCGCCAGCTCGAGGAGCTCCGTCCGGGCGTCGAGCGATGAGATGAGCACGAGATCCTCGCGAACGTCGCGCCGGACCACAACAGAAGGGCGGGCTCCGAACGCGGGAACCGTCAGCGTCAGCGTCAGCATCACCGTGACCATGAGTGCGGCCGTGAGCCTCATGACATCTCCTGCTGCACGAATCCGATACTAGCGTATCACCGCGACCTTGATGACCTTCTCTTCGGTGCGCCCGACGACCGATCCGCCGAGGATCCCGACCGTTTCCAGGCCGACCTCGATGCGGACGAGGTAGAGACCGCTGGCAACACCGTCCGTCTCCCAGACGAGCTCGTTCACAGTGGGAACGCCGTCGGCGCGAAGCGTATCGACGATCTGTCCCGTAACGTCCATGATCTCCACGAGGATCTCCGTCGACTCCTCGAGGTAGACCCTGACGGTCACATCGTTCTCACGCGCCGGGTTCGGGTAGCAGTAGGTGCGCTCGTGCACCATCAGCGTCGGCGTCTCCTCGTAATCGTCGCCGAGGAGCGAGTCCGCGAAGCACGCGGTCCCGGCCGGACTGCCGGCCTCCGTCGCCCAGACCATGGCCCCGGTCGCAGCTTCATACGGCAGCCGGTAGAAAAGCGCGCGACCGGTGCGGCCGGCCACCAGGAGATCGGTCTCTCCATCGCCCTCCGCGTCCCCGATCCACGGGGTGCCGAGCGCGACGTCAGATGAGAGCGGCCACCCGGGCAGCGGTTCACCGCTCAGGCCGTCCCACGCATGGATGCCCCCACCGGGACCGCTCATGACAACGTCGATCACGCCGTTCCCATCGACGTCGCCGATGAGAGGTGACGCAGGCGCGCTGCGCGCGCTGTCGCCCGCCGAGAAAGCCAGCGGCCAGTTCTCGACGGCCGTCCCGTTCGCCCGAACGCCTCGAACCAGTGTCGAGCCGACGGGCACGACGAGTTCGAGGAAACCATCACCGTCCAGATCGCCCAGTGACGAACGCCCGACGACCTCTTCTCCGAGATCCACTGGCCAGCCGGCAAGCCGCTCGCCGTGGCGGTCCCACGCGAACGCGCGGCCGTCCGAGCCCACGGCCAGTACTTCGAGCCGCCTGTCGCTCGCCCGGTCGAGGTCGCCGAGAAGCACGCCGGCCGTCTCGCGCTCCCATCCCTCCACGTCCACCGGCCACCCGGACAGCGGTGTGCCATCCGCGTTCATCGCGACGACCCATCCCCTGTTCGTTGTCGACAGGACGAGTTCCAACTCCTCATCGTCGTCCAGATCGCCGGCCGCCATCGTGACGTCGTCGAGCACGAGCACGCCGAACGAATACGGCGAGCTGCCGACCGGACGGCCTGCCTGATCCACGACCACGAGCTGCCCGCCGCGTGAGGTCGCCGCGATCTCGAGACCGTAGCCCGGATCGAGGTCCGCCACCACGGGCGGTGCGCTCGCCGGCCCGCCGATCTCGACCGGGAAGTGGTCCGAGACCGGGTCGGCGTGACCGTTGCCGTCGCCGTCGACGGCATGCCACGCGTGAAGAGCGCCGTCGTCGGACACGACGATGACCTCGAGGTCGCCGTCGCCGTCGAGGTCCGCCAGCGCCGGCGTCTGCGATATCTCGCCGCTCGCGACCGCGATGAAGCCGTACGGTCCGGCGCAGTCGGGAAGCACCGGAGCTCCATCGTGATGGAACGCGTAGACGAGACCATCGGTCGTCGCGATGACGACTTCCATGTCACCGTCGCCATCGAGGTCGCCGACCCGGGGTGCGATCGATCCGATCTCGCCCTCGAACTCGAGCGGCCACCCGTCCTTCCAACGATTGAATCGGACATCCATGGTCATGATGGAGTCCGGATCCGAGATTCCCGTGATCGAGATATAGCTCTTCGCGCCGAGATTGTCGTCGGTCGAGGGATAGGTGTCGTAGGAGAACGAATCGTTGTTCGCCGCGAAGAACGGGTCGTACCTGCTCCCGGTCCAGTAGAAACTGCCGATGTCGCCAAGGTCCTGGATGCCGTCCGCCTCCTCGACGGCGACGCCTCTCCGGTGACGGTCGTAGTTGACAGCGTCGTACGGCATGAGCCCTGGGATGACGCGCGTGTCGTCGATGTGGTAGATGAGCAGACCGGGGCCCGGAAGCAGAAAGTCGTACTCGTTGTTGACCGGACAGATCTGCTGCTGGCAGTCCGGGTCCACAGGGCCAAGCACAACGCCCCGTTCCTGTTCGATGGCAACAAGCCCGTCCTTGCCTATGTCGTCCATCCGGTTCTCAACGAGATAGTACTCGCTGCTCGTGATCGGTATCTTGAACATCCGATACCCGCCGCCACGGAGGACCGAGGCCTTCACCTCGATATCGCTCGTATCGTCGAGAATGACCACGGGGTCGGTCCATCCGAGATACTCAAGAGACCATGCGCAAGGCGGCACGGGTATGAGCCCGTAGGCGTAGCCCCACGGAGTATTCATACCGATGCGACCACCGGAGTCCATAATGCCCCAGTAGCCGATCGACGGGAAGAAATTCGAGGTGTTGTAGAGGTCCGGCAGCCCGATGACATGCGCCATCTCGTGGACGAGCGTGCCGTTGAGGACCGCCGAGAGGCCGTCCTGGCTGGAGGTCTCCGGCATGAGCGCGGCCCCCCAGATCTCGTGGGTTCCGCCGTTGACGAGAATCGGCTCGCCCACCGAGATGTGGGCCGCCGGAAGATCGAACGGCGTGTCGTAGTAGATGTCGCTCTGCCAGTCGGAGCCCGCGAAGAAGAGAACGTATCCGTCATACTCCGAGAAGTCGATCGAATCGGTCGTGTCGGCAGCGGCGAAAGCGTCGCGCGTGAAGGCCTCCACCTGCGAGACGTACCAGACCTGCGCCTCGGAGTAGTCGTGGTAGTAACCCATGTCGTGCGGCAGAACGTAGGCAGTCTGCGAATCGGCGGGCGCCACCGTGAACTCGATCTCGAGTTCGCCGTGCGAAACCGATTCGAAATAGTTCTTGGCGGCGGTCATGTGGAGTTCGAAATACTCGCGGTCGTGAGGCGGTCCGTCGAAGGTCGCCCCGTCCCACGCAGAATAGTTGAAGGTCCCGTCGCCCGTACTCAGAGGATCGTCGTCCGGCTGGAACTCGACGCGTATCGCGAGGAAACGGAGCGTCGTCCGGTCCCCATCACCACGTCCCCGCTGCTGCGCCAGCTCGATCGCGCTCACGCGCGCCGGCTGACTCGGGAAGTACTTCGCGTTGACAGCCTGGAGCTCTCCGAGCTGTCGCTCGACGTCCTTGGAGCACAGGAGCGTCGATCCCGCAGGCGCAACCGCCGGGAACAGGAGCGCGGCGGCCACCATGAGCATCACCGCGTAGAGCGCACTCGCTCGCCTGTTGAACCGTGTCACCGTTTCCTCCATCGTGCCGTATCGACCGCCTCGCGGCGTCGGCCGTCGCCCGTCTGTGAGAAGCGCTGGCGACGGCCAGCCCCGCCGGGCGGCCCGCTTCCGCCAGCGCAAAACTACCTGCCCGTACTCCTAGAACGTGGCGCTCAGGGAGAACCTGAACGGTCGCCTGAGGCCTTCGGCCTGCGGCACGTTCGCCACGTCGAAGGACCAGTTGCGATACTTCAGCCCCATCCCGAAGGAGAACCCCTTGACCTCACCGTCCTCGTCGTGCACGTATCCGCCCCTGAGGGCGAACAGGTCATAGTACCGGTACTCGGTGCCGAAGTTCAGAATGACGCCGACCGACTGATCCGCGATGTCCTCGACGATGACGAGCGACTTGTTGTATTCGCCGCAGAAGATCAGCTCGTTCATCTCATCGGAAAGGACCTTGTACGACGCGCCGAGCTTCAGATTGCGAGGAAGCGGATCGGACTGCTCTTCGTCGATGTAGGCGATCCTCGGTCCCACGTGCTGGACGGCGGCGCCCAGTCGGAGACGGTCTTCCCACAGCCGATACAGGACGCCGAGGTCGGCGGCAAACGTCGAGCCCGAGCCCTTCTGCTGGTCCTGGGTGTACTGCGCCGGTGCGAGGTTGACGTAGACGAACTTGAGATTGAGGCCGACGGCGAGGTTGTCGCCGATCTCGGCTCCATAGGAGACAGACGGGATGATCTCGTAGCTGTCGAAGTACCCGATGACGTCGGGGCTGTCAGGATCGGTCGCGGCCTGCTCACCGTAAGTCAGGTATATGAGTGACCCTCCGATCGTGCCGAGACCCTCGACCCGCTGTGCGTACGCTGCATATTCGTAGTAAACGTCGTCCCAATCGGGGACGAGCTGCGTGTGCATGAGCGTGAAGTTAATGCGACCGTCGACCCACGCGAGCCCCGCAGGGTTCCAAGATGCGGCGCTGGCGTCGTCGGCGATAGCGACGAAGCAGTCACCCATGCCCGCCGGACGCGCCCCGGGCTGGATGTAGAGCGACTGCGCACCGCCAATCGATACCTGAGCGGAGGCAGCGCTCGCGAACGCCGCGAGGATCATGACCGCCAAGAGCAGTTTCGTGGTTCGCATTCCCGGTTTCCCCCTTCGACTCGTATCTCCCAAGAGTATCCGTCAGTGAGCTCTATCGTTTTGATTCACTCAGTCGCCGCGGGTCGCCGGTATCACGACCGGCGCCCGGCGGCTGACCGCTGCCGCGATCAGCTTGGCTACCTCATAATGACCGCGCGGCCTATCGCTTCCGCCTTGTCCCCGCGGTAGCTCTCCGAGACAGCCAGGATCCGATACAGATAGACACCGTTCGCCAGTTCGTCTCCCACCACGTCGAGACCGTCCCAGTAGATCTGGTTCGCCCCGGCGCTCGCGGGAATGTCGTCCAGCGTCCTGACTCTGCGTCCTCCAACCGTGAAGATGTCGATCCGCACACTCGCCGGCCCCGGGAGCTGGAACATAAGCCACGTTCCGGTCTCGCCTCCGTCCGGGAACGGATTGGGATAGTTCGCCACGTTGCGGACCTCGAAGTCCGCCGCCGAGACGACCTCGAACCAGAGATCTCCGGTCGAGCGGTTCCCCATGTTATCGCTCGCTTCGATCTCGACCGTGTGTGCGCCGTACGACAGGCTCGGCAGATCGAGATCGACCTCGCCCGACTGGTAGCTGCCCACGTCATACGAAAACAGACCGGTGACGTCGGTCGAATCGCCGCCGTCGAGAAGGAGCGATATCGGAACCCCCCGGCCGCCGATCACGGTGTTGATCCCGCTCTCATCAGAAAGCGTCACCATGAGCTCGGAGCCAGGAAGAACGGACGTTGCGCCGCCCGCGAATTCGATCGTGACCACAGGACCGGTCGCGTCCGTCGTCTCGACGCTATCTCGAATCGCGACGCCCTCGAGCGAAATCGCGCCGTCGATATCGTCATCGTAGCAGTACGCCCTGATCCGGCCGTACGGTCCCTCGGCCGCCGCATGCGAGACGATGAAGCGGGCGTCGAACCCGCCGTCCGAAACGGCAACGGGACCATCGAACACAACATCACCGGACAGCGCGTACCGGACGTGGTAACCGTTCGACGGCAGTGTGTACCCGGTCGTGTCGGCGGAATCGTTCACGCGCACGAGCGCGATGCCATCGAGGTTCGACGTCGCCCCGGAGCATGTGCCTTCGACCGCTATCTCGTCGCGCCGCATCATCGGATCCACCTCGTCCGACGAGAGGTTCCCGCTCCCCCCGGGGGTGGCCAGAACGATCGCCGGATCCCCGACGATCATGAACCTCGTGTCATTGAGCCACGCGGAGTATCCGCCTGCCAGCGCGACCGCAGCCTGCACGGCCAAGCCGATGTCGAGAACGGCGTCCGTCTCGACCTGCTGGTTCCCGAATATGGCGCCGAGAATATCCCTGTTGAAGTTCGCGTTCTGGGACGCTCCCGAATCCCGGGTGCTCCCCATGGATACGATCGAGCCTCCCGTGGCGGACTTGGCAAGCGCCTCTCCCAGTGAATCGACGGTCATTCTGTCGAACTTATTCAGACGGCAGGAGGCCGCGAAGAAGAACGGCAGCCCGGGCCTGTTGCTCAGAAGAGTCACATCGTCGAAATAGAACACGGACTCGTGGGCCATGACGATCTCGCTGCCGTGCCCTGTGTAGTTCACGAGGAACGCGCCCTCATTCCACATGTCGAGGAATGCGGCTCTGGCAGCGGGCTTGAACGGCCCGATCTTGTCGTACTCCATGAGAAAGAGCTTCTTCCGGTCGAGCGCGAACGGCAAGATCTCCTCGGAGATCAGCTCGGTCTGCTCCGCGTGGAAGTACTCACTATCGCTATCGTACGTGTACTCGTCGTCACCGACGAGGATCGCCGTGTTCCTCCAGAGCGCTGCTGTGCTGTCCGTGTCGTAGTCGATGATCTTGTCGATCATCGTCGCGAGTTCGCTCACGGAGTTGGCCGTGAGCCGGCCGAGCGCGACGCCCGGGACGTACTCGATCTCGGCGTCGAAACCCGCGTACCAGAACTCGGTGGGCCAGTACGACGGCTCCGCCGAGTTCGTTCCCATCAGCGTATAGTGCACGGGGATGTATGTCTTCAGACTGGAGACCGAGTAGCTCCTCGGGTCGACCGTACCGTCGCCGATCAGCACGACGTGTGTCGGCGGGTTCGCCGCGGTCTCCCACGTGAGCTTGAGGTAATCGCGGATGGCAGTCGGGTCGACGACGCCCCACGAGAACTCGTCATACACGTCCGAGACGCGCACAAGCCGCACGTCGAATCCGCCTCCCGCGTCGCTTTCGCGATGGGTCTTGAGGCGCTGCGCCTCCTCGTAGAGGTCGTCATGGGCGATCATGATGTAGTCGTCGTCCGTCGCGGTTCTCAGGTCAACGAATGTATCGAACTCGAGAACCGGCTCCAGGTATCCACCGTCGGCGATGACTCCGTACGAGGCCGTGTCGGCCACGTCGTCCTGGAACGTCGCTACAACGACGCGGTCGTCCCCGACCCTGGACGTGACGCCGGGCACGGAACGGACCGTGTACTGGTCGATGATCTTGAAGGCGGCGATGTCCGACGTGGAGAACTCGGCGATCGAGAACTCGAGTACTCCGGTCTTCCCGGAGCTGCCGAACAGCACCTGGTCGTCCGCTGCCTCGAGGGTTTTCCAGTAGAGGAGTTCGAACCAGTCTATCAGGATAGCCTCGTTGTCGATGCCGGGGATGTCCCTCGGGATGTTCACCGCGAACGTGTTGTAGCCGTCGTTCACGCTCAGTCCGGCGGCCTCGAAATAGAGAGACTGGTAGGCGTCCCACTGGGCGTCGTACGCCTCCTCGTTGTTGAGGAGGAACCTGACATGATGATCGGGGTAGACGCCGCCGGTGGACGAATTCCCGTCGATGTGCGCGCGCAGCGTACCGAGCGAGTCGGTCACGACGCCCTCGAGCAGCTCGTGGAAGTATCTCCAGTCCTCGCTGAGGCCCATGTCGTGCCAGTACCAGTTGTCGGCGCGGCCCTCCCTGACGACGATGTTCCGTTCGAAGTGAGTCCGCGCATGCTGCGCGTTCAACGTGACCGGCGTCGGCGAATTCTGGAGGTCATCCTCCGCCATCCGGAGCGGTGCAACGGTGAAGCCCGAAGCCGTCCCTTCGTCCTCCCAGGTCAGCCAGTAGATATTCTCGTTCGCATAATGGTTCTCATGGTGCGGCTCGTCCGGGTCGGCGATACCGAACTCGTCCGACCAGCCGTCCTCGGCAAGGGCGTAGAACACGACGCCGTCACCGGAGTCGAAGCTGCCGTCGCCACCGTCGTCAACGAGGATGGTGCACTCCTGCATCCATCCGGGACGCGGGTCGTCGAACGCGGGCGGAAGCGAGAGCCCGCCGCCTGAGAACACGCGAAAGGTCTCCGGGTCGATGACCGACGCGGAGACTCCGGCATTCGCGAGATCATCGTGATCGACCCGGTAGAAGCCGCGCTCGGTGCTGCGGATGCGCACCCAGTTCTGTGATGTCGAGTAGTAGTCGTCCGGGCGCGTGCGCTCCTTCAACGAGCCGCGTCTGCGCCACTCCCGGGAGCTCTCGGCGTTGAGGAGGACGGTCTCGAGCAGGCGCTCCTGCCGCGGCCTCACGCGGGCGGGTCCGGCGGTCTCGCGTCCCGTCGGCTTGAGCCCCCTGAATCGGAGCGTGACGTCCAGGCTCCCGTGAACGAGAAGCTCGCCGGTCTCCGCCGCGAATCGACACGGGTAGAGTTCCACCGTGACGATGCGCTGAGGCCCCAGCCATCGCTGAGCGGTCACGCGGGCAGCCCGTTCGGGCCAGACACCGGCGGACCGGTAGACCTCACCCTCGGCGCGCGGATAGCGCGAGAGCTCGCCCTCACCGGTCTCATCGAAGCCGGGCGAGGGAATCACACGCACGCCGCTCGTCCGTCGCGTATTCCCGACGGTGATGTCAAGTTCGACGGCGTCGCACTCGGGAACGGCGAGCACGGCGCGCACGCAGGGGAGCTCGGGCATCCCGGGTTCGCCGGTCACGGAGGCACCCGGCAGCGAAATGATCGAGTACTCGACGCCGCCCGAAACGAATGTGGTGATGCTCGGATCGCCCGCGCTCAGCGTGACACGGATGCCACTCTCGTCGGAAGAGACGAGTTCGGGCGCAAGCGTTGAGGCCGGTGCGGCGGTCGCGAGCGCGCCCGCCAGAAGGACGGCGAACAGGATGAAGCGGGGGGGCGACAGAGTGATGCGTCTCAGCGCGTCGGTCATCGACCCTCCTCAGAGGCGGCACCTGTAAAAGCGGAACTCACGGCACTCCTGTTGATCACACCGACGACACGGTTCTCATCGTCGACCACGGGGAGCAGCA
>CAZNHF010000063.1:10317-13505 GCA_964572375.1 uncultured bacterium | reverse complement strand
ATCATGATCGACGACATCATCAGCACGGGCAGCACGCTCATCGAGGCTGCCAGGGCCATCATGGACCTTGGGGCCGTCGGCATCATGGCGGGCGCCACGCACGCTGTCTTCGCGGACGACGCCGTGGAGCGGCTGCGCGATTCGCTCATCGAGCAGGTCGTCGTGACGAATACTCTCGATCTCGCGGGGGTGGGCAACAACACTGTCAAGGTGCTGTCGGTCGCGGAGCTTCTGGGCGAGGCAATCGACAGAATTCACGGGGAGAAGTCGGTTAGCTCTCTCTTCGTTTAGCGGGCGCGCGCTCCGAAATGCAGGCGCGCGAGGGCGGTCTCTAAGACACACACGGAGAAACACATATGGCAACAGTGAAGCTCACGGCGCAGGGGAGAACGGCAACAGGCAAGCAGGACGCCAAGCGTACTCGCGAACAGGGGCAAGTCCCTGCCGTGCTCTACGGTGAGCAGGGTGATACGATCTCCCTGTCGGTGAACGCGGTCGATCTGCGTGTGGCATTGACCACACCCTCGGGCAGGAACGTGATCGTCCAGCTCGTTCTCGACGGCACGGACATGACGCGGGCGGTGATCAGAGACATGGCGCGCGACCCGATCACTCGCGAAATTCTTCACATGGACTTCCAGAGAATCTCCGAGAACAAGCCGATCCACATCCGGGTCCCCGTCGCCCTCGTTGGCGTGTCCATGGCCGTCAAGGAGGGACGCGGAATCCTCGACCATACGATGCGTGATGTCGAGATCCGGTGTCTTCCGAGAGATATCCCGACGAGCATCGACGTGGACATCAGCGGACTCGAGGTTGGACATGCCATCCACGTCTCCGAACTGACGGGTGAGAACGTCGAGTTCCTCGATATCCCTGAACGTCCGGTCGTCGACATCCTCCAGCCGACCATCTACACGACCGACGAGGATGGCGAGGAGGCTGAGGGCGAGACCCCCGAAGGTGGTGCCGGAGCCGACGCAGAGGGGACCAAAGAGGCGTCGTGAGAATCGTAGTTGGTCTCGGGAATCCCGGAGCGGAGTATCGAGACACACGACACAATGTTGGATTTCGCGTGGTCGCCGCACTGGCGGACGGTCTCGGGACGAGACTGGTTGCCGGGCGCGGCGACTTCGTGACTGGGGGCGCGATGTTGGCCGGCGAGGAGGTGCGTTTCGTTCTTCCGCTGACCTACATGAACGCGAGCGGACGCGCGGTCCGCGAGGCGCTCGAGGCGATGGGGGCGGAGCCGCAGGACCTGCTTGTCATCTGCGACGACGTCCATCTGCCGCTGGGACATCTGAGGTTCAGGCGATCCGGTAGTGACGGTGGTCACAACGGCCTGGCCTCGATCATCGAGACCCTCGGCGATGATTCCTTCGCAAGGCTCCGGCTGGGCGTGGGCGCCTCACCGGAGTGGCAGGATCAGGCGGAGTACGTGCTCGGATCTTTCGATGAAGGGGAGCGGGTGACCGTCGAGGAGATGATCGGGGATGCTGCGTCGGCTGTGATGATGGTCCTGAGAGATGGGCTGGACGCGGCGATGAATCAGACGAACAGGAAGTCTTCGGCCGACAGGGAGGATGCATGACAGCGATAGGTGTTCCACTCGTATCAAGCCTGGTGGGACTTCTTTTCGTGGCGTTTCTCGTGCGTGAGGTGCTCAGGAGCGACCAGGGCAGCGAGGTCATGATTCAGATCTCGGAGGCCATCCAGCAGGGCGCGCGTGCGTTTCTCAAACGGGAATACTCATACGTCGCGATCCTCGTCGTCGTCGTGGCGCTTCTCATAGCGCTTGCGCCGATCCTCTCTGGGAATCCGCTTCTTCCGCTCGGCTGGCGGACATCGGTGACCTTCATCGCCGGCGCGATCGTCTCGGCGCTGGCGGGCTACATCGGCATGAGCATCGCGACGCGCGCGAACGCGCGCACGACGCAGGCCGCCGTAACCGGCGGCGTCAAAGGCGCGCTCGGCGTCGCCGTCTCCGCCGGTTCGGTGATGGGAATGAGCGTCGCGAGCATGGCGCTGCTCGGACTCGTCATCGTCTACTGGATCTTCAAGGAACCGGTCATCGTGAACGGGTACGCCATGGGAGCCAGTCTTGTCGCGCTCTTCGCGCGGTCAGGCGGCGGTCTGTTCACCAAGGGCGCCGACATGGCGGCGGACCTCGTCGGCAAGATCGAGGCCGGCATCCCGGAGGACGACCCTCGCAATCCGGCGGTCATTGCCGACAACGTCGGAGACAACGTCGGGGACGTGGCGGGGCTTGGCGCCGATTTGCTCGAGTCGTATGTGGAATCCATCATCGCCAGCATGGCGCTGGCCGCAGCACTCATCGCGGGCGCTGCCGTGAAGGAGCAGCTGATGACGCTCCCGTTCTACATCGCGGGGGCGGGCATCATCGCTTCGATCATCGGCATCCTTTTCGTCAAGGCCGTCGGACGCAGAAACCCACAGGCGGCGCTCATGGGCGGGACGTACGTGGCCGCGGGGTTGACCGCGATCGCGAGCTTCTTCATCGTCCGTACGATGGGCAGCGACTTCACGGTCGCAGGACGGACGTACGGACTCATGGGTCCGTTCTACGCAACGCTCGCGGGTATCGCGAGCGGTGTGATCATCGGGCTCGTCAGCGAGTACTTCACATCGACGAAGTACAAGCCCGTGAGGCGACTCGCTGAATCATCCCAGATGGGGCCGGCGATCACGGTGACGACCGGCACGGCGGTCGGTATGGAGAGCACGGCCATACCGGTGCTCGTGCTCGGCGTTTCGATCATCTTCGCCCACCATCTTGCCGGGATGTACGGCATCGCTATGGCCGCGTTCGGCATGCTGGCGACGACCGGCATGGTCGTCGCGGTCGATTCGTACGGCCCGGTGGCCGACAACGCGGGGGGCATCGCGGAGATGGCGGGTCTCGACCCGCACGTTCGCGAGATCACGGACAATCTGGATTCGGTCGGCAACACGACGGCCGCCATCGGTAAGGGATTCGCCATTGGCTCGGCGGCCTTCGCCGCCATCGGCCTGCTCGCTGCGTACATGGCCTCCGCGGACATCCAGGTCGTCGACATGGCCGACCCGAAGGTGCTGGCCGGACTGCTGGTGGGCGGAATGCTCCCGTTCCTCTTCTCGTCGATGCTCTTCCAGGCCGTCTCCGACGTCGCCTTCAAGATGATCGACGA
>CAZNHF010000063.1:0-10217 GCA_964572375.1 uncultured bacterium | reverse complement strand
TCTCGTCGATGCTCTTCCAGGCCGTCTCCGACGTCGCCTTCAAGATGATCGACGAGGTGCGGCGTCAGTTCCGGGAGATCCCGGGACTGCTCGAGGGTAAGGCGCTTCCGGATTCCGCCACATGCGTTGATATCAGCACACGCGGAGCGATCAAGGGGATGATCAGACCGGGCATCATGGCGCTCGTCGTCCCCGTCGCGGTTGGTCTCTATGACGAGAAGGCGCTCGCGGGACTCCTCATTGGGGCGGTCGTCACGGGCGTGGTGCTCGGGATCCAGACGGCGAACTCTGGTGGTGCGATGGACAACGCCAAGAAGTACATCGAAGAAGGTCATTTCGGCGGCAAGGGCTCAGACGCTCACAAGGCTGCCGTTGTTGGTGATACGGTCGGGGATCCGCTCAAGGACACGGTAGGTCCGTCGATCAATATTCTGATCAAGCTGATGTCGGTTATCTCGCTGGTGCTGGCCCCTCTCTTCATGAGGGGTTGAGGCCCGCGCAGCATGCGCGGGCTAGTCGAGACACCGGTATCGCGCGCTGGGAGCGGTCTGATGTCGCTCGAACTCGGGATCATCGGACTCCCGAACGTCGGGAAATCGACGCTCTTCAACGCGCTGGCTCATACGGAAGCGGCGTGCAGCAACTACCCGTTCTGCACGATCGATGCGAACATCGGGGTCGTGCCGGTTTCCGATGAGCGGCTAGACAGGCTCGGAGAGATCCTCGAACCCGAGAAGCTGACGCCGACGACGATCAGGTTCGTGGATATCGCCGGACTCGTGCGAGGCGCGAGTCATGGTGAGGGACTCGGCAACCGCTTTCTCGCGAACATCCGGGAGGTCGATGCGGTGGCGCACGTCGTCCGCTGCTTCGAGGACACCTCCGTCAGTCACGTCGAGGGGGATGTCGACCCGGAGCGCGACATCGGTATTGTGAACGCGGAACTTGTTCTCGCGGACATGGAGACCGCGTCGCGCAGTCTGGCGAAGCGTCGAAAGGACGCGGGTCGTGGCGACAAGGAGGCGGCGAAGCTGGTGCCGCTGCTCGAACAGGTCCACGACAGGCTCGTGCGGGGCGTGGCGGTTCGCGAACAGGAGCTCGGCGAGCGTGGGTTGAGGGAGCTTTCGGAGTTTCGGTTTCTGACGGCTCTTGAAGAACTCTACGTGGCCAATATCAGCGAGAGCGACGTCGGCGCCAGAGAAGGCGAATGGGTCGCGCGGGTCGCCCGGGCAACCGGGGAGCCCGAGTGGAAGGTGGTGGCGCTCGCCGGCAGCCTCGAGAGCGAGCTGGCCGCGCTGGAAGCCGACGACAGGAACGAGTTTCTCGAAGGCTGGGGACTCGAGGAACCCGGACTCATGCGTCTTGTCCGCGCCGGATACAAGCTTCTCGACCTCGTGACGTTCTTCACGATCAAGGGCGTCGAGGTGCGCGCCTGGACGGTTCCGGCAGGAACGGGCGCGGCGGCTGCCGCGGGACGCATCCACACGGACATGGAGAAGGGATTCATCAAGGCGGAGGTCGTGGCGTACGAGCACCTGGTCGAGGCGGGTTCGATGCACGCCGCCCGAGACGCAGGACACGTGCGTACGGAAGGACGGGACTCGATCATCATGGATGGTGACGTGGTTCTCGTGCACTTCCAATAGCAGGGTGCGGCGGTGGGGAACCGTCGCCGCAGCGGCTCGCGAAGTGCGGGCTGGCGGCACTGGTGTGAGTGGAGGAAGTTGCCCGGCATGGTGCTGGGGCTCCTCACCCCGTCCGTGTGACGGGGTCGGATGTTCGACCGAGAGGAGGTTGAAGCAATGGCAAGACCGTACGAGACTGCCTTCATCTTCAGCCCGACGCTCGACGATCCGGCCGTCGAGTTGCTGATGGCCAAGATCGAAGAGCTCGTGAAGAAGGAAGGCGGAACCGTGGAGAAGTGGGACCGCTGGACGAAGCGCAGGCTGGCGTTTCCGATCAAGAAGCAGACGGATGGCCACTACGCGTTCCTGACTTTCCAGGGCGAGCCGTCGTCGCTCGTGACGCTGAGCGCCGCCTATCGCCTGGAAGAGACTATCCTGAGACACATGAACATCAACCTGGAGGAGTAGGCAACCTCCCTTCAAAGGGATGTCGCTCTCTCGCGCAGTACGGAGGAGACAATGCCGAGACCAGATGGGCACAGCAAGGTCTGCCGCTTCTGCCAGGACAAGGTCGTGCGGATAGACTACAAGGATGAAAAGCGGCTATCGCGCTACATCAGCGAGCACGGGAAGATCATCCCGCGCCGCGTGACCGGTACGTGTGGCCGTCACCAGCGGCAGGTTGCGGAGGCAATCAAGCGCTCGCGGCACATCGCGCTGCTTCCGTACATCGGTCGCCATCACAAGCACAGTTAGAGTCCCTGGACGACTCAGTTTCGAGGAGGACTGCAGTATGAACGTCATTCTGATGGAGGATGTCCAGAGACTCGGATCCCAGGGTGACATCGTCACCGTGAAGGACGGCTACGGGCGCAACTATCTCATCCCGTCGGGGAAGGCCCTTGTGGCTACCGCCGGGAATCTTGAGAGGCTCAAGGCCACCGTTCGTCTCAAGGACAAGCAGGTCAAGCAGGACACCCGGGAGGCCGAGGCGATGGCGGAGAAGCTCTCCGGCGTTTCCTGTACGATCCGGGTGCAGGCCGACGAGACCGACAAGCTGTACGGTTCGGTCGGCCCGCGTGAGATCGTGGCAGCGCTCGAGGAGCAGGGAGTTGAGCTCGACGTCTCGAGTGTGATCATGGATGAGCACATCAAAATGCTCGGCGTATTTCCGGTGCCGGTTCGGTTGTTCAAGGGCGTCGAGGCCGAGATCAAGGTGTGGGTGATCAGAGAGTAGCAGGGATCTGTCCGCCGGGGGGCTCACCCCCCGGCGGAGAAGCAGAGGAGTTCGCATGATAAGGAAGATCACGCTGCTCTGCGCACTCGGACTCTTCGCTCTTGGTCTTCTGGCGAGCGGGTGCGGCGACAGCAACAGCGGACGGATCGTCGCGCGTGTGGGCGGCAAGAACATCACGGAGACCGAGCTCCGCGGGAAGCTCGCCGAGCTCCCTCCGTTCACGAGACAGCAGTTCGCGGGTCCCGAAGGGATGCGTGAGTTCCTCGACCGCGTCATCGAAGAGGAAGTCCTCTTCCAGGCGGCTCAGCGTGCGGGTTACGAGAGCACCGCAGAGGTACGGGACATGGTCGAGGCCGTGACCCGGCGTGCGATGATACAGGCGTACTACCGCGATGAGATCGAGGGGGTGGTACTCGTCCCCGAGAGCGACATCGTGGCGTACTACGAGGAGCACCCCGAGCAGTTCCGGCAGCGGGCGCAGATCAAGTTCCGCCACATCATGAACGGTACACGCCAGGGCGCTGTTGCGGCCCGGGAGCGCGTGCTGGCTGGAGAGGACTTCGCGAGCGTTGCGCGTGATGCGTCCGAGGACAAGGCGACGAGCGACGCCGGCGGCCTCGTGCGGACGCTGAACAAGGGCGACGCTCTCATGACCTCCGGCATGTCGGCGATCTTCGTCGAGAGCCTGTTCGACGGTGCGGTTGGGGAGATTTCACAGCCACTCCGGTCCGACCGCGGATGGCACATCGTGCGTATCGAGGAGCTCCGCCCGGAGGGCGTCAAGCCTCTCGAGGATGTCCGCGATATCATTGAGCAGAGCCTGAAGCCGGCCATCACCCGCGAGTACTACGCGGAGCAGCTCGAGATGCTCAGGGGACAGCTCAACACGACGGTGAACGAGGACGTGCTGAGGCCTCAGACCAGGACCGAGGAGGAGCTCTTCTCGCTGGCGCAGGAGACCGACGACCCGGTGCAGAGGATGGGCTACTACACAGAGCTCGTCTTCAGTTATCCGGAGGGCGAGCACGCCGACGAGGCGCAGTTCATGATCGGGTTCATCCAGGCGGAGGAACTGAAGAACTACGACGCGGCGCGGAACGCGCTCACGCGGATGCTGGAGCACTATCCGAATTCCGAGCTTGCGGAGTCCGCGCGGTGGATGCTCGAGAACATGGGCAGCGAGGCCCCGCCCTTCGAGGAGAGCGACATCCTGACGGGCAAATAGGGGCCGAAGCGAGGTCCCGGGGAATCGATCATGTATGCGGTCACCGCGGTGGCGGCGGTCTTCGTTGTCACGTACTACTTCATCGTCACCGAACGCGTCAACCGGACGACCATAGCCCTGGCAGGAGCCCTCGTCGTACTGCTCCTGCCGGGGCTCGGCATAAGTCAGGCAGACGCGGTCAGGTTCATCGACTTCAACACGCTCGGCCTGCTCGTGGGCATGATGCTCATCGTTGCGGTGCTGAAGCGCACCGGCGTGTTCCGTTACCTTGCGCTCAAGGTGGCGGGTGGCGGCAAGGGGCGCATCTTCCTCATCTTTGCAGGATTCGGCGCCATCACCGCGGTCGCGTCGGCATTCATCGACAATGTCACGACCGTCCTGATGATCGTCCCGGTCATCTATCTCATCTCCGATCTTCTCGGCAAGAGCGCCACCCCGTTTCTGGTCATGGAGATCATGATGGCCAATATCGGGGGAATGGCCACCATGATCGGAGACCCCCCGAACATCCTCATCGGCAGTCGAGCCGTGATCCCAATGACCGGTGGGCAGCTGTCGTTCATGGACTTCATGATCCACCTGGGCCCTCTGGCGATCGTCTGTCTGGGCGCGACCCTCATCTATCTTCGCTTCTGGGGTGGGGAGAGCTTCTTCGCGCGACCCGACGATGCGAAGATGAAGACGATGGACGCGCTCGACGCGGCGCAGGCGGTCAAAGACCGCCCGCTCCTCATTCGCTCGCTCGTCGTGCTGGGTCTCGTCCTCGTCGCCTTTGTCCTGCACGACCAGCTCGGTCTTCAACCGGCCACCGTCGCAATGGCGGGCGCAACAATTCTGCTCATCGTGACGAAGATCGACCCGGAGACCGTACTGGTCGATGTCGAATGGCCGGTCCTCTTCTTCTTCATAGGGCTTTTCGTGCTCGTGGGGGCGCTCGACCGCGTGGGCATCGTGGCATTTCTCGCGCAGCGCTTCCTCGAAATCTCGCCGGATCCCAGGGTCCTGATGATCGTGCTGCTCTGGGCCACGGCGTTCACCGCGGCGTTTCTGTCCGCCGTGCCGGCCGTTACCGTGCTCATCCCGCTTGTCCAGGTTGTCGTGAACCACCTTGCTGACGCCGGGTCACCGCATCTCGCGCTGGGGTTCTGGTGGGCGCTTGCAGCCGGGGCATGTCTCGGCGGGAACGCGACGGTGGTCGGCGCAGCCGCCAACATCGCGGTTCTCGCAATGTCACAGAAGGAGCGGGAACCCTTGAGGTTCGCGGAGTTCGCGCGGGTGGGCGTGCCGGTGACGGCCATCTGTCTTGTGATTGCGAGCGGCTACGTACTCCTGCGGTACGCGTAACGCGCGCAGCAAAGCAAGAGGGCAGCGGCTGAGCCGCTGCCCTCTTGCTTTCTGATGACCGTGCTTCCCGGTCCGGTGCTGTGTGTGGATCTACCTGTACATGGCCTTGAGCTTGCCCCACGTCGTGGCCTCGACCGGGGATCCGGTCCAGTCCTCAACCCAGATGTCGTCGAGCATGATGCCCGCGGCGCCCGAGAGACCCGGACCGCAGCCGTTGTCGGTCGTGTAGAAGCTCAGACGGTACTGGAAGTAGGTGCCCGGCAGATATGGCGTGAGGTCGGTGCCGCTGATGCCCGATGTGCCCCAACCGTCGCACTGCCCGAAGTCACCCCACCACGCTCCCGTGAGGAACCAGGTCGTGCCACCGTCCACGGTGATCTCCTCGGCCCAGTAGTCGTTGTCGACCGTGGGGACCTCGGCGTGGAGCAGGAAGCGAAGCGTGCAAACCGCGCTGCCGGCGATGTTGACCATCGGCGAGATCAGGGAGTTGTTGAGGCCCGGCGGGATGAGCGACGTGTCAGCGTCGTCACCACACCACCATGAGGTCGGATCGCTGTAGGCGGGGCAGGCACGCGAGATCTGGTGCCAGTAATCGCCTGCAGAAGCCGGGACGGACGGTACGCAAAGCGCGCCGCCTTCGCAGTCGTCATAGAAGTAGACGGCTCCGCCGTAGAAATCGAAGATCTTGATGTTGTCAACGTGGAACGCGCCGCCGTCAGAGTTGTAGAGGCCGTCGCCGTCCGAGTAGGCCCCGTCCGCGATGAAACGGAAGCGGGCCTGGATCGGGTTGTCGTAGCCGGACATGATGAAACCGTAGTCGCCGTAGTCCTGCCAGCCGGCGCTCGAGCCGTCGTAGCCGGCGTTGAGGCTGACGTAGCTGCCGAGACTCTCGGCCTGGACGTACGTGAAGTCGTAGCCTGCCTCGGAGTCAAAGCGGTAGGCGAACGTCAGAACCGGGTAGGTCGCGCCCGTGACGTCGGTGGCCGGGACGACCAGCATCTGGTCCCACCCGTTTGCATAGCCATCCCCGCTCGCGAAGGCAGGGTTCATCTCACCACACCAGTACGAGTAGGTGCCCTGGTAGGCATTGTACGTGTCGAGGTGGAACTTCGTGACGGCCGAGGTCGTGTTGTCGGTCGAGGTCCAGCCGTTGGTGCCGCCCTCCATGTCATCGAAGAACAGGATGATCGGGCTGCGAGCGCCGTGCTGGGGAACGTACGTCGTGTAGTCGGCCTCGGTAAGCCTGGCGCCGGCAACGGCGGCAAGGCTGAGGACGACGAGAACCAGCAGGATCATAGCAATCATTCGCTTGAACATCTTCCGCTCCTGGTTGAGTCGTTGGACAACGAATCCGGAGACCCTGGAGTCCTTGCGGGGTGATCTGATGGTTTCCGGGTTGTACCACCTGTTCCGGCCTGAGCCGGATCCCGGCGGGGAGCCGGGCGTCGCCTTTAGCTGTCTTCTCTTCACCTCCCTGTCGTCGGGTCCGCTCGGTGACTGTTGCTTCATGTGCTTCTCTACGCCTCTCTGATGCAATCCATGTGCCAACGAAAGTGCGTGAAACAGCCTTATTGCGCCCCGCGCGACCGCCGCCGCGTGCGGGCATCTGCGGTTTCCGAGAGGGGAGTCGGCGGCGTGGCATCGGCCGACGACCGGCCCCAGGCAGAGATGGCGGGGACCCGCGGTAATGGCCTGAAATCACTTGACCCGTGGGCAGATACGGGGATAAGCTGACGCCTCACGGGAGCCGAGTCAGAGCTGTCGTCAGACACGCAAAACGCCACATCTGACCAGGGACCACTATGTCGTCAGGAAACGGTCGAGAGGATGCTCTGAGGGCGATTCCCTCCGTCGACCTCGCAATGCGCCACGTCGAGGAGTGCGGGCTTGCCGATGTGGCCCCGAGACCCCTTGTCGTGCGAGCCGTGCGGCGGGCGCTGGACGACGTGCGCAGCGCCATTGCCGACGACCGTGAGGGTGCGCCCGCTACGCGCGAAGCGGTACTCGTATCCGTCGTCCGGGCCGTCGGTCGGCTGCGTCTTGCCAATCTCGTACCGGTCATCAACGCCACAGGCATTCTGATCCACACGAATCTGGGCCGTTCGCCGCTCGCCGAAGAGGCGCTGTCCGCTGCGATGCGGATCGGGGGAACGAGCACCAATCTCGAGTTCGACCTCGTGACGGGCGAGCGCGGGCACCGCGACGCGCTCGTGCGTGATACGATCTGCGAACTGACCGGCGCGGAGGATGCGCTGGTCGTGAACAACAACGCCGCCGCGGTGCTGCTGGCGCTCAACACGCTGGCCCTCGGACGGGAGGTCATCGTGTCCCGGGGGGAACTCATCGAGATCGGCGGGTCGTTCCGCCTTCCGGAGGTATTCGGCCGCGCGGGAGCGCGCATGGTCGAGGTCGGTACGACGAACCGCACGACGCTGGCAGACTTCGAGCGCGCGTACTCGTCACGCACCGGCGCACTCATGAAGGCGCACTGGAGCAACTACTCGATCGAGGGGTTCGTCGAACGCGTTACTGCCGCGGAGCTCGCCGGTCTTGGTGACCGGTACGGCGTCCCTCTGATAAACGATCTTGGGAGCGGAGCGCTGATCGAGTCTGTGGATCTCGGACTCCCGCACGAGGAAACGGTCATGGAGAGCGTCTCGGCGGGCACGGCTGTCTCCACGTTCAGCGGTGACAAGCTCGTCGGTGGACCGCAGTGCGGGATCGCCGTGGGAGCGAGTGACGCTATCGGGAGAATGCGCACGAACCCGCTGATGCGCGCTCTGCGTCCCGGGAAGCACACGCTTGCTGCGCTGCAGGCGACGCTCTGGCTCTTCCTCGAGGGGGTCGCCTGCGAGCGCGTGCCCGTTCTGAGGATGGCGGCCGCGGCTCCGGAGGAGGTTCGGGCGCGGGCGGAGCGGTTCGTCGAGCGTGGGGCCGAGCGTCTTTCCACCGGGGCGAATGTGGACGTCGTGGAAACGGTAGCGCTCATGGGTGGCGGAACGGCGCCGGAGGCGGGCATCGTGAGTTTCGCGGTGCGTATCAGACCGAAGACCATCTCGGTGACGCAGCTCGCGGCTGGACTTCGGCGGGACGCGCGGCCGGTCGTGGCGCGGACCTCCGACGACTCAGTACTCCTCGATATGAGGGCGGTCAGAGTGGATGACGAGGAAGCCATGCTCGACGCTGTCGAGCGAGCCCTGCGGGCGGGAGGCGACGATGACGCCAACTGACGTCCCGGCTGCTGATGAGCCGCGCTCGAGAGACGGGCAGAGACAATCGCGGGATTCGATAGAGGGGCTTGCGGACATCGTGGCCCGCGGGGATGCGGCGGTGACCGTCCTCATGGACGAGCTCCCCGGAAGCCCGTCGGGACCGGTCGATGTGCGGCCGCCCGCCGGCGAGTCTTCTGACGCATGGACCGAACAGATCGCGAGCGCCCTCGGAGAGGTGCGGGGACGGATCGTTGCGGTGACGTCCGAACGAACCGGTCTCGCGGCGAGGTTCGCGCTCGGTCTGGCGGCCCGACTCGTCGAGGACGGGTCGCCCGTGACGCTTGTCGATGGCGCGATCGAGGAACCGGTATTCTCAAAGGGTCTGCCGGACGACGGCGACGAAGGTCTTGTTGACGCAGTTCTCTTCGGGGTTTCCAGTTCGACCATCGCGAGGCGCACGCTGGTACACGGTGTACGGCTCGTGACGGCCGGCTCGTATCCCATCTCGGTGCCCGCGGTGCTCGGAGCAAGCGCGTACGCGACGACGCTCCAGAAGCTCGCCCGCGAGGATGCCACCGTTATCGTGGTTCTTCCGGCGAGCTACGCGCCGGTGGCGGCGGCCGCCGCCGCTCAGCTTGTCGTGCTGGCGCGGGATGTCCCGGCGCTCGAACGTCTGACGGGGGATCTGAGGAGCGCGGAGGCCCTCCAGGATGTCCGCTTCGTCGCTGTGCTCTCGGCACCGGAGCCCGTCGTCACGCCGTTCGTGGACGCGGGTGCAGCCGAAGATGTCGCCGGTCCCGACGATGGTGACCAGGACGACACGGTGAGTGCGGTGAGTGAGGCGGCAGAGCCCGGCATCACAGGGAGGGCCGCCGTAACACCCGCCCTAACACCCGCCGTAACGCCCACCGTAACACCCGCCGTAACATCCGCCGCTACACCCGCGGCAGCACGCAGGAAAGAGGCAGTGGGCGCACGACCGTCGAGGCGATGGGGCGCGCTTACAGCCGTTGTACTCGTGCTCATCGTAGCGGGGGTGGCCTGGAGGACGGGCCTGTTTGAGGGCCTTCTCAATGGTGAGATCGATGTGCCGACCTTGGTCGTGACGCAAGACGAGCGTCTGCCGCGTGTGGGGGCTGACGGCCAGCCGGGCGACACGGAGGCCGCAGGGTCAAGCGACGAGAGCGCCGGCGGGAGCGCCATGACCGTCGAGGCGCCGGGTGAGAGACCGCAGGGGGATGAAACGGCTCTTGTGGACGCGCACGCCGAACAAGCCGTATCGCGCGACGAGCCTGACGACGCGGCGACCGCGGCAGTCGGTGACTGGCGATCTCGTGCCGTGTCGACCGCGCTCCCCGGGCGCTACGTGGTCTTCACGAGTTCGCATCACCAGGAGACGGCGGCGGAGCGTGACGCGGAGATTCTCGAGGGACGCGGATTCCCTGCGAAGATCGTCGAGGTAGAGATTCTGGACCGCGGCACCTGGCACAGGGTCGCCGTCGATGTCGGCTTCCGAACACTTGACGACACGCGGGAACTGCTTGACATCATGAAGGAAGTCGGTTACGAAGGGG
>CAZNHF010000062.1:0-13536 GCA_964572375.1 uncultured bacterium | reverse complement strand
CGTCGAACGGAGAGAGCCGGACCAACCTGTGCACACCGATCTCGGCCCTCAGATAACCGTATGCATACGGTCCGCGGATGATGACCGTCGCGCTCTTGATCCCGGCCTCGTCGGCGGTCTGGATATCGATCGTCTCGACCTCGAACCCACGCCGCTCCGCCCATGCGTTGTACATCCGAAACAGCATCCCCGCCCAGTCCTGGGAGTCAGCGCCTCCCGCGCCGGGATGAACGGACACGATCGCGTTCCGCTCGTCGTCTTTCCCCGAGAGCATCTTCCTGAGCTCGAGGTCCCGGAGCTCCGCCTCGATCCGACCAAGCTCCATCTCCGCCTCGACCGCCGCCTCGCCCCCCTCCTCCTCCGCCATCTCCACGAGCATCCGGGCATCCTCCAGTCGAGCGCCGAGCCCGTCGATCGGTTCGGTCCACGCTTTGAGCGCAGCTATGCGGCCCGCTATGTCGCGCGCGCTGTCCGGATTGTCCCAGAAGCCCTGATGGGACGTCAGATCCTCGAGCCGCTTGCGCTCCTCCCGCTTCGCGGGAAGGTCAAAGGTACACCGCGAGCTCGTCGAGACGTGTCTGCATCCCCTCGAGTTCCTTCAGCATTTCGCTGGCCATCGGTTCTCACCTTTCGCTGCTGTCCGTGCCTCGTCCGCTCGCGTCTCGTCCGGTCGTGGTCTCCGGCTCGACGCTGCCCCGCGCGCCCTCCTCGATAAGGCGGGCCGCGAGCTTCTCGGCCCGCAAGCAGAGTTCTCCGAGAGCTCCATCGTTCTCGATCACGATGTCGGCGAGCTGTCTGAGCTCGGCCGGTGGAAGCTGAGCCGCCATACGCCTTCGCGCCTCGGTCTGACTCAGACCGTTCGCCATGAGCCTCTGCTCGCGGGACTCGACCGGCGCGTCGACAACCACGACGACATCGAAGAGATCGAGCACGTCCCACTCCGCGAGAAGAGCCGCATCTACGACGAGCACTCCGCTCACGCCATCCCGCGCGGCGTCACGCTCCGATTCCTCCATGAGAGCGATGAGCTTCGCCACGAGCGGCGGGTGCGTGATCGCGTTCAGGCGGGCGAGCCGCTCGTCAGACTCGAACGCGATACGGCCGAGCTCCGCCCGGTCGAGCGTGCCGTCCTCGCGAAGCACGCAGGCGCCGAACTCGCTCGCGAGTTCGGCGAGAAGCGGGCTCCCGTACGCGACGAGCGCCCGGGCGACCGCGTCCGCTTCGATCACGGCCGCTCCGCGCTCTTTGAGCACACGTGACACGGTGCTCTTGCCGGACGCGATCCCTCCGGTCAGACCGACTCTGTACACGTCATCCTCCGATGCAACTCTCAGTCGATGTGCCTTCTAGTGGACGTCGAACCAGCGTCTGCCCTGCGCGACGTTTGCGGAGATCGGCACGGCAAGATCGAATCCCTCGGGATGCTCCATCTCCTCGCGGACCGCAGCTGCAGCCTCGCCCACGGCCGATTCCTCGACCTCGAGCACGAGTTCGTCGTGAACCTGGAGGATCATCTGCGCCGGGATACCCTCCCGGTCGAGACGGTTCGCCAGCCCGATCATGGCGACCTTGATGAGATCCGCCGCGCTCCCCTGGATCGGCGTGTTCACGGCCGTACGCTCCGCCATGCTCCGTATCCTCGCGTTGTCCGATTCGATTCCAGTGATCTGTCGACGACGGCCGAGAAGCGTCGAGACATATCCGGTCTCCGCTGCCTCCGCGATCGTGCGGTCGGTGTAATCACGCACGCCCGGGTACCGTTCGAAGTAGCGGTCGATGAACTCGGCCGCCGCCTCGTTCGAGATCCCGAGCTGCCTCGCGAGACCGTATGGACTCATGCCGTACATGATCCCGAAGTTCACGGTCTTCGCCCAATCGCGCTCGGATGCGTCCACGTCCTCCTCGGCCTTCCCGAAGATCAACGCGGCGGTTGCGCGATGGAAGTCCTTCCCCTGCTCGAATGCGGTGCGCAGATTCACATCACCGGAGAGGTGTGCCATGATCCTGAGCTCGATCTGCGAGTAGTCGGCGGAGACGAGAAGCTTCCCATCCTCCGCGACGAACGCCTTTCGTATCTCCCGACCGAGCGCGGTGCGCGTCGGGATATTCTGGAGGTTCGGATTGCTGCTCGACAGCCGGCCGGTCGCGGCCACGGCCTGATTGAACGATGTGTGGACGCGGCCGGTGGTCGCGTTCACAAGTCTCGGAAGCGCATCGAGGTAGCCGGACTTGAGCTTCATGAGCTGGCGATACTCGAGTATGAGCGCGACGGCCTCGTGCTCGTGCTGAAGCCTCGTAAGCACCGAGTTGTCGGTCGAGTACCCGGTCTTGGTCCGGCGACCCTTCCTGAGCCCAAGTCGTCCGAACAGAACCTCGCTGACCTGCTTGGGCGAGTCGATGTTGAACTCGAGACCGGCCAGGTCCCAGACCTTTGCCTGGACCGCGGCGATCTCTCTTCCGAATTCGCCCCCGAGGCGCTCGAGCATGTCCGTATCCAGCGCGACCCCCGCGAGCTCCATCCCCGCCAGTACCGGGATCAGCGGGAGCTCGACGTCGCGCATGAGATTCGTGAGACCCGCCTCCTCGACGGCCGGAGCAAGAACCTGCGTCAGAGCGTACGCCACCTCCGCGTCCTCGCACGAGTAGTCGCGGGCCGCTTCGAGTTCAACCTCGGCGAACGAAAGCTGCTCGGCGCCCTTGCCTATGAGCTCCTCGATCGACGTCACCGCCCGGCCGAGATACTCGAGCGCGATCGCAGCTATGTTGTGCTGCCGCCTCCCCGGATCGAGGAGATATGACGCGATCATCGTGTCGAACGCTATGCCGGCGAGTGTCACACCGTGGACGCTGAGGACCTCGAGATCGTACTTGAGATTCTGACCGAACTTGGGAACGCGCTTATCCTCGAGCACCGGGCGGAGGCGATCGAGCACGTCGTCGACGGCGAGACGTCCCTTCCCTGAACCGACGGGAACGTAGCACGCCGCCTCCGACTCCCACGCGAGCGCGACGCCCACGATGTCGGCGTCGACCGGTTCGAGCGACGTCGTTTCGAGATCGACCGCGAAGCCGCCGGAACCTCTGAGAGTCCGGACCACGCCGTCGAGTTCCTTGAGTGTCGATACGAGGCTGTAGTCGAGCCCCTTCACACACTCCGGGGGCGGCGCCACGCGCTTCAGAAGCGAGGAGAGTTCGAGCTCGAGAAAGAGCTCCCTCAGACGCCCATGGTCAGGCGGACCGGTGGTAAAATCGTCGAGCGACTCCAACACGGGCGCGTCGACACAGATGGTCACAAGCTCACGGCTCTCACGCGCCTGGTCAGCAAAGGCCGTGAGGTTCTCCTTGCGCTTCTTGCCGCTTATGTTGTCGACATTCCCGAGGACCGCCTCAAGCGAGCCAAACTCGCCCACGAGCGCGGTCGCCGTCTTCTTGCCGATCCCGGGCACTCCGGGCACGTTGTCCGAGGAATCCCCCATGAGGCCGAGCACGTCGACGACTCGCTCCGGCAGAACGCCGAAGACTTCCTCGACTCCGCTCGGATCGTACTCGACCCGCTTCCAAGGATCGAACATGGTGACACAGTCATCCACGAGCTGGTAGAAGTCCTTGTCGCTCGACACGATCACCGCGCGGCACCCCGCCTTGACCGCCCGGGTCGCGATCGTACCGATCACGTCATCGGCCTCGTAGCCCGGCAGCTCGACTCTGGCGATCCCGAGCGCATCGACGACGTCGTGGATGAGAGGCATCTGTTCGATCATCTCGTCCGGCGCCGCATCCCGCGTCGCCTTGTACTCCTCGTACGCCTTGTGCCGGAAGGTCGGTTCGGGCGTGTCAAACGCAACCACCATGCAGGCGGGCTCGAACCGCTCGTTCAGCTCGAGAAGCTTCTCCGTAAACCCGAACACCGCGCTCGTGTTCACGCCCTTCGAATTCACGAGGGGATTCCGTATGAATGCGAAGTACGACCTGTAGGTCAGAGCGCTCCCGTCGACGAGGCAGATGAGAGGAGCGTTCCGTCCCTTGACGGGTTTCGGGGTCATGAGTAGAGGCTCTTCTCCGCAATGTAGGATCGCACGGGCTCCGGAACGAGGTATCGAATGGAGCGACCCTCGCGGACGCGGACGCGGATGTCGGTGCTCGATATGTCGAGGAGCGGCATGTCGAGGAAGCGGGCGACACCTCTGACTCGAGGGTCCGCCACCTCATCGCACGAACCGGGACGCCGCGCCACGATGAGTTCGACCTCGCTCAGAAGCCTGCCGGGGTCTTTCCACGTGAGAAACTGCTCGAGGCTGTCGCCTCCGATGATGAGCGAGACGCTCTCGCCGGCAGGGAGCCCGGCTCGAATCACCTCCACCGTCTCGACGGTGTAGGACGCGCCCTCCCGACGGGCCTCAATATCCGTGACATCAAGCCTCGGATTTCCGGAGATGGCCAGACGCACCATCGCGAGCCGTTCCTCGAACGGACTCAGAGCCCCCTCATGTTTGTGGGGCGGACGCGGCGCGGGAACGAACAGCACCCGGTCAAGGGCGCACTGCTCCAGCGCCTCCTCGGCCATGATGAGGTGGGCGATGTGGATGGGGTCGAACGTGCCGCCGATGAGTCCAGTGGACACGTGATGCGCTCCCTGCTGCGGCCCGGCTGCCTCTTCGAGGCAACGGCCGCCTCTTCGAAGCGACCGGTCGAACAAAGCGGCTACTCTGCCGGTGCAGACTCCGCCATGGCAATCTCGCTCGCGGCCTCGGCCGCCTCCCCGGAACCCGGGTAGAGTTCCTCGAGACGCCCGAGCGCGTCCGTCGCGGCGTTCACGTCACCGGACGCAAGGTGAGACCTCACGATACCCAGGAGTGCCTTCGCCACCGCCGGAGTGCCGGGATACTCTGCCACGACGGCCTCGAAGTAGACGCGCGCCGCCGCAGGATTTCCGAGCGTCATATAGAGTCTGGCGGACGAGAGCTGCTTCTCCGCAAGACGATCCCGAAGCTCCACCACACGCTGTCTGGCATCGTCAGCGCGCGCGTTGTCCGGATACCGCGCGAGGAATCGGTTGAACTGATCGATCGCTTCGAGGGTCGAGGCCTGGTCGAGCGCCGCAGGCCGTGACTGTGCAAAGTAGACGAGCCCGAGCTTGTACTCGGCGTCGGCCACGAGCGGAGACCGGGAGTAGTCCACCATGAGTCGTAGATACTCCGCCTCGGCCAGAGCGTTGTCGCCGATTTCGCGGTAGGCATCGGCGAGCCCCATGAGCGAATCGTCCGCCAGATCGTCCATCGGCCACTCGTTCGTGACCCGCTTGAACGCCTCGATCGCGACCATGTAGTCGCCCCTGGCGGCTGCGTCCATCCCGACGTCGTAGACCTCTGCGATGGGCGCCTGTCCGAACTCGGGAATCGGGGAGCACCCGACGACCGCGACCAGCACACACACGGCCACTGCCCGCGCGAGGTATCTTCTCATGCTTGGCATCTTGTCTCCCTGCTGTCCCAGGCTATTCAGAAGACTTGCTCGTGTAGAACAGGTAGATCAGACCGCCGACGATACCGGCGACGACAACCGGTTCGACAACTTTGTCCCAGCCTCCGGCCTCAATCTCCGGAGCGGTAAACACCTGTCCGGGAGTGCTCAGATCAGCGATGCGGGAGCCGGGCACTATGTCGCGCCGCTCCCGGTTATCGCTGCCGGCCCAGACGATCGATCCGTCTGCGTCCAGCAGTTGGAAGTGGATGTCGGCCGAAGACCGGCGCTCTACCTTTCTCGAACCTACCATCCACTCGCGCCAGGCGCGAGGGTAGGTCACCTCGCAGGACACGATCCGGTAGGCTATCTCGTACCGAGCCGACCTGTCGTTCCCGGCGTCAGGAACCGCAGCGCCGCCGGCCATCTGTCCGCCCGCCATCGAACCCGTCTTGACCGTGTGGCCCAGGGCTGTCAGTTCCTCGAGGAAGATCGACTGCACGAGCCAGTTCGCGTCGTGCGTGTCAACCTGTCGGATGTAGACGACGGTGCTCTCGGGCAGCCTCATCTTCGAGAATGTCGTCCGCCCGAGGTCCCGAATCAGCTCCCCGAGCATCGAGATGTTCGAAACGGGAACCGCGACATCACGGAGCGCCTCACCGCCGCCACCGCCGGCGATCTCAGCCTGCGGAGCGGGAGCGGGCACGTCGCCGCCGAACCCCGCCGAGAGCGCAAGCCAGTGCGTCCCCCCGAGATCGGATGGCCGGTATGCGTAGTCGAGCGCCCAGCGGTCGTCCCAGTTGAACCCGACGCCGCCCGTCATCGGCGAGAACGCTGAATCACCTTCGAGAACCGCTCCGGCGCGAAGCGCCACGTACCTCACCGGCGAGTATTCGACACCCAGGCGGGTCGCCGCCTGGAGGTCGTTGACCTTCTCAACATCGAGCGCCACCAGCACGTCCCGGTAGCGATACGACCCGCCCGCGACAATGGTCGCCGGCAGAGGGTCGCTCTCGTCAACATAGCTCATCCCCGACCCCAGGTTCCGGATGGCAGCGCCGAGCGCGGCCGACTCGCTGAGCCGGTAGGTCACTCCAAGATCCACTGCGAACGCCGATGCGGCCTCGTCACCGAGCGAGCTGGAGATGAATTTGATCCCCGCGCCGACGCCGATGTTCGGACGGAGCCTGCGCGCATATGCCGCGGCTCCAGAGAAGTCACTCGCATCGAAGGTCCCGTCCCCGGTGTTGTCCCAATCGATCCCGCCCTGCTCGAGCGCGAGTCCGACGTACGAGGAACCGAGAGGTGATACGAACGTCGCATACTGGTACGATGCGTCGTCGAGCCACGAGACGTGCGAGATGGAAGCGCTTCGGGACGTCAGACCCGCGAGTCCGGCGGGGTTCCAGTAGAGCGACGATCCGTCGTTCACGACCGACACGGATGCTCCACCCATCCCCATCGCCCTCGCACCCATGCCGATGCCGAGAAACTGAGAGCCGGCCGTGCCCTGCGCCGCCGCGACGGCGGGACAGAGGAAGACGGCAAGTACGATCAGGCTGACGAACCTCTTCGACATCATGGAAGGACCTCCCGCCCCCGCCTACTTGACGACGGCCACCTTGCGCACCGCGTCGCCTTCGTCGGTCTCGACCCGCACGAAGTAGACGCCGCTCGCGACGCAGTCTCCATCCTCGTTCGTTCCGTCCCACGTCACCGACGACGCGCTCTCCGACTCTATCAGTCGCACCAGGCCCCCGCCGAGCGCATAGAACTCGACGGACACGGCGCCCTCATACGCGCCCAGATCGATCTCGAGCGCCTCGCCCGCCGTCGGGTCGAACCAGTTCCGGTCCAGCGTGAGTCCCGCCGGTCCGGCCGCGTTCACGACGAGGCTCACCGAGACGGACGCATCCATCTCCGAGCGCTCGAACAGGTCGGTCGCCGTGATCCCGACCTCACGCCCCGTCACCGGGGCCGCAGCCTGCGACGAGATCGTGTAGGTGACGGTGTACGTGCCGTTCGTTCCGCCGGAGACATCCACGTCCTCCGCGTTGAATTCGCTGTCGACGTCGCTGAAGTCCGCATCGATGTCGTACCCCGCGTCGTCCCACTTCGTGCTGATCGTGATCTCTTCGCCCGGGTAGTAGGCGTCGTCGTCATCACTGACCGAGCTCTCTACGTGCGCGGGCCCCGCGACGTCGAAGATGAGATCGAACATCGGTGCGGGGGTACCGTCACCGTTGTAGTGCCCCTCACCATCGGCCGTGACAACGTTGTCGTGTGCCCGGTAGTAGACGACGCGGTCCTCGTCGAGCGAGTCCGGGATGCACGTGGAGCAGTCGAGCGCGTACTCCCAGCGCACCGTGTCGTCTCCCGAGAACGCGACCTCGAACCAGTCGCCATCGTCGACGGCGATCTCCATCAGGCTGATGCCCGAACGATCGTGGGCCCATCCCGAAAGCGTGGCGGTGATGTCGTTCACGCGGAATTCGGACAAACCGTCGGGAAGATCGATACCGACGACCGGTGGATCCCTGTCCAGATCGACGACGAGCCCTGCCTCCGCCGTGTTCCCGGCGGGGTCGAGGGTCTGCACTCGAACCCAGTACGTGCCGTCCGAAGCACTGGCACCGGCGCCGTCCCGGCCGTTCCACCAGACGGAGACCGAGTCGGTCCCAGATCCGGTGTACAGCGCCCGGACGAGCCCTTCGTCACCATCGAGGATCTCGATGGACGCGCTCCCGGTAGCAGCTCCGTCAGTCGTACGAAGCGTTACAAGCGTGCTGTCGGCGACCCCGTCGGCGTCCGGAGTGAAGAGGTTCGGGATAGCCGTGAGTGCTGAGATGGCGTTCGGCTCCGTGTCCACCGTAACGGAGACGCTCGCCTCCTCCCAATCATCACCGACCGGATGCGCCCGCACGATGATCGTATAGACGCCATCGGGTAGGGCCCGCTGGTCCGCGGTCCCGTCCCACCAGTGCACGTGCGCGCCTGAATCTGCCCAGTCGGCCCACAGCTGAGCGACCTCGACCGCGGTGGAATCGACCACCGTCACCTCGACATCCGAGTATGCGGACAGCTCGTAGCGGACGGCCGTCTGGTCGTACGCTCCGTCGCCGTTCGGTGAGAACGGGTTCGGGACGACGCCCACGTTCGTCAGAGCGTCCGCCGACGCGACACCCGGCGCCGCCAGCACGGAGCAGCCGGTTATGAGGGCAACGGCTAAGATGCTTCTGAACATGCGTCCTCCGGTATGTACAAAGCCTGACGCGCCCCCGCAAGGGGCCGTTCCGCAAGAGGATACACCGTTTTCGACCCCGCCTGTCAAGCGGAAAGCCCGCTCAGAAGTGCAGGAGCGCCGAGATGAGATGTCTCGGCTTGCTGTTCTGGCTCACGAGGACGGCGTAGTTCAGCACGAACCCGTCGCTGCGATAGGCCTCTCCGCGATGGAAGCAGCCAACCATGGGGATAGCGCCGGCGCCAACCGACAGAACGGTGGACTCTCCGCCGTCTTCACGGTAGAGGCCGGCCCGAAACGCTCCACGGCCCCAGAGGTTCAACTCGAGACCGGCCCGGGGTTCAAGGGACGTGTCGCTGTGCTTCTCGGCCATGTCCCGGAGGTCGAACGTCAGAAGCAGCGGTGGGATCGGTCTGAACGTAACGCCCGCGTTCATCGTCCTCGGCCCCAGCCCCTCAACCTCCCGCCGGTAGTTCTGAAAACCCCGCGAGAAGTCGAAGTATGCGAAGCCGACGGTCACTAACTCGTTCGGACGGAGCAGCGCGCCGTAGACGCGGCCGCCTCCGTAGACACGCTCACCCGACGAGTTCAGTCGGGCGAACACCATCTGAGTCAGGCCGATCGAGACCGTCGGCGCGAGCCGGAATGCGATGGTCATCCCGCTGTAGTGGGATTCGAGAAGATACGACGCGTCGGCAAGTCCCTGGGCACCGACCAGGCCCGTCGGGTCGAGCTGCTCCTCGACGAGGATCACTCCGAGCGCGAGCTGTCCGCGCCGCAGCGTGAAGGCCTTCATGGCGCTCCCCACGGCGATAACGACCTTCTCGCCGCCCGGAAGGTCGCGGAACGGCTCGGTGTGGACGCCCGTCAGCAGACCCGTCTCCCGCACGACCGCGGGAGCCCCGAGGATGTTGCCGTGGATGCGGAGATTCCAGCCCCGCCTGCACCGCGGCGGTGAGAGCGCGGCCGGGTTCCAGGTCATCGCCGCCACCTCATCCTCCACAGCCATGAACGCGCCCCCCATGGCGAGCGGGCGCGGCGAAACGGTGCTGACGCTGCCGACTGCGGATACCTCCACAGGCGCGAGGGCGACCGCGAAGAGCACGAGCGCCGCTGCAGCCCTGACCGCACGCCGGTGCCCCCGGCGGTCTGTCATGTCCCGTTCCATAGGAGCGCAGTATAGCACTTCGCACGCGTCAGCAACAGCGGCCGCTCCGCGCTGCGACCCGGGACTCCGCTGTGCGGAGGCCACACCGACAGATCTGACAGGCGTTCCGGGGCTGGCTTTGGCTTTGGCGTTGACAGCCACATGACGCCTTGCTACGGTTCGAGGCGTGGAACATCGCCCCGAACTCACAGGAAGGTGGGCAAAATGAATCGCTGGATCGGACTCTTGATGGTTGTGCTTCTGGTCATGGTGAGCGGCTCGGCCCTCGCTGCAGGCCCGGGAGGCACGCCCGGCACGATACCGTCCACGGGCAGCGGACGCCTGCTCGCGAACACCGGTTTCTCCGGTACGAGCGAGACCGCGATCGATGGCGTCGTCATGAACCGCGACGGTCAGCCCCTCGCCGACGTCACCGCGAAGCTCTATGTCGGCGGCCTTCTACTCGCCGAGACCGTGACGGCGCCCGACGGAACCTACGAATTCGTCGAACTCCTCGACTACGGACAGGACGTAACGATCGACATATGGTTCGTCCCGGCCGACCAGTCACTCGTAATGGAGAACGTTCTCCTCAAGGAGAGCAGCAGCGCTCTCGCCGGGCAGGTCTACAGCGGGTGCATCCAGCGATCCCGTCTCGACCCGCTGCTGTACGTTCCGATCAGATTGTACACGCTCGAGGAGAGAACGAGATTGCTGAGCGAGCGCGGCTGCCTGGAGTAGAGCGGCACAACCGATTCACATCGAAAGAACGCGCCCGTCTTCCGAGACGGGCGCGTTCTTTGTTGCCCGGATGTGCCGGAACCTCTGTCGCAGTCCACATCGCTGGAATGTGTTGTCGAGTCTGCCTACAGCGTGTGCACGCCAAGCCCGTGAACCGCCTCGGCCGCCTCCATGACGGCCTCGCCGAGCGTCGGGTGAGCGTGGATGACGGCCGCGATGTCGTCGACCGTCAGCCGGGCGGTCACCGCCAAGCCGATCTCGTGGATGAGGTCGCTCGCGTGTGGACCCGCGATCACCCCGCCGAGTACGACGCCCGACCCCACTTCCGCCAGTATCTTCACGAAGCCCGACGTGTCGCCCCCGGCGAGAGCCTTGCCGGACGCGGCGAACGGGAACCGGCCGATATCCAGTTGTATGCCGCGGTCGGCCGCATCGGCCTCCGTGATCCCGACGCTGGCGATCTCGGGTTTCGTGAACGTGCACCTCGGCACCGCGCGGTAGTCCATGCGCGCGTCACGACCGGCCGCCGCAGTGGCCGCCACGATCCCCTCGTGTGACGCGACGTGCGCGAGCAGCCAGCCGCCAACAAGATCGCCGATCGCATAGATCCCGTCCACGCTGGTCTCCATCCGCTCGTTCACGCGGATGGCTCCACCGACCGTATCGATGCCGCAGTTCCCGATCCAGGCCGCGTCGATCGACGGCCTGCGGCCGATTGCGAGAAGCGCAGTCTCGGCCACGACGACCTCACCCCCGGACAGTGTCGCGCGCACCGCGTCGCCGGCGATCTCGAGCGCATCGACCCGCGCGTTCGTGCGGATCGTGACCCCGCGCCGTTTGAACGCCGACTTGAGCAGGCGAACGGCGGAGGCGTCCTCTCCCGGCAGAATGTCGGGGAGCATTTCGACAAGCGTGACGCTGACGCCGAGCGACGAGAAAAGCCCGGCGAACTCGCACCCCACAGCTCCCGTGCCGATGATGATCATCGTGGAAGGAAGCTGTCTGAGCTCGAGGGCCTCGCGGCTTGTGATGACCCGGGCGCCGTCAAATGGAAAGCCCTGAGGAATGATGGGAGTCGACCCAGTGGCGAGGATAACTGCATCGGACGAGACGGTGCGCTCCCCGTCCGGTCCGACGACCCGGACGGCGCCGGGTTCCAGGAGCTCGCCATCTCCCCTGAACACATCCACACCCCGCTTCTGCAGGAGACTCTCGACTCCACCTCTGAGCCGCGCTACTACCGCGTCCTTCCGGTCGAACATCGCCGGGACATCCGGCTCGGCCGAGCCCACCTTCACACCGAATTCCGAGGAGCGCCGCGCCAGTTCTAGAACCTCCGCGCTCGCCAGGAGCGACTTCGTCGGGATGCACCCCTCGTTCAGACACACCCCGCCGAGTTCGCCTCTCTCCACGAGCGCGACGCGCCGCCCCAGCTGCGCCCCGCGGATCGCGGCTACGTAGCCTCCCGGTCCGCCTCCGACTACCGTAACATCGTATCTGTCAGCCATCGTGTCGCCATCCTCGCGGGTTGCGGGGCCCGGGCCCCGTCATCGTGTATCGTGATTCTCGTCCGCCAAGCGGCGGCGACCCCAGCGTACGGCGACCGCGATGCCGTGTCAACTCCGCCCCTCCCCGTTCGGAGTCCCGAAGCACCGGAGCCCGCGAGCCGTCCGTTGACCGACACACCGCGCATGTGGTAGACGGTGTGTATCCGAATAGCGTTCGAACCCAAACAGCAGAGGGCTCCTTGTCCATCATCGTGCAGAAGTACGGCGGCACCTCGGTCCAGGACCATGAGAAGCTCCTGGCTGTCGCGCGACGCATCGCCGCTCTCAGGAATGAGGGCCACGACGTGGTGGTCGTCGTCTCCGCCATGGGGAGCACGACCGACGGTCTCCTCGACGAAGCCCGGCGGTTCACGCGCACCCCGGCACAGCGCGAACTCGACATGCTCGTCACGGCCGGCGAACGAATCTCGATGTCGCTTCTCGCCATCGCCCTCAATTCCATCGGCACACCGGCCGTATCGTTGACGGGCAGCCAGGTCGGCATCATCACCGACACGCGGCACACCGACGCCCGCATCCTGGAGATCCGGCCGCACCGCGTCGTGGGCGAACTCGAGAAGGGCAATGTCGTGGTGGTCGGCGGATACCAGGGCGTCAGCGTGGCGAAGGACGTCACGACGCTCGGTCGTGGAGGATCGGACACGACCGCCGTCGCCCTCGCGGCGGCCCTCCAAGCGGACCGCTGCGAGATTCTCACGGACGTCGACGCCGTGCACACGGCTGATCCCAGGATCGTCCCTCACGCTGCGCGGATCCCGGAGATCTCCTGGGAGGACATGGCCGAACTCGCGAGGTTCGGAGCCTGCATCATGAAGGAGGAGGCAGTCCGATTCGCAGAGCGGAGCGGCATCCGCCTTCACATCGCGAGGAGCGACGGCGCGGCGCCCGGAACGATCGTTCTTGATGCGCCGACGTACGCGGAACCATCGATTCTCGGGCTGTCTCTGCTCGAGGGGCTCGAGTCCCTCTCCTGCCCGGCCGCCGGAGCGAACACCGTATGTGACGACCTGACCGCCGGGAAGACTGACACGGTGCTCACCGTCCTCTCGTGCGATACGCTCACGGCGTTCGTTCACAGGCCGCACGAGGAGGTCGCCGCAACGGCCGCCAACCGGCCGACGCAGAGCGTCGCCGTGCTCTGCGCGGTCGGTCGCGACGCGGGTACGCCCGCCACGCTCGGAAGACTAATCGCGGCGCTTGGCGCGAGCGGCGTCAACGTCGTTGCGGCTGTGTCCGGAGGACGGTCTGTGAAGGTCGTCGTACCAGGCGGTCAGGCCCGCGGCGCACTCGAAACGGCGCACGCCCTGCTCATCGGGGTGTGATTTCGGTCCCTCTTCGGAACAACCTCTTCGCACGGATGTCGCGGATTCGCTCCGGCG
>CAZNHF010000061.1:12050-13572 GCA_964572375.1 uncultured bacterium | reverse complement strand
CGACCGAGCCGCACATCACGATGTGCTATCTGGACGAGAAGGACCGTCTGGTCGTCGTGACGAGCACACAGGTCCCGTTCCACGCCAGGCGCATCGTCGCGCGCGTCAACGAGATCCCGCTCCACTCCGTCCGCGTCATCAAGCCAAGGATCGGCGGAGCGTTCGGCGCGAAGCAGGAGATCGTGCTCGAGGACGTCTGCGCGGCGCTCACGCTCCGCACGCGGCGCCCCGTCAAGATGCGGCTCGACCGGGACGAGGAGCTCGCCGCGAGCCGCACGCGTCACCCGCAGCGGATCCGCATGCGGACGGGCGTCAGGAAGGACGGGACCCTCACCGCTATCGAGATGACCTCGCTGGTGAATACCGGTGCGTACGGATCGCACTCCACGACTGTTCCGTCGAACACGGGGAGCAAGACCCTCCCGCTCTACCGCGCGCCGAATCTGAGGTTCCGGGCGGATGCGGTCTATACAAACCTCCCGATCGCCGGCGCTCTCCGGGGCTATGGCGCGCCGCAGGGATTCTTCGCGCTCGACACGCAGATCGAGGAGATCGCGCTCGCGCTCGGCCGGGACCCGATAGAGTTTCGTCTCTCCAACGCCATTCGTGAGGGTGATGCTGATCCGATCGCGGAGCACCTGGGTGAGGGGAAGGCGGGTTTCCGCCGGATCATCAGAACGAACGGGCTGCCCGAGTGCTGGCGGCGTGTTTGCGAGGAGTCCGGCTGGGATGCCTGGCACGACACGCTCTCCGGGGGACGGTCCTGGACGCCGGGATCGAAGCCATATCTCAGGCGCGCGATGGGCGCGGCCTTGGCGATGCTCGGCAGCTGCATTCCGGGCGACGACATGGGTGCGGCGACGGTGCGCGCGAACGAGGACGGCTCGTTCCATCTGATGATCGGGGCGACCGACCTCGGTACCGGGAGCGACACAATCCTCTCGCAGATGGTGGCCGAGATACTCGGCGTCACGACGGACAAGGTCGTCGTGTATTCGTCGGACACCGACAAGACGCCGTTCGACGTCGGTGCGTACGCGTCGAGCACGACGTACGTCACGGGACAGGCCGTCATCCGCGCGTCCGAGCAGGTGCGCGACCGACTGCTCCATCACGCTGCGCGAATGATGGGCGTCGACGCGTCCGAGCTGACGTGCGCCGGAGGGGAAGTTCGAGCGACTTCGGGCGCCGTGCTCCCGCTCTCGGAGGTCGCATCGGAAGCCATGTACGGCGAGGAGAAGGAGCACATTGTGTTCTCGGCGTCGAATATGACGTTCGACTGCCCGCCGCCGTTCGCGGCCGCCTGCGCGGACGTCGAGGTCGATGTGGAGACCGGCAGGGTCGATGTTCTTGACTTCACGTGCGCCATCGACCTCGGATACGCCATCAACCCAATCTTCTCCGAGGGGCAGATCCATGGTGGCGTTGCGATGGGTCTGGGCTATGCGCTTTCCGAGGAGATGCTCTTCGATGAGCGCGGTCGGATGACGAACGCCGACCTTCTCGACTACAAGATCTTCTC
>CAZNHF010000061.1:10115-11950 GCA_964572375.1 uncultured bacterium | reverse complement strand
TCGATGAGCGCGGTCGGATGACGAACGCCGACCTTCTCGACTACAAGATCTTCTCGGCGGTGGACACGCCGCGGATCAAGGCAATCCTGGTGAGAACCGACGAGCCGACCGGCCCGTTTGGTGCGAAAAGCGTCTCGGAGATCCCCGTCGACGTCGTCGCTCCGGCCATCGGCAACGCCATCTACTACGCGACCGGAGTCAGGCTCCGGAAGACGCCGTTCACCCCCGAGCGAGTGCTTGCTGGCATCAAAGGGCTGACCGACTAGGGCGTCCGCACCTCCTGGTCGCCCGGGCACGCCGCTGCACGCGGCGCCCTGCGCGGTGCCGGAGCGGCCCTGTTCCGGGACCGGACAATATCTGGAAAGGCGCTCCAATGCTGCTCTTCCGCGACATCTATCACGTGGCCACGATGAACGACGCCGGCGAGCGTCTGACGAACGTCAACGTGCTCGTCGACGGTCCGCGCATCGTGGATGTCGGTCCGGGCATCGCCGCCCCCGACGGCTCACGCATCATCGACTGCTCGTCGATGCTGATGATCCCCGGACTCGTGAACTTGCACCACCACTTCTATCAGACGCTTCAGCGGAACATCCCTCCGGCGCAGAACCGGAAACTCTTCGACTGGCTGACGACGCTCTACGACGTCTGGGCGCATCTCTCGGCCGACGCGATTCGTACGAGTACGCGCCTCGCATGCGCCGAGCTCCTGCTGACCGGCTGCACGATGACGAGCGACCAGATGTACGTATTCCCCAGTCAGGCCGGGACGGACCTCATTGATATCGAGATCGAGGCAGCCGCGGAACTCGGGATCCGGTTCCACCCGACGCGTGGCAGCATGTCGCGCGGCAGGTCGAGCGGCGGGCTTCCGCCGGACATGGTCGTCCAGAGCGCCGACGAGATCCTCCGCGATTCAGAGCGCCTCATCGACACGTATCACGACGCGGACCCGTTTGCGATGGTGCGTATCGCCCTCTCGCCGTGCTCGCCCTTCTCGGTCGACGCGGACCTGATGCGGGAAACCGCCGTGCTCGCGAGGGAGCGGGGCGTCCTCCTCCATACGCATCTGGCGGAGACCGAGGACGAAAACCGCTACTGTCTTGAGGAGTACGGCGTTCGTCCTGTGGCGCTCATGGAGAGCATCGACTGGCTCGGCGAGGACGTCTGGTTCGCGCACTGCGTCCACCTCGAGGAGGACGAACTCGATCTCCTCGCCGGCACCGGAACGGGGGTCGCGCACTGTCCGACTTCGAACATGCGCCTCTCCTCGGGTGTCGCGCGGGTTCCGGAGATGCTCGAGCGCGGCGTGAAGGTCGGGCTCGGCGTCGATGGGAGCGCGAGCAATGACAGCTCGGACATGCTCGGAGAGCTCAGGAACTGCCTTCTCGTGCATCTTCTGACGTGGGGGCCGCGCGCCATCACGGCGGACGAGATCGCACGGATGGCCACGCGCGGCGGCGCCGCTGTGCTGGGGCGCTCTGAGATCGGGACGATCGAGCCAGGGATGGCGGCGGACCTTGCTCTCTTCGATATGAACCAGATCGGCTACGCAGGAGCGCTCTCCGATCCGCTCGCGGCGATCATGTACGCCGGCTTCGACCACCGTGCCTCGTACACGGTCGTCAACGGCGAGATCGTGGTCGAGGACGGTCGGCTTGTCCGCGCCTCGGAGGAGGAGATCGCCGCCGAGGGCAACGCGGCATCCTTCCGCATGCTGGACGATGCGGGCGTCGATACGCCGTGGGGACGTCCGCGCTAGTGCTCATTGCGCGGATGGGTCCGCGCTAGTGCTCATTGCGCGGATGGGTCCGCGCTAGTGCTCATTGCGCGGA